>JBKHYG010000135.1:0-13289 GCA_046565595.1 Actinomycetota bacterium | reverse complement strand
ATGTGCTCACCTCTAACGAGATCATCTCGGAGCGTCGCATCATCCAAGCCCCCGCGGACAACCTGTCGCTGGCTGCAGCCAACATCGGGAAGGTGTTCGTGCGTGACGCGACCGTCACCGGTCCCTACGCATCCGGCCCATCCACCAGCGTCCAGCAGCGAGGGGGTGCTCGCACCCCGAGCTGTGTCGGCGTCGGCCCCGTCAGCGTCCTCACCCCTGTCGGCGGTTTCCGTATCGGTGATCCGGGCGCCCTGAAGCAGCGTGGGCCCGACGGGGAGTGGTCGGTTCTGCCGGGCGATCCGGGTGACGCGATCGTCATCATGCAAGCGCCGGGAGAGATCTTCGCCTCGATCAGCGGCATCACCAAGGACTATCTGAGTCGCGCACGGAGCGTGATGGTCTTCGGCCTCGCCAACGACCAGATCGGCTACATCATCCCCGCCGAGCAGTACGACATCCGAAGCGGCAATGCTGCGGCGCTCTTCCAACCGTCCCTCGAGATGGCTAACTACGAAGAGTCTCTGAGCACGGGACGATGCACGGGCGATCAGGTGCAGAACACGCTGCTCGAGATCGGGTCGGTCCTCGGTGTCATGGGCGACGGGGAGGGACGCTGATGCGCAAGGTGCTCGTCGCTGCGACAGCTGTCGCCGCGATCACGGTCTCGGGCATCGGGATCGGTCAAGCCGGGGTTCCTCGCGTCGCGGCGACGCAGTTGGACGCGACAGGGATAACCAGGGCAGGAGCCGCGGTGGTGGACGCCTCCTGGCGCATGGGCGCGTCGCAGGGCCAGTACGCGGACACCCAGGATCCCAACACCGTTGACCCTTATGTGCGTTCGGGATGGAAGGAAGGAGCCAGCCAGATGGCGTCGCGCACTACGGTGCGCGCGCTGGTCGTCGAGGATGGCGAAGGTGACCGTGTGGCCGTCGTCGCGAACGACCTGTACCTGCCGCAGACCCTCCTGACCCGAAGGACCGCGAGCCTGCTGGCCGAGCACGATCGGCTCGTCTCGCTGGGCTTGAAGCAAGGCCCGCTCACCGGCATCGCGTTGGACAACCTGGCTGTGACCGCCAGCCACTCGCATTCGAGTCCGTACTACTCGACGCCGTCTTGGGGAGTGTGGCTCTTCCAGGATGTGTTCGATCTGCGGTTCTATGAGTACCTGGCTCAGAGCATGGCCGACGCTGTGATCGCGGCGGCATCCGACATGCGTCCGACCCGGATGGGTGGGGCGACGGTCGATTTCAACGAGATCACCAGCCACTCGTACGGACCGCAGGTAGCCGACGACGGCACGCCGGCCGGTCAGCCGTACTCGTTCACCACCGGACAGATCACGATCGTCCGGTTCGATGACATGACCGACCCAGACGATCCTCAGCCGCTTGCGACATGGTTGATCAAAGGTCTGCATCCCGAGTGGGTCTGGGGTGATGGCGTCCTCAACGGAGACATCACCGCAGCCACATACCGACTCTTGGACCGCTCCATCGGCGGCGTGACCCTATGGTCGCAACGCGAGACCGGCACATCGGGCCCGCACAAGGGGACGCGCGTACATCAGCCCGAGGATCGCCGCGAGTTCCAGGAGATGCGATTCGGTGCACTCGAGAGGGCTGCACGCCTACTGGCTGCACGCGTCGAGCAGGCTCACGACCAGATCGAGTCGTGGTCCTCTGGCATCGGGACTCCCGAGCACCCAGATCGGTTCGCGTCGTTGCAATCCGACTTCGATGTCGAGTTCGTCGCGGAACGGTTCGCGCCGCCAGCGACCCGGCCCTATCCGGGCGTAAGCAACTGCCAGACCCGCAAGGCCTTCGAAGGCAACCCGGGGGTTCCGATCGTCGGGCTACCCGACTGTGGCTTCTTCTTCGGCAGCGCCACCGAACCGATCATCGACGCGTCGCCGATCAAGCCCGTGGATGTCTACGAACAGGCCAAGCAGCTTGGCGTCCCGATCCCAGAGTCCTACTCGGCGACAGCCTTCTCGGGTGTCGAAGAATCGCTTGCGGTGCCGTTGCAGGCCTTCAAGTTGGGAACCGTCGGCGTTACCTTCTCGCCAGCTGAACAGTTCACCGATCAGGCGCTGCATCTCGAGAGCCGTCTCGACAAGACACCGGACAACCTATGGCTCGGTTGGGATTGGGAGAGCATCAACACATGCACCCAGGCGGCTGACACGACCTGGACCTGTCCCGATCCCCGCAACCCTTCCAAGTTGCTCGCCCCGGTCAGCGACCAGATCATGCAGCGGGCGCGCGCACAGATCTACAACGACGCGAAGGGCTGGGAGGACGCCAGCTATACCCCCTACGCGGAAGCCGAACCGGCGGATATCTCGAAGATCAAGGGCAACTTCACCCAGATCGAGAGGCCCGAGCTGGGCTATGACCTACCGATCTCGGTTGGGATGGCCAACGACTACTGGGGTTACATCCCGAGTTATCGCGAGTACCGCTCCTTCGACTCGTATCGCAAAGCCCTGAGCGGCCTCGGTCCGCATGGGCAGGATTACCTGGTGCAGCGGCTCGCGTCGTTGTCGGAAGGGTTGAACGGAGGTGCCCCGCTCCAGCCGTCGGCTCTGGATCTGGTCTATCAAGCTGAGGATGCGCGGGTCCAGCTGGCCGCCGAAGCACTCGGGGCGCTCGGCCGAGAGGTGAGGTCCTTCTTCGAGGCGGCGCTTCCGCCCGACGGTGGCACACCCATCGCGTTGGAGCAGCCAGAGGACATCCGAAGGTTCTCGGCTGCTGACTTCTCTTGGATCGGTGGCAACGCGTATGACGATCTGCCCGAGGTGACCGTCGAGCGTCTCGTCGGCGGATCCTGGGAGACATACGGCGACCAGACCGCGGATGTCCAGATCAAGGTCGGGTTCCCGACGCCCGATCAGGTCGATGATTGGGCGAGCGGCAGTTTCCAGTGGCGTTGGACGGCGAACTTCGAAGCCTTCGTGAGCGAACTCGATGATGTGGGCGGCACGCCGGTCACTCCCGAAGGGTCCTACCGCTTCCGGGTGCAGGGACTGCGTCGTGCTCTGGGTGGCGTCGAACCATACGAACTCGTGTCCGATCCGTTCGATGTGGGCGCCTGGGCTCAGATCACGATCGAGGACCTGCGACTCGAGCCCGACGGCGCCAGCTTCGTGGTAGGTCCGAGTTCTGTTCACACCTTCAACAAGATCGATTACACCGTCGGGCCGATCGACTATCCCGACTCGTACACCTCGGTCATGCCTTTCATCCGTAACCAGCGTGAGCTCTTCACATATGGGTTTGCAGATCCTGCGCGGCACCAGCAGTACTGCTCTCGATGCTCCTTCCGGCCATGGGCGGACACCAGCACCGTCGCTTCGGCAACGGTGACGATCCGCAGAGCCGCAGGCGGAACGGAACGACTGCCCGCACAGTTGGTCGACGGGCGGTGGAAGGTCACGACCCAGCTCTTCGATGGCGATCAGGTGACGGTCGAGCGGGAGGGCGTGATCGACATCTACGGCGAGTACAACGGGTCACCTTCGGCGACCCTGGTGAGGTGAAGATGAAACGCATCCTCTGGTCGTTGGTGACCGCTTCGGCGGTCGTCGCCTCGGTCGCTCCGAGCGCATCCGTCGCAGAGACGACCTTCCGGGTCGGTGCCGCGGTCGTTGATGTTTCGCCGTCCAAGTTGGTGGATCTGGAGACCGAGACCGTGTGTCTCGGAGGTTTCGGACTCGGTTGTTCGCGACCAGCGGTTGGCGAACGCGAGACGCTGTACGCGCGAGCGGTTGTCGTTGAGAGCGAGGGGCAGAAGATCGTCTTCGCGACGAGCTCGAATGTGGGCCTGTTCGCCGGCTACCAGTTGGAGTTCGGCGAGGTCGGTGCTTACGACATCCGTCGTGCTGCGGCTGACCAGACCGGCATCCCGACCGGGTCGATCATGTTCACCTCTGACCATTCGCACACGAGTCCTGATGTCGAAGGGATCTGGGGTGGCGTCGACCAGAAGTACCTCGATGCTCACAAGGCTGCGGTCGTCCAGGCCATCGTCGAGGCTGACGCGGCGCTCGAACCGGCAGATATCGTCGTCGGTGCGACGACATATGCGCCGCGGGATCCCGACCACTTGAAGAACCACTGGGACGGAACCGGCGGCGTTCTCGATCAGATCGATCGCGAGTTCCGAGTCATGCAAGCCACCTCGAAGACGACCGGCGATGTCATCGTGACGCTCTCGAATTTCTCGGCGCACGCGAGCATCCTTGACGGCAAGGATCGGCTGGCCTCTGGCGACTGGACGGGCGAACTCGGCAACCGCTACGTGAGGGAACGCGGCGGCGTGGGGATCGCGATGGTAGGAGCCATCGGGGGTATCGGCGCTCGCTACAGCGACAGCCAGTTCGATCAGTTCATCGACTTCACCGACGACCTCACCGACGCCGCTCTGGCCGCGTCCATCCCTGTTGGCGGCTCTGGCGTCGCAGCCTCACGCGTGCTGATCAGCGAGACCATCACGGCACCTCTGTTGTATGCCGCCTATGTCCCGCTGGGGGCTCAACATCCCGCGAATGTGGCGGGCGCGTCGATCGATCGCGCGACCACACCGCCGTGGACGGTCGGTCCGGTGATGCGAACCTATGTGTCGGGGTTCCGTATCGGCGATTTGCTCTTCGCTGGAGTCCCGGGCGAGGCCTATCCAGAGATCATCTTCGATCTCGAGCGTGGCGCCACGGCGCAGGAACACTTCATGTTCGGATTGGCAGACGATCAGGTCGGCTACCTCATATCGCCGATCGAGGGGATGCCTACGGTCATCCAGGCCGCCGGTCTCTATCCGGTCATGGGTAACGACAATTTCGGGCTCAGCGTCAACCCTCTGATCGGAGAGCATGTGGGATGCTCGCTGTTGGAGCGTGCGGCTGATCTTGGCTTCACGCTGAGCGAACCCGAGTCGGCCTTCTGCGCTGGACTGACCGCTACGGATGTGTCCCTCGGTATCGGCGTGGACCCGGTCGATCATCTGCTGTCTGGTCGTTAGTCGAACAAGACACCGGGATTCAAGATCCCGGCCGGATCGAACGCTTGCTTGATGCGTCGCTGAAGCGCGATGCTCTCAGTGTGCTCTAGGAAGTACCGGCGTTTCTCGGTGCCGATCCCGTGTTCGCCGCTGATCGCGCCGCCCATCTGCACGCCGAGCTCGAATATCTTGTCCATCAGTTCGGCGCGTTTCGTGTCGTCGGCCTGTATCACCGACATGTGGACATTGCCGTGTCCGACATGTCCGCAACCCACCAGGAACGAGCCGGACTCTTGAGCGATCGCCGTGACCTGACTTTGACAGCAAGTATCCATGGTGGTAGGGTTCCTCCATTGGCGGATACTGGAAGAGGGGCAATGGGTGACCGGCGTATGGGGAAAATCGCAGGTGCGATCGTAGTCGTGGCAATGGTAGGGCTGCCCGGGGTGGCACAGGCCGGCTCCCGCACGCCGTTCAGTTCTACCCTTCAAGTTGAGACGGGCTATCACCTAGTTTCGCCCAGTGTCGCTATGACAGACACTCTCAAGTGGGGGGTCGCGCCAGCGTTCGGGACCTTGGTTCTTGAGGCCTCCTTGCTATCGGAGATTCCAGCCGCGGGGCACACTTACATGAAGTGGATCTTTGACTCGGATCGGCGGGCGCGGGCGATGCGCAGAGTCTCGGTGGGAGGCTGGTCATTCAAGGGCGCCGGATACCTTGACTGGCAAAATGATGTAGCCCATGTCAGGCTCGGTTCTGGGTCCTCGTACGAACTCGTACGCGCCGGCGCGCATTGGGCTGATGCGCGCGAGTATTTCTCGCTGACTAAGATTGCTTCAGGTCACTTTCGTCTTGTGGGACGCAGCGGCTGGACTTGGGAATTCGGACCTTCGGGGAGGGCGACGCAGTTCACCGACGGCGTCAACGGATGGGCACGCCTCGAGTATGTGGACGACAGGATTTCCACGGTGCGCGAGCCCGGTCGAACATGGCTAGTTGAATGGCAGAACGATATGATCTCTGCGATTTCAGCTGGTCCGACCAAGTGGAACTTCCGCCTCGACGAGTTCGACCAATTGGAGGCTCTATCGGGACCTGCAGGCATCGAGTATGCCTTCAGCTATGGCCCCGACGGACGGCCCCGGTTGATTCGCGGAGCCGGCAAGATTCTTCTGAGGGCACTCTATGGGCCGGCGGGCGTGGCCCAAATCGTTGATTCGCGCAAGGGAACCTTCATGTGGATCCAACAGCCTGCCACCTCGGGATCCGATGGATCTAGGCAAGTATTTCTGTCACGGACCACGGGCCCTAGCACGGGCTACACCTTCGACAACTCCGGCCTGCTTGTGGCGAGCAGCTCGCCTAGTGAGGGGTCGCTGCGTTATGAACGGGATCCTCGGGGGAACATCACGGCGCGGCACCTTCCCAATGGAGCCGTATGGAAAGCGACCCTTGACCGAGAAGGTCGGCTCCTAGGAGTAGATGTTCCATCGCGTTGGCGATCGGCTCGGTCCAGACTCGGAAGCACCCGGCGTGCTGTCTACCGTTGGAGAGACTCGCCAATGATTCAGAACCGAGACGAACTCGGTCGTCCGGAATTGCTCAAGTTCCCAGGATCAACTCGAGTTGTGACTTACGATGGGATAGGGACGCCCTCGATCGTTCGTCTAGCGCATCCCCCTGAAAGAACAGACGGGCTAGTGAGGCCAGAGCCACCGGATTGCGCGAAACTCGTCAACTTCCTCTTGGGCGTGGGATCTGACCCCGGCCTCGGAGAAAGTAGGGAAGCAGGATGCACCCCTCAACTCGGGCCACAGTATCTCGATCCCGCCTGTGTGGGAGGTCCTCCGGTGATTACTGAAGGATCTACGCCAGCGGACACGTTGACGGCAATTGGGTTTGGACCGGGCGGATGCGATCTCAACTGTCGCAACTACTCCTACGCGGCCATATATAGGTTCGCCGACTGCTGGGATAACGACGGGGAAACTGCCCGATCTCACTTTGGCTACTCAGTTGAACTCAGGGTGAATTCAGGCCCGGGAACGATCCTGAACACGACGCAGGTCTTCTTTGCCGGCGATGCGGCACCGAGCGACTCACGGAAGTATTCCTATCTCGGCGACGGGACCTGGAGGCCGGGTCCGAAGCATCAGGGCCAGATGGCCTACTCGGATGCGAACTCTTGCTCTCGTCGCCTTGAGTTCATCTGGACGGCCCAGTGGACCAACGGAATCGACGGGGCGCGCGCGGCAAACGGTGGGCCAGAGAGGATAGAACTACCCGGTTGGTGATGGGCGCCATGGCAGAAGCACGGGGAACGGCACTTGTCTTGAGTGCCAGGTGTCTTGCCATGGTGCTTGCGCTTCTTTCGGCCTGCGCGTCCCCGAGGACTCCCCCCGAAGGCGGTCGTTCCGGTGCACCCGTGCTGGCGCTTGGTGACATCGCTCCTATGGCATTGTCCGAGGAGTCAGTTTGTCGAGTCGAGCAGCAGGATGTTTGGATCGAGCCGGTATCCTTTGAGCGACCGGTGCTTGGGTTGGTCCGGGTACAGGTAACGGACGGGGATCGCGTTTGGCGATTCGAGGGTCAATATGGCAATGAATGGACCCCGGGGACGAGGATGATCGTGCTTCCGCACGGCTCTAAATCGGCAGTCGGCGGTGTAACGCCGTGGCGTGGCGGGTGGACCGGTCCCCGCCTGCCCGAGGATGTTGTGGCAGATCGGTGTGAGGTGAGTTTCGAGCCTAATGTGGTTCTGTTCGAGGATATTGTCGGCGGCGAGTTTGGCGTCCCGGACCGGGATCATATGCGCGGCTCGAATCAGCTTCTCGTTCCAGAGCGAGGTTACCTAAGGTTGACATTTGACTGGGAGGGCGCCAAGGATTGTGATGACGGTGATAGGCCGACATTGCGCCTAGCGGTCCTTGTAGGGAATCGCGTGGCGGTCGATGTGCGAGATGCTCCCCCGGTTGCACATTTGGATGTGGGGCAGGTCTCTGGAGAAGAGCCAATCGAGGTACAATGGTCGGTGGACAAGGGTTGTATCAGTTATGAGCTCAGATGGAGTTTTGGGCAGTAGAAACCCCTAGAGCGGGGACACCGTGGATGTCGCGACAGATACGATCAGACCATGGATCTCCCGCAGAGCATCGTTGACCTGATCGCATCTGGCGCGCCGGCCCACATGGTGACGCTCAACCCCGACGGATCCCCTCACCTCACCTTGGCGTGGGTGGGCATAGAGGACGGCGAGGTGGTGATGGGTCACCTGCCCAAGAACAAGAAGGTTCGCAACATCTTGGGCGACCCTCGCGTCGTGCTCTCGCTGCAGTCTCCTACCAAGAGCGCGATCGGGTTGACCGAATATGCGGTCATCTACGGCACCGCCCGCATCACCGAGGGAGGAGCGGCCGAACTTTTGCAACGCCTGGCACATGTCTACCTAGGCGAAGGTGTGAAGTTCCCGCCCATGGATGATCCTCCGGCTGGCTATGTGACGCGCATCCGCGTGGATCGGATCGACGGAGTCGGTCCGTGGACCGGCCGAGCCGTCTAGGCGCCGGTCCACCAGAAGCGTCTGCGCCGGATCGCTCGCCTAGAGGGTTCTCACGGCCGAGAAGTGGCTGGAGAAACTGAGAGCGGTCGCTGGGATGCCTCTTGCTTCGAGGGCTGCGCGGTGAGGGCCGGGGTCCTCGTCGGGAACATGCAACCGGAGGGTTCCGCTAGCCCCGTGAACCTCGTAACCGTAGGAGTCTTCGAACTGCGACCGCATGTAGTCCCCGACGATCGGCAGCCATCCAAGTAGCTCCCTACGCGAGTGGGGGACCGAGAGGACCTCGATCCGTTCGGAGATGGATGGGTAGGTCGAGCGCAGCAACTCGAGATCTTCGATCGACGCGTCCTTGACCGAGATCACGGCCCGGGCGACCTCGTCTGTCCATCCGATCGCTATGCCTGCGTACCTTGCCGGCAAGACTTCTTCCAGGGTCGCATCGATATCCGTGCCTATGGCCGACAGGATGTCCTGATCGGAAGTGGCCACAGGTTCCGCTACGGGGGATGATGGTTGTGGCTCGTCGGCGTTAGAGGACACGGCGACGAAAAGTCCAACCGGTAGGAGTCCAGCGGCCACGATCATGGCGGATCGGCGGTAGCCCATCTTGATCCCTCATCTCGGGGTTCTGGTTCGTTGGTCAACGCCGTTGTAGGGAGCATCGAAGATACATCGGGCCGGATGACCCCGCAAGGGTCCTCGCGTACGGCATCCGTGCCTGACCGATAACATCTGCGTATGGATCTGAATGCGCTTGGAGCGGTAGAGCTGCCAGATGCCGATGGCAAGATGCATCGGCTTGGCGGTTTCTGGGAAGACCAGCTGACCATCCTGGTCTTCCTTCGGCACTTCGGCTGAATCTTCTGTCGCGAGCATGCGACGCAGTTGCGTCGCCATCACGACCAGATCACCGCCGCGGGTGCGCAGGTGGTTGCCATCGGAACCGGTAACGCCGACTACGCCAAGGCCTTCATCTCCGAGAACGAGATCCGCTATACAGTCTTGATCGACGAGCATGCCGAGGCTGCGCGAACGGCGTCGATCAAGCGCGGCAAGATGTCCGACCTGATCGGGCCGAAGCAGATCCTCGGGGGAACCAAGGCGTTCTTCAAGGGTCACCGTCAGAAGACCCGAGGCAAACGCGTCGATCAGCTGGGCGCGACATTCGTGATCGCCCCTGGCGGGAAGGTCCTGTACGAGCACAGGGCCGAAGGCGCCGAGGAGCACGCTCCCTTGGACGAGGTCTTGGAGGCAGCCGGCGCGTCTTGAGTGGCTCGGGGATGGGAGATCAGTTAGGGAGTCCCCCTTCGCGCCGTTAGACTCCGCGCGCACCATGAGCGACGGTCCCGAGCGATATCACCCGAACGATTTCGAGCCTGAGTGGGCCGAACGATGGGTCAAGGACGGCCTGCATACGGCGGACCTATCCAGCGGGAAGCCGAAGTTCTACGCCCTGGACATGTTCCCCTACCCATCCGGCGACCTGCACATGGGACACCTGGAGGCCTTCACCGGCGGCGATGTCATCGCGCGCTTCAAAGCGATGACCGGCCATGAGGTGCTGCACCCGATCGGCTGGGATGCCTTCGGTTTGCCGGCCGAGAACGCCGCCAGCAAGCGCGGCGTGGATCCTCGCGAATGGACCTACTCGAACATCTCGCAGCAGGCCGACTCGTTCAAGCGCCTGGGCATGAGCTTCGATTGGTCGCGTCGCCTGAACACCTGCGACCCCGAGTACTACCGGTGGACACAGTGGATCTTCCTGCGCCTCTACGAGAAGGGCCTCGCGTATCGCAAGGCAGCACCGGCGAACTGGTGTCCGTCTTGCAACACGGTCCTGGCGAACGAACAGGTCATCCAAGGCTTGTGCGAGCGGTGCGACACCGCTGTCATCAAGCGTGATCTGACCCAATGGTTCTTCAAGATCACCGATTACGCCCAGCGGCTGTTGGATGACATGGACACGCTGGTCGATTGGCCAGAACGCGTCATCGCGATGCAACGCAACTGGATCGGCCGCAGCGAAGGCGCAGATGTGACCTTCCGGGTCGCCGATTCCGATATCGAGTTCCCCGTTTATACGACGCGGCCAGACACGCTGTGGGGCGCGACCTTCATGGTCCTAGCCCCCGAACACCCGCTGGCCAAACAGCTGTGCAACGGCGAGGCTGCCGAACGCTTCGACGCGTTCCTGGCCGAGGTCCGCAGCAAGTCCGAGATCGAACGCTCTTCGACAGGTAAGGAGAAGAGCGGTTTGTTCACCGGCTCGTACGCGATCAACCCGGTCAACGACGAGCGGATCCCGATCTGGCTGGCCGACTATGTGTTGCTGGACTATGGCACCGGCGCGATCATGGCTGTGCCCGCGCATGATGGCCGCGACTTCGAGTTCGCCAAGCAGTTCGACCTGCCCATCCGGCAGGTGATCGAACCGGCCGACGGCTCGCATCCGGAGCAGGACGCGCCGTATGTGGGCGAAGGGCGGATGATCAACTCTGCACACTTCGACGGGACGCCGACGCCGTCAGGTATCCCAGATGTCGTCGCCTGGTTGAGCTCGGAAGGCAGGGGAGAGGGACGCGTCCGTTTCCGTCTGCGTGATTGGCTGATCAGTCGACAGCGCTCGTGGGGCGCGCCGATCCCGATCGTTCACTGCTCGAAGTGCGGCGAGGTACCGGTCCCCGACGAACAACTGCCGGTCCAGCTGCCGCAAGGCTTGGATTGGTCAGCCGGAGAGATGAGTCCGCTCGCTCGCGATGAGGGCTTCGTGAAGACCGAGTGTCCTACCTGCGGGGGTGCTGCGAAGCGTGACACCGACACGATGGACACTTTCGTCGACTCGAGTTGGTATTTCTTGCGCTACTGCTCGCCCGACTTCGAGAAGGCCGCGTTCGACACGCACGCGGTAGGCAAATGGATGCCGGTCGATCAGTACACCGGCGGGGTCGAGCATGCGATCCTGCACCTGCTCTACTCGCGGTTCCTGACCAAGGTGTTCCACGACATCGGGCTGGTCGGTTTCACCGAGCCCTTCCCGAGGCTGATGAACCAGGGTCAGGTCATCATGGAAGGCGCGGCGATGAGCAAGAGCCGCGGCAACCTGGTGGCGCCCAAGGAGATCATCGACGAGTACGGCGCCGACACCGCACGGGTCACGATGCTGTTCGCAGGACCCTTCGAAGCAGATGTCGATTGGGCCGATGTATCTCCGCAGGGGGTGTTCCGCTGGTTGAGTCGCGTGTGGCGTCTGGCCTTGGAACACGCGTCCGCGACCGGCGAGCCCAGCGGCGAGTCGCAGTTGCGGAAAGCAACGCACAAGGCGATCGCCGGTACGACCGAGGACACCGGACGCTTCAAGTTCAACACCGCGATCAGCAAATTGCAGGTACTGACAAACGAGATCTCGACCCACGCCGCCGACTCTCCCGAAGCGGATGCGGCCGAAGCCGTGGACGCTCTGGTCCGCATGCTGGCCCCGTATGCGCCATTCATCGCGGAGGAACTCTGGGCGCGGCTGGGACACGAAGGTTCGGTGCATCGCGCCTCGTGGCCAGAGGCGGACCCTGGCTTGGTCGCCGATGACACGGTGACAATGGCCGTCCAGGTGAACGGGAAGGTACGCGCGACCATCGAGGTTCCGGCGGATGTGACCGGAGAAGCCATGGAAGCGGCGGCCCGTTCGGATGCGAATGTGGCCAAGCATCTCGAAGGCGGCGACATCGCGAAGGTCATCGTGCGGCCCCCGAAACTGGTCAACTTCGTCGTCAAGGCCTGATCGGAACCGTAACCCCGGGCGAACCGGGCATCCGTGCGTTGGCGGGCGAACCGTGCCGTTAGGGGAGGCTGCGAACGCGCCCGACCCTTCGGGCGTGCGTCGGCAAGGGGTGCGGGTGCGCGCGGCGAACCTCATGTCCATGCGACGGATCCTCTCCCTCACCCTGTTGCTCGCATCCGCCACCTCATTCGGGGTCGCCGGTGCCGAGACTGCCGCCCCTCTCATCAGCTTGACCTCTCGGCCAGATGTGACGGTCCAGATCGACGATGAGGGTGTTGCTACCTGTCTGCGCGAAGAAGCCTTCGGTTTCGCGTTGAACGCTCCTGACGGCACCTCCCAGGTGACCGTTGAGTTGACGATCACGGGCGTCGATGAAGGAAACCTCGGCTCGGTCTATACCCAGACGATGTCCACCGACGCCGACTCGATCATGTTCGGCTGGGACGGGTTCGCAGACCAACAGGGCGCCTACGGTGGGGTCGCGATCGCGCAAGCCTTCGACGCCAGTGACGAACTGCTTGGCTGGCAGAGGCTCGACTTCCAAGGGTTCGCCGATCACCGCGAACCGAGACTTACCCTCCAGCACCCGGCCCCGGGGACCGCCACCCTCGCGCTACCCGCCCAGATCCGTGCCGGGTTCGACGAGATGTTGGTCAGCGGCTACATGGAAGCTTCGAGCAGCGTGTCCGGGCCTGTCCCAGGCGAGCTGATCCTCGGTCCGGCGGAACTGCTCATCGACGCCGAATCGCCGCTCATGCTTGGTGAACTGACCGTGGAAGGCTACGGACTCGACCCTTGGTGTAACCGCGGCTCGTTCACCTGGACCGCAGGCCCGGTCGTCGCGGTTGGCTGATATGACAGGTTCGGCCCAGCCTGGACCGAACCCATAGACCGTCGTACGGTCCGCTCAGATGCGGTCCGCGCGACACTCGAACCCTCCCCATCCGCCGCCTCGGGGAGGGT
>JBKHYG010000134.1:0-25943 GCA_046565595.1 Actinomycetota bacterium | reverse complement strand
GACAAGAACCTGCCGCTGTTGATCGACATCGCAGACGAGAACATCCCCTTCTAGGAGGCTCCTACCGAGCAGCGTCCCGTGCATCGTTTCGCAGAAGCCCTCTCGACAGGGCGAGTGCTCATCTTCGACGGTGCCATGGGGACGCAGGTCCAAGCCCTGGACCTCGACCTGGATGCTTATCGAGGTCAGGAAGGCAACACCGATGTCCTGTGCCTGACCCGGCCGGACGACATCGCCGCGATCCACGAACGCTACTTCGCGGCGGGCGCAGACTGCGTCGAGACCAACACCTTCGGCGCGAACCTGGTCGTCCAAGCAGAGTTCGACAACCCGGCCGCCGATGTGTTGCAGATGAACATCGATGCGGCACGCATCGCGCGCGAGGTCGCTTCGGGTTTCGAGGACAGGTTCGTGATCGGCAGCATGGGGCCAGGCACCAAGGCGCCCAGCCTTGGGCAGGCCAGTTTCAGCGAACTATCCGAGTCCTACCGGCTGCAGGCGCGAGGCCTGATGCAGGGCGGCGCAGATACGCTGATCGTCGAGACCGTCTTCGACATCCTGCAAGCAAAAGCCGCGCTGGCGGGCATCATGGACGCGTTCTCCGATGAGGGTGCGTCGCTGCCAGTGATCGCGCAGGTGACCATAGAGACGACCGGCACGATGCTGCTCGGAACCGAGATGCAGGCCGCGATCGCAGCGCTCGATACGTATCAGATCGTCGATGTTCTGGGCATCAACTGCGCTACCGGTCCGCACGAGATGACCGAACATGTGCGTACGCTGACTCGAGGGTCGCGCAAGCCGGTCAGCGTGCAACCCAACGCGGGCTTGCCCGCGATGCGGGACGGTGTCGCCTGTTACGACCTGACACCAGAGCAACTGTTGGCCTCGCATCGGGTCTTCGTCGGAGAGTTCGGCGTGCAACTGGTCGGAGGCTGTTGCGGCACCACACCAGAGCACATCCGCATCCTGGCCGATGGCCTGCGAGGCACGATGCCTGCTGCTCGGGACATCGTTTTCGAGCCGTCGGTTTCGAGCCTGTATTCGGCTCAGCCGCTCCGCCAAGACACCTCGATCTTCATGATCGGCGAACGCTGCAACACCCAGGGCTCCAGACGCTTCAAAGCTCTCGTGGAAGCCGACGACTGGGAGGGCACGCTCGAGGTCGCCGCCGCTCAGGTCCGAGACGGCGCTCACGCCCTAGACCTGTCGGTCGACTTCACCGGCCGCGACGGGGTCGCGGACATGACTTGCGTCATCGAGCGGTTCCGCACCGAGGTGACGCTGCCGATCGTCTTAGACTCGACCGAACCAGAGGTCATCGAGGCCGGACTGGAACGCTATGGCGGCCGGGCGGTGATCAACTCGATCAACCTCGAAGAGGGCCGTGGCGAGACCACCAGGCTGGAACGCAACCTGCGTGCCGCTCGTCGCTATGCGGCGGCTGTGGTCGCGCTCGCGATCGACGAGAAGGGTCAGGCCACCACGGCCGGATGGAAGGTCGAGGTCTGCTCGCGGCTGATGGATATCGCGACCACCGAGTACGGGCTCGAGCCGCATGATGTGATCTTCGATCCGATCGTGTTGCCCATCTCTACCGGCATGGAGGAGACCCGCCGAGCCGGGATCGAGACACTCGAAGCGATCGCGGAACTCAAGCGCCGCTATCCGACATCGTCGGTTTCGCTGGGGATCAGCAATGTTTCATTCGGTCTGAGCCCGGCGGCCAGGCAGGTGTTGAACTCGGTCTTCCTGCACGAGGCGGTCGAACGCGGTCTGGATGCCGCGATCGTGCACGCGGGCCAGATCTTGCCGCGCGCACGAATCGACGACGAGGCCTATCGGCTTGCGCGCGCCCTGGTACACGACGACCGCAGCGACGGCGACCCGCTGACCGCCTTCATCGAGGTGATGACCGGAGTCGAAGGGCCCGCAGTTAGCGCGGGGCCCGACCTGGATGAACTGCCCTTGGATGAGCGACTTGTCCAGCGGATCGTCGAGGGTGCTCGCAAGGGACTCGAGCCTGACTTGGACGAGGCGCTCGGTTCGCGATCGGCACTGCAGATCGTCAACGAGTCTCTACTGGAAGGCATGCGGATCGTCGGCGAAAGGTTCGCGACCGGCGAGATGCAACTGCCGTTCGTGCTGCGATCCGCCGAGACGATGAAGGCAGCGGTAGCGCACCTCGAACCACACATGGAGAAGGTCGAGGGCGAGACGCGCGGCACCATCGTGCTCGCGACCGTCAAAGGAGATGTGCACGACATCGGCAAGAACCTGGTCGACATCATCCTGACCAACAACGGCTACCGGGTCATCAACTTAGGGATCAAGCAGCCGATCAACTCGATCATCGAAGCCGTCGAGAGCGAGAGGGCCGACGCGATCGGGCTGAGCGGCTTGCTGGTCAAGTCGACGCTGGTGATGCGCGACGACCTCGAAGAACTCAACCGACGGAACCTGTCCGAACTGCCTGTCCTGCTTGGCGGTGCTGCGTTGACTCGCACCTATGTCGAACATGATCTGCGCAAGCTGTATGAAGGGCAGGTCTTCTACGGGCGCGATGCGTTCGAGGGCTTGCGCACCATGGATGCGCTGATGACCGCCAAACGCGGGGGCGAGCCGGTCGCCTACCAGGTCAAGGAGAAGCGGGTGGCTGCTGCCGCTCCGAAGAGTGTTCCTAGCGAAGGCGGCCGCAGCGATGTAGCGACAGATGTGCCCATCCCCACGCCGCCCTTCCTCGGTAGTCGAGTCGTGAAGGGCATCGGTATCGCCGAGGTTGCCGAATATCTGAACCGAACCGCATTGTTCCGAGGGCAATGGCGGCTCACGCCGACCAAGGGGGAATCCCCCGACGCTTACCGCGCCCGCCTGGCAGACCAGGCCGAACCCGAGCTCCGTCGCCTGCTTGCCTGGTGCCAACAGGAACAGATCCTTCAGCCAGCCGTCGTCTACGGCTACTTCCACGCCAATTCCGAAGGCAACACGCTGATGGTGCAGGGCGACACGGGGGAGCAGCGGTTCACCTTCCCGCGCCAGACCCGCGGCCGCAGGCTGTGCATCGCCGACTTCTTCCGCCCCGTCGGCAGCGAACCCGATGTCGTCGCGTTCCATCTCGTCACGATGGGTCGGCGCGTCAGCCAAGAGGCAGAGCGGCTCTTCTCTGAGGACCAGTACACCGAATACCTGTACCTACACGGCCTCGGCGTCGAGATGGCCGAAGCTCTCGCCGAACTCTGGCATGCACGCATCCGAGAAGAGCTCGGGATCGCAGGCCAGGACGGCCAGGATCTGGAAGCGCTGTTCGATCAGGGCTACCGAGGGTCCCGTTACTCGTTCGGCTATCCGGCCTGCCCGAACCTCGAGGATCAGCAGCAACTGTTCGCGC
The DNA here is from genome assembly GCA_046565595.1 of Actinomycetota bacterium. GTDB lineage: Bacteria > Actinomycetota > AC-67 > AC-67 > AC-67 > JBKHYG01. The sequence continues at coordinate 22,555 of JBKHYG010000134.1, read as the reverse complement.
TGCTAGACCCCTCGCGCATCGGAGTCGAGTTGACCGAAGAGTTCCAGTTAGAGCCAGAACAGTCGACCACTGCGATCATCGTCCATCACCCAGAGGCCAAGTACTTCAGCGTCGGGCGGGCCTAGTAAACCATAGCGGATACGCTATGATAGGCAGATGCGTGCTGACATGCTGCTGCGGGAGGCCCGCGCTCAGGCGGGCTTCACCCAGGCGAGATTGGCGGAAGCCTCCGGGGTACCGGCTTCGGTCATCTCGGCGATCGAATCTGGACAGCGGGACCCGTCGACCCGGACGCTGGAGAGATTGCTCGCCCCGCTGGGCTACGAACTAGGCATCGTGCCCCGCAGGCCCTCGAGCCCTCGACACGACAGCTCGGAGTTCGTGGAAGCCTTGCGCCTGGCCGATGCCCTGCCTCGTGAGAGCCGCGGGAGATTGAACTTTCCAAGGCTGCGTACCTGATGGGCGTCTTGGAGCTGATCCCGGAGCTGGACGAGGCGCTGGCCAGCGTTCCCCATGCCTTCGGCGGAGCGATCGCACTCGCATATTGCACCGGTCAGCCGCGAGGCACCATCGATGTAGACCTGAACATCTTCGTCTCGACGGACCGAGCCGACGAGATCCTCGGCCTGCTCCGCCCGGTCGTCCGCGCCACCCCCGCCCAAACCTCCGCTTTGAGCAAGGACGGCCAGGCCAGATTGCGAACCAGTTCGACGCCGGTGGATGTGTTCCTCAGCTACTCCGATCTTCACGCGGTAGCAGAGCGCCGGGTTCGGCGTGTCGAGTTCCAGGGCCGGTCGATCCCGGTCTTGGATTGCACCGATCTCGCCGTATTCAAGGCGATGTTCGATCGCACCAAGGACTGGGCGGACATCATCGAAGCGCTGAGAGCAGGAACGATCAACCTCCGCAGATTGCGCTCTTGGATAACCCGTCTAACGGCGGCGGATGACCCTCGGCATGTGCGGCTTGACGCGGCGATCTCGGAAGCTGGCCGGTGATCAGCGACTATGTCAGTGACGGGATCGGTGACGGCTCCGGCTCGAACCTTGGGATCTCCCGGACGGTGGCACGCAGCAGCAGAACCTCTTCCGCGGCTTCGCCTTCGGCGTTACCCAGCGCAACGATGCGATCCAACACATCGAGACTCTCGGGCTCGAAGACGCGGCCGAATATCGTGAACCTAGGGAACTCGTTGGGCGAGCCGATCGCCTCCCAATCATCGGCCACGATGAAGAACTGGCTGCCGTTCAAAGGCGGCGACCCTTGGTCGGATAGCTCCTCCTCTGGTCGATAGTCGACCATCGCGATCACCCCGCGGGAGTATCTCGTCAGAGGAGAGGGCAGTTCGCCCTGGTAGAAGTACCCGGCCGTCCCCTTGCCGGTCCCTGTCGGATCGCCTCCCTGGATGTAGGCATGATCTGCCGCGTTCACGATCCGGTGGAACTCGGTGCCGTCGTAGACGCCGTTGTTAGCGAGGAACCGGAAGTTGTTCACCGCCGCCTTCGCGATCCGAGGCTCTAGCAGCACCAGGATCGTGCCCTCGCTGGTCTCCAGACGAGCCTCGTAGAGAGGCCCCTGGTCGATCGTCACGCACGGGGGAGCGGCGAAGGACTTCTGCCCCATGTTGTTGATCGAGTCAGGCGTGCAGTCCTCGTCGCTCGACCAGAAGCTGGCCGCGAGCAGAGCGAAAACGCCGAGCACCATCACCCAGCCGAGCAGTTGCGCGACACGGTATCTGAAGCCGCGGCCGCCATCGCGGCTCATCAGTCGGTCGTGATCTCGATCTTGTCGATCGTCACCGGCGTGGTCGGCTTGTCGTTGGCGCCCTTGTCCACCTTCGAGATCGCCTCGACGACCTCATAGCCCGCAGTGACCTCTCCGAAGATCGTGTGCTTCTGGTTCAGCCAGGGTGTCTCGGCGACCGTGATGAAGAACTGGGAGCCGTTGGTGTTGGGGCCCGAGTTCGCCATCGCGAGCAGCCCGACCTTGTCGAAGTTCGACGACGGATCGAGCTCGTCTTCGAACTGATAGCCGGGTCCGCCGGAGCCGGTGCCCTGAGGGTCTCCACCTTGGATCATGAAATCTGGGATGACTCGATGGAAGGTCAATCCGTCGTAGAAGCCGTCACATGCGAGCGTGACGAAGTTATTGACCGTCTTCGGCGCCTTGTCGGCGAACAGAGCGATCTCGACGACACCTTGGCTGGTGGTCATGGTCGCGTGATAGTTCTTGGAAGTGTCGATCGTCATCTCTGGTGCCTCCGTGTATCCGGTCGATCCCGTTCCAACGCCGTCGCATCCAGGGCCGCCAGAGGCAAGCGACGATCCGCTACCGCCATCGCGGGTAAGCAGCAGGCCTCCGATCAAGAGCAGCACCAGCACGCCGACGACCGCGATGATCTGGTTGCGGCGACGGCGCTTCGCCGCGCGCTTGCGGGCTTCGCGTTCAGCTCTCTTGCGTGGCCTCTGGCGTTGCAGGTTGTTGGATTTCCCCAACTCAGTCCTCCTTGCGAGGAAGGCTCGCTAGACCTCTCCATGCGAGTTCGGTGAGGTCCGCGACGATACCCTCCAACTGGATGTGCGGCTTGCGGTCGAGCCACCAGGCCGCCGTCGCCTCGGCCATCCCGACCATACCTCTGGCCAGCAGTTCGCTCTCGTCGGCGTCCTTGCCGGTCTCTTCGGCGATGATGGCTCCGATGGCGCCGGCAGCCATGTCATGGAACCGATCGATGGCTTCGCGGAACTCGGGCTCTGTAGCCATGGTCTCGCGGAAAAGCACCCGGAACGAGTCGGTCTCGCGGTCGATGAAGCGGAAATAGGCCCCTAGGCCACGCTTGATCCGCTGGCCCCCCGAGGTGTCCTTGATCGCGTCGGCGACCTCCTGCAACAATCGCTGCCCATCCAGCTCGAGCAGCGCGAGATAGAGCTCCTTCTTCGACGAGAAGTGCTGGTAGAGCACGGGTTTGGTGACGCCCGCGGACGCGGCGATCTGGTCCATCGACGCGCGGTGATAGCCCTCTGCGGCGAACACGCCGCGCGCATGGTCGAGCAGTTGCGCTCGCCTATCGGGACCAGCCAGCCGTTTGGTGACCATGCTTCCTCGCATCTTGGGCCCCCATACTCGCCGACCCGCCTGTTTGACGGGGCAGCCTCGGAAGGGCAAACTACCGGCGCGTAAGTTACCACTCGGTAACCGCCGGTGCCTCGTAAGGAGTAGGGCATGGATTTCTCGCTCAACGCTGAACAGCAAGAGTTCAAGAAGTGGGTCCACGATTTCTCGGAGAACGAGATCCGAACCGTGGCACCGAAGTACGACGAGACCGAGGAATTCCCCTGGGAGGTCGTCAAGAAGGCCGCAGAGATCGGCCTGTACTCCTTCGACTTCTATGCTCAGGTCGGCTCGGATGAGCAGGGCCTGATGATGGTCACCGCCCTGGAAGAACTCGCGTGGGGCTGCGCAGGCATAACGCTGGGGCTCATGGGAACCGGACTCCCGCTCGCCTCTCTAGCGGCGGTCGGGACGCCAGAGCAGGTACAGAAGTGGGCGCCGATGATGTTCGGTACTCCGCAGGACCCCAAGCTCGGCGCCTTCTGTGTGACCGAGCCCAACGCCGGATCCGATGTGCGCGCCCTACGGACCACCGCCAAGCGCGAGAACGACGGATGGCTGATCAACGGCCAGAAGACCTTCATCACAAACGGCGGCATCGCCGATGTCCACATCGTCGTCGCCACCGTCGACCCGAACCTCGGCCACCGCGGACAAGCCACCTTCATCGTCGGTCCCGACACCGAGGGTCTCTCGCAAGGCAAGAAGGAGAAGAAGCTCGGTATCCGTGCCTCGCACACCTCGGATGTGATCTTCGAGGATGTCTGGGTTCCAGACGACCAGGTGCTCGGCGGGATGGAGAGGCTCGAAGCCAAACTCGAGCGAGCCAAGAGTGGCCAGTCGACCGGGCGTGCGAGCGGCGCATTGGCCACCTTCGAAGCGACGCGACCATCGGTCGGGGCGCAGGCCGTCGGGATCGCGCGCGCGGCCTGGGAGTACGCGCGCGACTATGCCAAGGAACGCCAGACCTTCGGTCGCCCGATCATCGAGCACCAAGGGGTCGGCTTCCAGCTCGCAGACATGGCGATGGAGACCGACGCGGCCCGACTGCTGGTTCAGCGTGCGGCCTGGATGGCTCGCACGGGCCAACCGTTCACCCACGCCGAAGGCTCGATGTCCAAACTGAAGGCCGGAGAGGTCGCCGTCAAGGTCACCGATCAGGCGATCCAGGTCCTCGGCGGTTACGGCTACATCAAGGAGTTCCCGGTCGAGAAGTGGCACCGCGACTCGAAGATCTACTGCATCTTCGAGGGCACCAGCGAGATCCAGCGTATGGTCATCTCGCGCGCACTCGCAGCCGAGTAGACCGCTCGCGCCCCCGATCGCGACCGTCCCTGAGGGGCGCGCTCGCTGCGCTCGCTCTTCGGCTGCGCCTCAGAGCCCCTCCGGGATCGGTCGCTTCGCGCGGGCGCTCACTCACTTTCCTACATAGGCTGGGGGCGTGACTTCGAGGTTGTTGTTGGCAGCTCCGCGGGGATATTGCGCGGGGGTTGATCGGGCGGTCGAGACGGTCGAGCGCTCGCTCGAGGTCTTCGGCGCGCCCGTATATGTCCGCAAGCAGATCGTGCACAACCTGCATGTGGTGCGGGATCTGGAATCCAAGGGCGCGATCTTCGTCGAGGAACTCGATGAGGTCCCCAACGGCTCGGTCGCGATCTTGAGCGCCCACGGCGTCGCTCCTGAGGTCTACGCCGAAGGCGAGCAGCGCGACCTTCGGGTCATCGACGCCACCTGTCCGCTGGTCACCAAGGTCCACATCGAAGCTCGACGCTTCGCTGCAGATGGTTACCACATCGTGCTCATCGGCCACGAGGGACATGAGGAAGTGATCGGCACGATGGGCGAAGCCCCTGCATCGATCACGCTCATCGGAACGCCAGAAGACGCCCGGAGCGTCGAGCTTCCGCAGGACGGTCGGGTCGCATACCTCTCGCAGACGACGCTGTCGGTGGACGAGACCAACGAGGTGATCGAGGTTCTACGCGAGAGGTTCCCACACATCGTGGGGCCGCCCAAGGATGACATCTGTTACGCGACCCAGAATCGTCAGACGGCGGTCAAGGCGATCGCGTCGAAGTCTGATGTCGTGCTGGTGGTCGGTTCGCAGAACTCGTCTAACTCGAAGCGGCTGGTCGAGGTCGCTGAGGTGTCGGGTGCGCGCGGCTATCTGATCGACGACGAATCCGAGATCGATCCCGACTGGCTGACCGACGCAGGAACCGTGGGGATCACCAGCGGGGCGAGCGCACCTGAATGGCTGGTCGACCGCGTCGTGGACTGGTTCAAGCAACGCGGTGTCGAACAGATCGAAGAGGTCACGGTCGTGACCGAGGATGTTCACTTCGCTCAGCCTCGCGAACTCGCTCCCAACTGAGCGCACCTGCGCGGCCAAGCTCGCCGCATGTGCGAAGATTCGGTCGGGAGAGGGAGGAACCCATGGAACTATTCACGACCCTGCTCGTCATCCATGTCTTGAGCGCCGTGCTGTTGATCGGCCCCGCAGGGGCATTCGAGGTGCTCGGCAAGAAGGCTGGCGCGCTCGGGCCGAACGGAGGAACCGAATTCCTCAAGGCGATGGTCGAGATCGAGCGCAAGTATGTGATACCTGGCGCGATCATCAGCGGCATCACCGGGGTCTGGATGATGGCCGAGGCGAACCTGGATCGCGTGTTGTTCGACAACCCTTGGCTCTGGACATCGATACTGGCCTACCTGATCATCTTCGGTCTGGCGACGGCCGTCGACACCCCCGCGATCAAGCGGATCATCACCGCGAGCGAAGCGGGGCAGCAGCCAGAACCCAAGGACATCCGCCTGACAAAAGCACTGGGGCCGATACTCGGACTGCTGACCGCCTTCATCGTCGTGATGATGGTGTGGAAACCGGGTCTCACCTTCTAGCTAGATGAGAGCCGTCACATTCGCCGGAGACGGCAAGGTGGCTCTCGCGGAGGTACCCGAACCCGAACTGGTCGAGCCAGACGACGCGATCGTTCGCGTGACCGCAGCCGGGATATGCGGCAGCGACCTACACCTGTTGCACGAGCGTGTTCCTGGCATGCGCGTTGGGAGCATCGTCGGCCACGAGGTCGTCGGGACCGTCCACGCCCTCGGGGATCGCGTGGACGGGTTCTCGGTCGGGGATCGTGTCGTCGTTTCCTTCTCTATCGCTTGCGGGGGTTGCTGGTCGTGTGCGCGCGGAGAGCAGAATGGGTGCGAGGACGCCCGCGCCCTCGGATACGGAGAGTTCCTGGGCGATCTGGACGGCGGACAGGCCGACTTCGTGCGCATCCCGCACGCGGACACGAACCTGCACGCGATCCCCGAAGGTGTGTCCGACGAAGCCGCCGTGCTCGCCGGCGACATACTCAGCACAGGCTTCTACATCGCGTCACGCTGCGAGGTATCGGCCTCCGACGAGGTCGCGATCATCGGTGCCGGGCCCGTGGGACTCATGACGCTGCTGGCATGCAGAGCCCGGCGCGCTTCGAGGATCTGGGTCATCGACCGAGAGGCCGACCGGCTCGAGGTCGCGGCCTCGTTAGGCGCTGTGCCGGTCGACGCGTCGGCCGTGGACCCCGTCGTCGCTCTTCAGAAGGAAACCCAGGAACGCGGTCCAGATGCGGTGATCGAGTGCGTGGGATCTGCGGCGACCTTCGCCACCTCGATCGACATGGTCAGAGCGAACGGGCGCGTCGGCGTGATCGGCGTCCACACCGATATCGAGGTCGAGTTTCCGCTCGGCGAAGCCTGGCGGCGGGGCATCTCCATCATCATGGGGGGTACCGCATGCGTTCATTCGCACTGGGATGAGGCGCTCGATGGTCTGGCGAGCGGAACGATCGATCCGGTGAGCATCATCACCGACCGGCTCCCGTTGGATCGTGCGCTGGAGGGTTACCAGAGGTTCGAAGCCCGGGAAGCTCTGAAGGTCATCCTGATCCCCTGAGTTACAGAGGTCGCACCTTCTGGCCTTCAGGGGTGTCGGTAACCTTGAACCCGAGTTCCGCGATCCGGCTTCGAAGCGCGTCGGATCCCGCGAAATCCTTGTTCGCACGAGCATCAGCCCGCTTCTCCACCAACTCGGCTACCTCAGCAGGGATCTCGATGGCTCGGCCCTCGCTGAAGCCGAGCCCCAGCACGGCATCCCAACGCCGCAGCAGATGCCCTCGATCGGCGGGAGACAGCAGTTCGTCGGACGCGACCCGACCGATCAGCGCAACCGCTGAGGGCATGTCGAGATCATCGGCGATGGCGTCCCGGAACCGCTCCTCGTACGGCTCGAGTGCCTGCTCGTTCACATCTCCGGTCGCCTCCGCCAACCGCCGCCATCGGGACAGAGCCCTCTGTGATGCCAGCAGAGCTTCGGTCGTCAGGTTCATCTGCGCCCGGTACCTGGCCTGAAGGAACACGAGCCGCAGCGCCAACGGATCGGAGACACCCATCTCAGCCAGGTCCGCGAGGGTGTGGTCGTTGCGAGCGCTCTTGCTCATCTTGCGGCCATCCCGCAGCAGGTGCGCGCCATGCATCCAATGTCGAACGACCTGCGCGCCGGTCGCGCCTTCGCTCTGAGCGATCTCGTCTTCATGATGCGGGAAGACATTGTCTTCTCCGCCGGTGTGAAGATCGAGCGTCTCTCCGAACGCTTGCATCGACATCGCAGAGCACTCGATGTGCCACCCCGGGTATCCCTCTCCCCAAGGGGACGGGAACCTGATGAGCCTGTTCGGCCCGGCCGCCTTCCACAGGACGAAATCGCTTGGATGCTTCTTGTTCGCGTCATCGATGATCTTCCGATGATCAGCTTCCAAAGCTTCGAGCTTGTTGCCGGACAGCTTGCCGTAATCGGGGAAAGAGTGGGTGTCGTAGTAGACGGTGCCGTCGATCTCGTAGGCGTGTCCGCGCTCGATCAGCTTCGAGATCAACTCCTGCATGTGTTCGATATGTTCGCTCGCTCGCGGGTACCCGTCCGCCTGCAAGATGCCGATCGCGGCCGTATCGCGCATGAACATCTGCGTGTAGTGCTCGGCGATCTCCTCGGTGCTGCGCCCTTCGAGGACCGCGGCCTGCTCCATGCGGTCCTCGCCGTCAGCTCCGAACAACTCGTCGGTCATGTGTCCGACATCGGTGATGTTCTGGATCAGCCTCACGGGCATCCCCAGATAGACGGCCACACGCCGGATCAGGTCGCTCATCAGGAAGGTGCGCAGATTGCCGACATGCACGGGCCTGTAGACCGTGGGGCCGCACGCGTAGATCGTCAGTGCCTCTGGGTCCGCGGGGGCCAGTTCGACGATCGAGCGTTGCAGCGTGTCGTAGATGCGCACGAGCCAGACCCTACCTTCGCGGTGTCGCGGTGGTCAGGCGGGCTTCCTGATCACCCGCGAAGCCACGATCTGCGAGCGAAGGATCCGGACCGTTTCCCCATGCTTGTCACGGACGCTCACCTCCGACTCGGAAAGGTCCTCCAAGATCCCAAGCACATCCGTAGAGCCGCCCTCGGGAAGGCGTCGGCGGACGGTGACGCGCTGCCCGAGGTCCTCCTCGGTCAGCCGGTCGACGCTGCGATACCTCATGGAGACCTCAGGTGCTCGAACAGGGCGTCGAGCAGTTCTGGCGTGTGCTGGCTGAAAGCGTGGTCCGCGCCTTCGATGGTCTTGACCTCGAAGCGCTCACCGAAGATCTGTCTCCCCCAGGACTCGGCGTCCGGTGGTCGCGAGTACTCGTCACGCGTCCCGCACACCGCGAGTACGCGTGCATCCCAGTCTCTGACCTTCTCGGGCGCGGGAGGATCCGGGAGCCGCTGAGGCGCCGAGACCGAGATCGGAGGCGCGACCATCCCGACCCGATCCACCTCGGTGCCCGCCGCGGCGGCGACCCCGACCAGTGATCCGAACGACCAGCCAGCCAGCCGCAGCGGAAGGTCCGGGAACCGTGCGCGCATCAGCGCGAGGGCTGCGCTCACATCCTTCTGCTCTCCCAGGCCTCCTTCGAAACGACCCTCGGAACGCCGGACGCCGCGGAAGTTGAACCGCAGCGAAGCCATGTCTTCGGCCTTAGCTCGCCTCTGGATCGCGGGGATCAGACTCGATGACATCGAACCGTCCATCAGCGGATGCGGGTGACATAGGACCAAAGCCGCCACGGGTAGCTCGGGTTCTGCCAGGCGCGCCTCAAGCCGCAGTTCGTCAGAGGTCACGAGCGTCACGGCTTCCTGCGGCACGACGCTAGAGTCTAGGCTGACCCACGAAGGCCCTCGGACCGGTGTACGATTCCGAGGCCCGAACGAACACCCAAGGGGGGTTGCGCAGGTGACTTACATCATCGCTGAGCCTTGTATCGATGTGAAAGACAAGGCATGCGTCGAAGAGTGCCCGGTGGATTGCATCTACGAGGGCCCACGGATGCTCTACATCCAGCCGGACGAGTGCGTCGACTGTGGCGCATGCGAGCCCGCCTGCCCCGTCGAAGCCATCTTCTACGAGGATGACACGCCAGACGACTGGTCAGAGTTCAAGGCGATCAACACCGAGTACTTCACATCGACCCCGGGGGTCGGCTCTCCTGGAGGCGCCGCGAAGGTCGGAGCTTCTGCCGAAGACCACCCGAAGGTCGCCAACTGGGGTTCCTGACCTTCCAGACCACGAACAAGAGGCCGCCCCGATCGGGCGGCCTCTTCGTTTCGTCAAGCGCGCTTCAGGTGCCGGCGGATCGCCTCGTTCGCGGCCTCGGGGTTCTCGAGCGGCGCCATGTGTCCGGCATCCGGTATCTCGACGAATTCGCAATCGGGCATGGCTTTCGCTGATGCTCGGGCCGCGTCGGGTGCCATCAGCTGATCGTCCACGCCGTGTATCCACAGTGAAGGGACGCTGATGGTCGGCAAGGTGCCGGTCGAGTCGGGCCGCTGCTTCATCGCCAAGGCGTCCAGTGCAGCTGCCTCTGGGTCACATGCGAGCACGATCTGACGCAGCGTCTCGGTCACCTCTTCGCTCGGGTCCTTCCCCAGCAGCTTCGGACCAAGACCGCTCCAGATCGCCTCGATGCCTTCCTCGCGAACCGTCTTAGCCGTGGCATCGCGGGCAGCCTGAGCATCGGGCCCGTCAGCTTCGGCCTTGGTATCGCACAGGATCATCGAGCGAACCCGGTCGGGGTAGCGTCGCCAGAAGGCGAACGCCACATAGCCGCCCATGGACAGCGCGCCGAGGTGAACCGGGCCGAGCTTCAAGCTATCGATCGTCTCGGCCAGATCGTCGGCGAATAGTTCCATCGTGAAGGGTTCTTCGCCGATCGGCGAGTGACCGTGTCCGCGAAGATCGACGGCCACGACCTGAGCGATATCGGACAGCCCGGAGAGTTGATCACGCCACATGCCGGCATGCAGCGGGAAGCCGTGGACGAGGACGAGAGGCTGACCGGAGCCGGAGGTCTGATGTTTGAGGATCATGGGACGAACCCTACCCGCCGGGCATCTTGGGCAACCAGGGGAAGGAATCCGGCGCCATCTCGAAGAATCTGAGAGGCGAACCAACCCATCTATGGAGGTCATGACATGCGCAAGTTCTCCCTGATCCTCGCGGCTCTGGCGTTCGCCAGCGTCGCCGGCGGATCTATCGCCGGTTCTGCCGCTCCGCAGAACTGCACACCCAGCGGCGCTCCCGAGGGGGTCAAGCAGCGGACCGCGTCCGACGAGTTCGGCTCCTGCGAGACGACCCAAGGCAATGTCAAGTGTGGCCGCGACAACGCCACGGCCATCGGAGACATCGGGTACCTGAGTGTCGACCCGAGCAAGGGCGCACAGGTCTGCTCAGAGGATGGCAACAACTTCCCGATCGCGGGTCGTATCACCGTGGTCAAGCACTCTGGCAACACCCTCACGGTGGCGGCTGACGGTGGCGATACCAAGAACTCCGGCGGCGCATCGGCTTGGAGCCGTGCCGATGTGAACGCCGATAGCGGCCAGGTCTGTTTCCGGCGAGGAACCTCAGGTACCTACTGGACCAAGAACAAGGGAACCTCGAGCCCGGACTTCGCCAACTACTGCGTCCCCGCCTGAAACAAGGTCCAACGAACCGCAACGCCGGCCCATCAGGGCCGGCGTTGTCGTTGGTCGGGTCAACCCTTGGGTTTCGGCATCAGGTCGACCGGGATCATGCGAGGCGCATCGGTCTCGCTATGACCGCTCTCGGGCCATCTTGACCGGGACTTGGCTGCCAGCTTGCGCATCAGCTCGAGCGCTGCCGGATCCTCGCTCCCCGGGCGTGTCTCGATCAGTCGCTTCTCGGCGAGGGCACGCATCCATTCGGCGCCGCGCTCGGTGCGGATGATGGTCAGCGTCCATCCGCCCTGCTGCCCAAGCCCTCCGGTCGAGATGTCGGCATGTTCGGCGGCGAAGTCAGGACACTGCTTGCAGCCCTCGCGTGTGCTCGGGTGGAGTTCCTTCAACGGGATGTCGATCTGTTCGCCCGTAGACCTGCGCCAGACCTGGAAGCGGCCCTTCACATTCACCTTGGCCACATCGTCCAGCGGGATCCCATATCGCTCGGCAACGGCCTCTTGCATGAGCCCGTCGTAGGTGAAGGTCTTGCTGCAGAGCAAGCCGACCGTCAGTTGGATGCGCTTCTTCCACTTGTTCAGGTTGCGAGCGGCGACGGTTCCGTTGATGGAGGCTTGGCAGCTCATCCCGACGAGTGCGAGGTTCTTCAGGCCGCGTTCCTCGGCCTGTTTCATCGCAAGCGGGTTGGCCGAATACGTGTACCGGGAGCCGGCGGCCTCCAGGACCTCTTCCCGCGTAGTCGCGAGGAAAGGTTCAGCATCCCACGGCTTGGTCTGGGACACCCGCGATGTAAGCGCTCCCTCGATCAGGCCCTCTTCGAGCCCATGGATCAGGAGGGTCGACACCAGTCCGCCGTCCTGCCCGACCTTCGCGATGGCCTCGTCGGTCGTGCGGACCAACAGTATCTCGCGATGGATCCCGATGACCTCATCCTCGGTTCGTTCACGACCGAACAGAGCCCGGTCGCTCTCCACCTCCCATACACGGAAGCGAGGGCAGGCCTTGGTGCAGATGTCGCAGCCCCGCTCGCCGTGGACGCACCCATCGCTCGGGGTCGAGTCTTCGATGTTGAACGGGTGGTAGGTGGAATCCTCGTAGCGCAGAACATCCCGAGGGCAGGCCATGATGCAGGCGGCGCAGCCGGTGCAAAGGTTCGTCGAGACGACCTCGTGGAAGAGTTCATGCCATTGTCCGTAGGGCTTGGGTTCGTCGGTCATGCATCCTCGAGTCGTCGGAAACTGATCGTCCACCGGTGCCCGGGCGGGTAGCCTTCGAGCATGGCGGATCTCTCGGCACGAGTGTGGATAGCACTTGCTGCCGTGTACATCGTCTGGGGCTCAACCTACCTGGCCATCGCCATCGGCATCGAGACCTTACCTCCGCTGGTGATGGCTGGGACCCGATTCGGCTTCGCAGGGTTGCTGCTGCTTGCGATCGTCGGACGCAAGATGCCCAGACGACCGACCCTGGAAGAGCTGCGCAATGCCGCCATCATCGGCACCGCGCTGTGCCTCGGCGGCAACGGGCTGGTGACGATCGCTGAGGCCCGCATAGCCAGCGGAACCGCTGCCCTGCTGGTAGCTACGGTCCCGCTGTGGTTGGCTTCGCTCGATCGGGTCGTGCTCGGTGCGAGGTTGTCTCGAGGTGTAACGGCGGGGCTTCTCGTGGGCTTCATCGGGACGGCTCTGTTGGTCCAGCCTGGAGGGACCGGAGACATGATCGGAGCTCTTCAGGTCGCAGCCGCAGCTGCCCTGTGGGCGTCCGGATCGCTGTTCGCTAGGCGCAGCGCAGCTGTGGCCCCGCCCCTTGCCAACATCGGCTTCCAGATGCTGTTCGGCGGCCTCGCGACACTGGTAGTAGCGACGCTCGGCGGCGAGTGGTCGGAACTGGATCTCTCTGCGATGAGTGCCAGCAGCGCTTACGCCTGGCTCTACCTGGTCTTCGCAGGATCTCTGATCGGATACACGGCCTATGTGTGGCTACTGCGCAACGCCCCCACCTCGGTGGTCGGGACCTACGCGTATGTGAACCCCGTCATCGCCGTCTCGCTGGGGATGGTCATCCGTGACGAGCGCCTCGCTGGACAGACGCTGCTCGGAGGAGCCATCGTCCTAGCGAGCGTCGCTGTGATCGTCGCGACCGGCAAGAGGAAGCGGTCCGTCAGCGACATGCCGGTCGAACCTGCCTAGCCTGCTGGTCCGAGCCGCCTAACCCTGTTTCGGCCCGCGCTGCGCGTCCTCGAACTCCTCGCGGGTGAGGGTCAGGAACCCGACCGGCTCGCCACCCACCAGGTGCTCGTCGATGATCCGCTCGACATCATCGACTGTGACGCCGCCGTACCAAACATCATCAGGCGCGACATACACGGTAGGGCCAGCCATGCATGGTTCGAGGCAGCCGGTGGCGACCGCCTTGAAGTTCGTCAAGCCCTTCTGGCCCTGCAACTCGCGGAAGCGGGCGACCAGTTCGGCCGAGCCGCGCTGGATGCACGAACCTCGGGGATGCCCTGGCGGGCGCTCGTTGGTGCAGATGAATACATATCGATCCGGCTTCGGCACTTGGACCTCCTGGTTTCGTCGCGATGGTAACCGGTAGGTTCGCGACTATGGATCTTGGACTCTCAGGCAAGCGGATAGCGGTGGCGGGAGGCAGCCGGGGGCTTGGCTTCGGGTGTGCGCGCGCACTGGTCGAGGAGGGAGCGCGCGTTGCGATAGGAGGACGCGACCCTCGGACCCTCGAGGCCGCTGCCGACGCCCTCGGTGATGCTCAGCCGGTCGTTGCCGATCTGACCGAGCCGGGAGGGGCCGCAAGGTTCGTCGAGACGGCGGTCGCCGCTCTCGGAGGCCTCGACGGGCTGATCGTTAACGGAGGAGGGCCACCGTCTGGGACGGCCACCAGCCACGATGACAAGACCTTCACCGCCGTATTCGACGATGTGACCGGAGCAGCCATGCGGCTGATCCGGGCGGCCCTGCCACACCTGCGGGACTCGCAGGGGCCGCGGTCCATCGTGGCCATCACCAGCGTCGCCGCGAAAGAGCCGATCGATGGGCTCGCCACGAGTTCGGTAGCTCGCGCCGGACTGACGGCTTACCTGCGACTCTTGGCGACCGAGTTGGGGCCCGAAGGCATCCGCGTCAATTCGGTGGCGCCGGGTTATCACGACACCGAGAGGCTCCGCGAACTCGGAGCTGACCTCGACGCGGTCGCGGGAAGGATCCCGCTCGGCAGGCTCGGGGACCCGCAGGACCTTGGAGCCGTCGTCGCCTTCCTGCTCGGAACCAGAGCGGCATTCGTCACCGGGCAGGCGATAGTGGTCGACGGTGGCGCGCTGAAGGGACTTCTCTAGCGCGTCAGGTCGCGCCTCGAGAACGACCACAATGCCCCGATCGCACATGCCAGCGTGCCCCCTGCCAACACCAGGTAATGCTGGACCCAGGGGCCGCCGTCAAGTAAGACCGGCACGCGGAAATAGCGGAAGGGCGTGATGGGCCCAAGGAACTCTGTCGTGTCGAACGCCAGCGACAGGAAATTCGCAAGGAACGAACCGACGATCAGCGCGACGGTCCAGCCCATCGCGCGCCCGCGTTGATCCGATGACACGAAGATCCACGCCCCGGCCGCGCTGAAGAAAGAGAAGATCGCCGTCGCGCCCAGCCACGCGATCAGGATCTGTTCGAGCGTCAGAGCCTTGACGCCTTCGAGCGTCGCCCAGCCCACCAGCATCCCGACCAACATGAGCGCGTGCGCGACCGCCATCAGCGACAGTCCGGCCCCGATGCGTGCAGCTAGGTAGGGCTTGCGTCCTACCGGTCTTGCCAGGACCAGATCCAGCGTGCCGCGCTCGAGTTCACTGACGCCGGATGCGGCGGGAACCAGCAGTGCGCTGATGGATGCGAGCGAGAGCGCGATCGGATGCAGCATCGCCGAAGCGATCCATCCGTCGGGGCTGATCAGGTTGGTGGCGCCGCCGAGGAATGCTCTGATCGCTCGCGGCGGACTCACGATCAGCGAAGGTAACGCGGACTCGCCGACGCTGAAGAAGCTGGAACTGGTCAGCAGGACCACATATTGGAACGCGCCCATCCCCAAGCCGAGCAACACCGCGGCCTTCCATCGGCGTGCGAAGGCATGTCGGAACGCGACGCCGTTCATCCCTCACCTCGATACAGGTCGATGAAGGCGTTGCTCAGTTTCGGCGGCTCGATCGTGCAGCTCAGCAGATCCAGTTCGGCGATCGCCTGCAGTGCAGGCGCGATAGGACCGCGGATCTGGAACCGCAGCAAGGGGCCGTCGAGGCTGAACGCATCGAGCCCCTCGACCGCGCGCAGCCGGGTCAGGTCAGCGCTCGGATCGCGGAGCACGAGCCGGGCGATATGGATGTGCTCGCCGGCCAGATCGATCGGGGACCCCAGCTTCACCAGCCTGCCCTGCCTGATCACGCCGACCAGATCAGCGATCGCCTCGATCTCGCTCAGGATGTGGCTCGACATGAAGACGGTTCCACCCGCGGACGCGAAGGACCGCAAGAGGTCCAGGAAGAGGTCCTGCATGAGCGGATCCAAGCCCTCGGTGGGCTCGTCCAGGACGACCAGGTCCGGACGATGCTGGAAGGCCTGGATGATCCCCAGCTTCTGGCGCATCCCGCGGCTATAAGAGCGGACGGGTCGGGCAAGGTCTCGTTGCGAGAGCTCGAAGAGGTCGATGAGGCTGCGCTGATCAGCAGCAGGGCGCGGGCAGAGGTCAGCTAGGTAGTCCAAGACCTCCTGTCCGTTCAGGCCATGCCACAGCCCGAACTCTCCGGGTAGCGATCCGATCCGCGCCAGGACATCGCCAGGATCCCGAGAGATCTCGCGTCCCAATAGTCGGACGCTTCCAGCGGTCGGCGTGATGAAGCCCATCATCATGCGGATCGTGGTGGTCTTGCCCGCTCCGTTCGGCCCGAGGAACCCGAAGACCGCGCCCGCCTCGACCTCTAGATCGAGATCGTCCACCGCGACCACCGATCCGAACCTCTTAGAGAGGGAACGCAGGACTATCGCGGGTGGCACGACGCCATCCTAGAGATGGGGAGTGCTAGTGGCTCCGTTACTCTCAGGGGAGATGCTCCTGCCTACCGATCGTCCCTTGGATGCCAGTCTCGCAGACACGGTTCGCGAAGCCTTGGCCCAGATCGACCATCCCGACATCGCGATGCAGGCGAAGGAAGCCAGCGTCTTGCTGCCGCTATTCGAGAGAGACCGACGACCTCACCTGGTGTTGACCCTCAGACCCGACGACATGCCCACGCACGCCGGGCAGGTCGCATTCCCAGGTGGGTCTCGCGAAGATGATGATCGAGACCTGTTCGAAACCGCTGCCCGAGAGACCGAAGAAGAGCTTGGTCTCGACCGGGCTGCCATCCAGAACCTCGGACTCGTTGGAACCGTTCCGACGCTCGGTTCAACATTCATCGTGGCTTGCTACGCGGCCTCGATCGATCCCCCCGAGCGTTGGAGCCCCAACCACCGCGAGATCGCCGCGGTCTATGAGATCTCGCTCGACGAGCTGAGGGACGCGCGCAGCGTCGAGGAACGGGAGCGTGAGGGCGTCCGCTTCAAGATGCCCCTATTCGAGGTGGGAGATGTGAGGGTCTGGGGCTTCACCGCGTTCATGTTGGCGCGTTTCCTGGACATCTTGGACGGTCAAGGATGAGGCGGGCACAAGGGTCCGACCGAAGGGTCGGGTGGAACCGTTCGTCCGGTTGGTTCGTTCTAACTGTTGCCAGACCCTCGCCATGGGTATATCTACCGCGTACAATCGAACCAAGAGAAGGGTTCGGACAGTGATGCAGCCAGAAGTGAAGACCACACCGAAGCGCGCCCGCGCGGCACTGGTTGCCGCTGCGTTGCTGAGCGGCATGTTCGCGGTTCCGCTCACCTCGGCCAACGCGGCCACCGTAGACCTGCCGCTCGCCCAGACCGCCTGGTTCTGGTCGTCCAACCAGAAGTACACCTTCTGCGCCAAGGACCCGGTCCTCGGTGCATGCCAGGCCTTCATCCTGTCTGACGGCGGGCCTCGCGGATTGGCGCCGGTTCCTCCTGGCACCTTCGCTCCGATCACATACGGGCATCTGGGCGTCTCGGTCATCAACGGCGCCAGCGACATGAGGGCGTATGCGAAGCTCGACCTCTCGTCGATCCCGCCGGACTCACTCATCGAGTCGATGGTGCTTCGTCTCAACATCTCTCTGCCGACCCAGGAGCACACCCAGCAGCACCTCGACGCGACTGGGAAGGTTCCCGCGACCTTCTTCGAGCAGTTCGCGCGTATCGATGCTTGCCCCATGACCGAGCCATGGGGGCCGGCTGAAGGTGACGCTCCCTACGCGTTCACCTTCCAGCGACCCGAGCTCGAGAACCAGAGCACCGACATCAACATGACATCTCAGCGCAACGAGCCGCAGTTCAACTGCGGCAAGGGTCGCATCCGCGGTCAGATGACCACCGACCTCAGTGCGATCGAGTGGGATCTGACCAGCGTCGCCCAAGCCTGGGCGGACGACCCGGTCGCCAACGAAGGCGTTGCCTTGATCGGCGTCGCTGAAGGCCCGATCAACACATGGATGGTCGAGCTGCACGGACAGCCGCTCACACTCGTCGCAACCACGCCTGGCGTGCCGGTTCCGGTCCCGGTGCCCCTACCAGACCCCGACCTGCCGCCCAACGAATATGTGAAGCCCAAGGATGCGGGTTTCGCCACCACATCCTTCAGCGCGAAGCCTCCCGAAGAGGAGGACGATGGCGGAACGGTGATCATCGAGAGGCCAGGCGACCCGATCTTCGTGCCGCAACCTCAGCCGGTACCTTTCCCGATCGTGCAACCTCCGCCGCCGGCGCCGCCGCCGACCACATTCCTTCCCCCGGTCGCAGCGCCAGGAGGAGAAGCTAGGACTCCAGCCTGGGTCTTCCTGGCCTTCCCGCTAGGCCTCCTAGGCATCGGGGCCCTCTTGGGAGCCATCGGAAACGATCCTCTGGCAGCGGGGGCGGTGCCGATCGCTGGGTCACGCGTGGCGATGATGCTCCGTCAGCGCCGCCTGGGCGGCTCGTAACTCCAGGCCGGGCATCCGCGCGTCGCACTCCGTAAACTCAGCGGGGTGAGTACGCATGGCACACCAGCCGGACGACCAGGGGAGCGGTCTACATGAACCATCGAGCGGCTCGACTGTCAGGGGCGGTCATCGCCCTAGCCCTCATCATCTCGGCCTGCGGACAGAAGCCGGGAGTCAATGCCGGCGGAAGTTTCGGCGGCCAGGTTCCGCCAGGCGCGGTCGTTGACCCCGAGACCGGGGCCGTGGTCGATCCGGAGACGGGCGTCCCGTTTAACCCGGGGACCGACCCGATCACCGGGATCCCCACCACCGGCCCCAACCCTGGCGACGATCCGACCACTCCCGGACAGCCGGAGGTCCCGGCGGGCGGAGGCGACAAGACCGGTATCACCGACACGACCATCACCATCGGCATCCATGCTCCCACCACCGGTGCCGCTCCGATCGAATCCGTCGTCTTCGAGAAGGGCGCCGACCTCTATTGGCGCTGGCTCGCCAAGAAGGGACAGAAGGTCCTGGGCCGCGATGTCAAGGTCGTCTTCCGCAACGACGAGTACTCGCCAACGACCGCGGTCGCGGTCTGCAAGAAGATGGCCGAGGACCAGAAGGCGTTCCTGTTGATCGGGGGCGCTGGTACCGATCAGATCAACGCGTGCGCGGGCTACGCCGAACCGCGCAAGATCCCCTACCTCTCGCCCGGGGTTCAGGAATCCGGATTGAACAGCCGCAGCAACTACCTCGCTGTCTCTATGACCTATCAGGCACAGATGGCGCCGCTGGTTCAGCTGCTGAAGAGGGTCCACGCGAAGAAGAGTCTCGACAAGTACGGTTCGCTGAATGGAGGCAACGGGAAGATCAAGGTCGGTTTCATCCGGCCTAACACGCCGAACTTCAACGATGCCGATGAGGCCTTGAAGGCTGCGGTCCTCGCCGCTGATTGGGAGTACAAGGCCTTCAGCGTCGTGAAGGAGGGCAACTCCAACGAGGCGCAGACCGTGGCTTCGCAACTGCAACAGCAGGGAGTCGACATCGCGGTTCCGATCACCGCGCCGCTGTTCACCACGAACCTGGTCATCAACGCCGACAAGAACGGTTACAAGCCGAAGTGGTCAGGCATCGCCATCACCAACAATGTGAACGCGATGATCGACACGGCATGCAAGGGAAGCAACCCGGGCATGGAGGGCGCGATCTTCTTCAGTCCGTGGCCGGGCTGGAAGAATCTCGTTGAAGGCAAGGACCCCGAGTTCGCGCGAGCTGCCAAAGAACTCGCGCCCTCGGTAAACAACCGCAAGAACGGCGACCTGCTCTATGCGCTCTGGGGGATCATGAGGACGATCCACCAGATGTTCAAGGCTGCGGGTCCGGATGTGTCGCGCGAGTCGTTCATCTCGACCGGACGATCCTTCTCTATGAAGTCGAACCTGTTCCCGACCCTTCAGTACTCGCCTGGCAACCCCTTCGGAGCTAGGGACACCAATGTGTTGCTCGGCGGTTGCGACATCAAGGGCGACGGGGTGAACTCTCAGACGGGTGCGCAGTGGATAACCCACCCGGACTACCCCGGCTTGTACTCTTCCTTCTAGACTCCTTCCAACTCGGACGATAGGGAGCCTCCCGGGGAGGACAGGCTTGCTCACCTTCATCATCCTTGGGATCATCCAAGGCGCGGTCATCGGCCTTCTGGCCCTTGGGATCGTGCTGACCTACAAGGGTGCCAAGGTCTTCAACTTCGCGGCAGCGGAGTTCGGAACCATCGCGGCCTTCTTCTTGCTGTGGTTCCGCGAGGATCTCGGCTTGCCGTACATGGTCGCGTGGGTGCTGGCCTTGATCGGGACGGGCGGGGTGGGATTCGTATTCGAGAGGCTCGTGGTGCGCCCGCTGTTCAACGCCCCGCGCGTCACACTGCTGGTCGCTACGGCCGGGTTCGCCCTGCTCGCCATCGCCCTCGAGCTGAAACTGTTCGGAACCGAGATCCATCAGATCGAGCCGATCGCGGAAGGCACCGTCATCCAACTGTTCGGCATCAACATCACCTTCCAGCAGTTCACATCGATCGCGATCTTCGGAGGCTTGGCCGCCGCGTTGAACTACTTCTTCAACAAGACCGACCTCGGCCTGGCCGTGCTCGCGACGAGCCAGGAACCGGTCGCAACCGAGTTGGTTGGTATCGGCACGAAGAAGATGAGCGCGTTCATCTGGACCTTCGCGGCGATCCTGGGCGGCATCGGAGGCCTGTTACAGGCTCCGGACACGACCTTCACCGCCGGGTTCATGACCGTCAACTTCCTGCTCCTGGGATTCACCGCTGCCGTGATAGGTGGCATCACCAGCCTCAACGGTGCGTTCGTTGGAGGACTGCTGATCGGCGTCGTCAAACAGCTGGCCAGTTACTTCGATTCGCAGTACCTCGAGAACCTCGGGATCCCCGGGATCCCCGATCTGGCGATCTTCGTGCTGCTTCTGGTCGTGCTGTATGTGAGGCCCAAGGGACTTCTCGGGACGGAGGCGTAGTGGCTACGGTTCAGATCGATCCCGCACACGACGGTAACCTCCTCGCGCTCCTTCAGGAAGGCAAGCCGGATGCACGCGGTTGGATGATCCGCCGCATCGCATGGGTGGGGATAGCGACGCTGGTCGTCATGGTCCTGCCGAACCTGCCGAACTCGATCATCCGGGCCGACTGGGTGGCCCTCGGCATGATCTATGTACTGGTGGGCTTGAGCGTCAACATCCTGATCGGCTACGCCGGGCAGGTGTCGCTTGGACATCAGGCCTTCGTCGGTGTGGGCGCCTTCACGAGTGCCCTGTTCGTATCCAAGGTAGGTATGCCCTTCGGTGTAGCCGTGATCGCCTCTGCGGCGACGGGCGCGGTTGCGGCCATCCTGTTGGGGTTGGTCGCTCTGCGCCTCCAGGGGCTATATCTCGCCCTGATCACGCTCGCCTACGGGGAGATCGCTGAGCGTGTGATCTTCGGGATCCCGGCACTGACCGGTGGTGGTGCCGGGTCGCCGGCGCCGCGTCCCACCGGCTTCGGAGGCGATCGGGCTTACGCCTACCTGTGCATGGCCTTCGTAGGGCTGGCGCTGTTCGTGGACTGGCGCCTCATCCGGTCCAAGGCGGGCCGAGCGATCCTCGCACTGCGAGACAACGAGATCGCGGCACAGAGCGTCGGGATCAACACCGTCTACTACAAGCTGTTCGCCTTCGTGCTGTCTGGCGCGTTGGCAGGTCTGGCTGGTGCGTTGTTCGCCCACTGGTCGACCTTCGTGGTCTCGGTGACCTTCAACTTCCAGCTGGCGCTCACCTTCGTGCTGATGACCGCCGTCGGAGGACTCCAATCTAGGGCTGGGATATTCATCGGATCGGCGTTCTTCGCGATCTTCCCCTTGGCCTTCAACAGCCTGCAGATCTGGGTGCTGATCATCGGACCTGTGCTGCTGCTACTAACGCTGATCCAGTTCCCGGGCGGCATCGGCGAACAGCTGCGACCCATCACCGAGTGGCTGAACGGCAAACCGTTCTCGTTCAAACATGACGATTCAGGCTTGGGTTCAGGAGGCGCCGGTGTCCGTCCTTAGCGTTCGGGACCTGTCGATCCGCTTCGGAGGCCTGCAAGCGTTGGCTGATGTGAACATCGATGTCGACGAGTGGGAGATCGTTGGTCTCATCGGACCGAACGGTGCTGGCAAGACGACATTCTTCAATTGCGTCATGGGCGTGTACGAGCCGACCACTGGCACGGTCTCGTATCGGGGAACCGAGATGACGAGCATGCCAACGCACAGGCGTTGCGCCATGGGCATCGGTCGTACCTTCCAGAACATCGGGCTGGTCAAGAGCCTGTCGGTCATGGAGAACATGCTCGTCGGGCAGCATCTGAAGGCCAACTATTCGCCCGTCGCCGGTCTGCTAGGGCTGCCGAGCACCTTCCGTGAGGAACGCGTACTGAAGGCGAACGCGCTCGAGATCCTCCACTTCATGGGCTTGCTCGAGTATCGAGACGATCGGGTCAACAAGCTGCCGTACGGTCTGCAGAAGCTGACCGAGATCGCGGTGGTCCTTTCGGGCGATCCAGATTTCCTGATGCTCGACGAGCCGACCTCAGGCATGAGTCCTGAAGAGGCTCATCAGTTCGGAGACCTGCTACTGAAGTTGCGGGCCGAACTCAACCTGACGGTCCTGATGATCGAACACCATGTTCCGCTCGTCGTGCGTGTCTGCGATCAGGTCTACTGCTTGAACTTCGGCAAGCTGCTGGCCGAAGGGACCCCGGACGAGATCCGTGAACATCCAGAGGTCGT
>JBKHYG010000133.1:0-9135 GCA_046565595.1 Actinomycetota bacterium | reverse complement strand
GCAGCATTCTTCGATTGCGACAAGACGCTCATCCCTGGCTCTTCGCTGTTCCTGATGGCGCGAGGCCTGTACGACCGCGACTTCGTTCGTGTCCGCCAGATGTTCGGCTGGGCGTGGGGCCAGTTCCGTTTCCGCCTGAGCGGGAAGGAGGACATGGAGTTCAGCGGCGGCGTGTCCGAGCAAGCTCTCGCATTGGTAGCCGGCAGGCATCGTGACGAACTCGCCGCGCTTGGACGAGAGGTAGCAGAGGAACGGATCCTGCCGCGCGTCTACGAGGACATCGCGCGGCAGATCGCCGAACATCGTGAACGCGGCGAAGAGACCTGGCTGCTCACCGCCGCACCTCAGGAGCTCGCCGAAGCGATCGCGGTAGGGCTCGGGATGACCGGAGCCCGCGGGACGACAGCAGAGGTAGACGACGATGGCGTCTACACCGGACGATTGACCGGACGCATGTTGCACGCCGAGGAGAAGGCGAAGGCAGCCGCGGCGCTGGCGGACGAGCGGGACATCAACCTGCTGGCTTCCTTCGCGTACTCGGACTCGAAGAACGACCTTCCATTGCTCGAGTTGGTCGGACGCCCGAACGCGGTGAACCCGGATGCGGAACTGAAGCGCATCGCACGGACCAGGGGCTGGCCGATCTTCGAGTTGCGCGCCAAGCGCCGTGCGCTGCTGATCGGCATACCGAGCGCGGCCGGCGCGGCTGGGCTGTTCGCGGGCGGATTCGCTCTGGGCTCGTGGATGAAGGCTCGACAGATGCGCGAACTGATGCGGCAGCGACGCCGGTGGTGGGTCCGCTAGCCCTACTCGACCTGCGCGCCGTAGGGGACGCGCGAGATCTTGGACAGCTTCTCGAAGTGATGTTCGCTATGCACGCGGCGGATCGTCCCGCTGCGCGTTCGCATCACGATGCTCTCGCTGGTCGCGCCTCCGGTTCGATAGCGAACCCCTTGAACCAGGACACCGTCGGTCACGCCTGTGCAAGCGAAGAAGACATCGTCCCCGGCGACCAGATCGTCGATCGTGAGGATCTGTTCAAGATCGCAGCCCGCATCCAGCATCTTGTTCCGCTCGGCGTCGTCCTGCGGCCATAAGCGTCCCAGTATCTGCCCGTCCAGACATTTCAAGGCGGCTGCGGCGATCACCCCTTCGGGTGTTCCTCCGATCCCGTAGAGCATGTCCACACCAAGGTGCGGCCAGGCAGCAACGATCGCGCCGGCCACATCGCCGTCGGTGATCAACTTGACTCGAGCGCCTAGTTCACGGATCCGTTTGATCGCATCGGCATGGCGCGGTCGGTCGAGGACGGTGACGGTCACATCCTTCACCGCCAGGCCCTTGGCCTTGGCGACCGCCTTCACATTGTCTTCGATGGGGGCGTTCAGATCCACGGCGTCGGCTGCCTCTGCTCCGACCGCGATCTTCTCCATGTAGAAGGCAGGACCAGGGTCGTACATGGTTCCGCGCGGCGAGACCGCCACGACGGCCAACGCGTTCTCTTGTCCACGGCTGGTCAGTCCGGTCCCGTCGATCGGGTCGACCGCGACATCCACCGCCGGCCCCTCTCCGGTGCCGACCTTCTCGCCGTTGTAGAGCATCGGGGCTTCGTCCTTCTCCCCTTCGCCGATGACGACCACTCCGTCGACAGGTACGGTGTTGAACATCAGCCGCATGGCGTCAACGGCTGCGCCGTCGGCTGCGTTCTTGTCGCCGCGCCCGGCCCATCGGGCCGCGGCCAGAGCGGCGGCTTCGGTGGTCCTAACTATGTCGAGTGCGAGGTTCCGGTCGGGAACCACGACTTCTCCTCGAGGCATATCCGGTTGCTTCCTTTCGGTCTCTTGAACCTGCGCCCACGCTAGCGTTCGGGCGACATGACCGCGAAGGAGGCCCTAGAGGCGCTGGCTCGCAGAGGCGTCAGGATGACACCCCAGCGCGAGGTCGTCGTACGCGCATTGTTCGCCTCGAAAGGCAAGCATCTAACGGCCGAGGAGGTGCACGCGCGGGTCAGGCGTTCGATGAGCCGGGTGAACCTGGCGACGGTCTATCGGACGCTGCAGATGTTGGAGTCCCTGGGGCTGGTCGAGCATGCTCACCTAGGCCACGAAGCCGCTACCTGGACCCCAGCCAGGGAGGGGCATCATCACCTGGTGTGCAGCCAGTGTGGCGAGGTTCAGCAGGTGCCGCCCGCAGCTCTCGAGCCCTTTGGCCGGGCCGTGGCCGCCAAGACGGGGTTCGAGCTCGATCTGAACCACTTCGCGATGACGGGCCTCTGCAAGGACTGCCGCTAGTTTTGCAAACAGTTCGCAACTGCGAACAGGTCGCATCGAGCCTAGGCTGGGCATCATGCGAAAGACCTTGATCGCGGCCGCGTGCATCACCGCCGTCGCCTGCAGCCAGACCCCCGCATCCGACCCTCGGGCCGATGGCAGGATCTCGGTGGTAGCCACCGTCTCCCCCATCACAAACCTGGTCGAGAACATCGGGGGGGAGCATGTGAGGGTCACCGGACTCGTCCCTGAAGGCGTGAACTCGCACACCTTCGAACCGACTCCTTCCGATGCGCGACTGCTGGCCGAAGCGGATCTGTTCTTCGCCAATGGGCTGAACCTCGAGTTGCCGTCGATCTCGCTCGCCGAACAGAACCTCCCCGAGGATGCGAGCATCGTCGAACTGGCCCCACAGACGATCACCGAAGACGAGTGGATATTCGACTTCAGCTTCCCAGAGGAAGAGGGCGACCCGAACCCGCACCTGTGGACGAACCCGCCGTATGCGAAGCGGTACGCCCAGATCATCTCCGAGTCGCTGGCCGAAGCCGATCCCGACAACGCTGATGCCTATCGGGCCAACTACGCAGAGATCGCTGCGAGGCTCGATGCATTGAGCGAGGCTCTGATCGACGCGACCGCCACCGTGCCACCTGGTTCACGCAAGCTGCTCACCTATCACGACTCGTTCCCGTACATGGCCCGCGACTATGGCTGGACGGTGATCGGTGCGGTGCAGCCGAGCGACTTCAGCGAACCCACGCCCCGAGAGATCGCCAACCTGATCACGCAGATCCGCGAGGCGAGGATCCCTGCGATCTTCGGAAGCGAGGTCTTCCCCTCCCCCGTGCTCGAGCAGATCGCCAGAGAGACCGGCGCGCAGTATGTAGACGACCTTCGCGATGATGATCTGCCGGGCGCACCGGGGGACGATGACCACAGCCTGATCGGCCTGTTGGTCTTCGACTTCAAGACGATGGTCGAGGCCCTCGGTGGCGACGCTTCCGCGCTCGACTCGGTGGATATCAGCAACCTGCCGGGCGGCGGCGAAGCCATCTATCGTCAGTGACGATGGAACACGACCTGGTTCGGCTCGCGGGTGTAACCGCCTCTTACGGCGGCGACCCGGTCGTGACCGATGTCGACCTCTCCCTCCGAGGCAGCGATTTCGTGGGGATCGTCGGCCCGAGCGGCAGCGGGAAGTCCACGCTGCTCCGGCTCATCGCCGGCAGCCATCGCCCGGACCGAGGCGCGGTGGATCGCACCAAGGGTGTGTCGATCGGTTATGTGCCGCAGGTAGAGACGGTCAACTGGTACTTCCCGGTCTCTGCCCGCGAGGTCTTGTTGATGAGCGCGCCGGGTCGGCGGGTGCGACCTAGCCGGGAGGAGACCGCGCATGCCGATCAACTGCTCGAGCGGCTGGGGCTTGCTGGTCTGGGGTCGCGTCACATCAGGGCGCTATCCGGCGGCCAGCAACAGAGGGTCTTCATCGCGCGCGCCCTCATGCAGCGGCCGCAACTGCTACTGCTGGACGAGCCGACCAGCGGGGTAGATGTCCATACCCGCCACGAGGTCCTTCACCTGCTGCACGAGCTGCATCACGACGGCTACGCGATCGTTGTGACCACCCACGATCTGAACGGCATCGCCGCTCACCTGCCGACGATCGTCTGTCTGAACCGTTCTGTGATCGCCAGCGGCACGCCCACGCAGGTGATGACGCCCGCGAACCTGGAAGCGACCTATGGGGCACCGATGGAGGTGCTGCATCATGGCGGGATGCCGGTCGTGGTCGAGCCTGCTCCCGACCTGAGGCCGGTCGAGGAGATCACGGACACCCACCACGAGCACGAGGAGACGGCATGAGTTGGTTGACCGATCCCCTTGCCTTCGAGTTCTTCCGCAACGGGCTGGCTGTGACCGTGATCGCAGGCGCACTCTGCGGCCTGGTTGGCGTGTTCGTCGTCCTTCGTTCGATGAGCTACATCGGCCATGGCCTCAGCCATGCGATCTTCGGTTGGGCGGTGGTGAGTTTCATCGTCGGGGTCAACTTCTACCTCGGTGCCGCGCTCGGAGGGTTCGCTAGTGCACTTCTGGTGAACCGCGTGGCCAGACGCAGGAGCATCGGGGCCGACGCGGCGATCGGCGTGGTCACTACCGCCATCTTCGCGGTCGGGATCGCCTTGATCTCTCGGCCTTCGCGTGGCTTCACACGCAACTTCGACGCGGCTCTGTTCGGGCAGATCCTGGGGGTGGATTTCAGCGATGTTCTGATCGTGGCCGGGGTCGCTGTCGCGGTCACGCTGGCGATCCTGGGTAACTATCGAGGCCTGCTGTTCTCTACCTTCGATCCCGAGGTCGCGGCCGTCAGCGGAGTGCCGACCCGTCGTCTGGACGCTCTGCTCGCCCTGATGCTGGCAGGCACGATCGTTGCCACCATGCAGGTGCTTGGCGTCATGCTGATCGCCGCGGCGCTGGTCATCCCGCCGGTGATCGCACGGATGCTGACCGACTCGTTCGCACCCATGCTTGCCTTGAGCAGCATCATCGGCGCGGTCACGGGACTGGTCGGGATGTTCGCCAGCTACCACCTAGACATCTCGAGCGGCGCCAGCATCGTGCTGGTTGGAGCCGCCCTGTTCGCGGTGGTCTTCACTGTGAGCGGCGCCCGCAGAGCGCTCCTTCCCGCACCCCATTAGTGCCATCTGCCTGACGGCCTAGACTCGTGTGGGTGTCCCGCACCGACGATCTTCGCGCGAGCGATTTCCGCAACATCTGGCATCCTTTCACGCCCCATACGGTCTGGTTCGCCGACGATGCGCCGATCATCGAGTCCGGCGAGGGTTGCTGGCTGATCGATACCGACGGGAACCGCTACCTTGACGGCGTTTCGAGCCTCTGGGTCAACACCCATGGCCACAGCCATCCGCAGATCGTTCGAGCCATCCAAGAGCAGGCTGCCAGGCTGCAGCACTCGACCTTCCTCGGGTTATCTCATCCTCCTGCGATCCGTCTGGCCGAACGACTGATCGACCTCGCACCGGACGGACTGAACCGAGTCTTCTTCAGCGAGAACGGCGCCGCCGCGGTAGAGGTCGCGTTGAAGATGGCGTACGCGGCATGGAAGCATCGAGGCGAGGATCGCCCGTTGTTCGTCTCGCTCGACGAGGCGTATCACGGCGACACCCTGGGCGCGGTCAGCGTCGGCGGGATGGAACTCTTCCACGACACCTACAGGCCTCTGCTCTTCGACACCGCGCGGATCCCGAGCCCGAACTGTTATCGCTGTCCTCTGGGGCTAGAGGTCGGAAGTTGCGGACTCGCATGCGCAGACCAGCTAGACGCCGTACTCACCGAGCACGTGGGGAAGGTCGCGGCTGTCATCACCGAGCCGCTGGTCCAAGGCGCGGCTGGGATCATCACCGCTCCCGATGGCCATCTGGCACGCATCGCCGAGATCACGCGAGCCCACGGAACGCTGCTGATAGTGGACGAGATCGCGACCGGCTTCGGCCGCACCGGCCGGATGTTCGCCTCCGAGATCGACGGCGTGAAGCCGGATCTGATGACGATCGGCAAGGGCGTCACCGGAGGCACGCTGCCTCTGTCGGCGACCCTCGCGACCGAGGAACTCTTCGAGGCGTTCCTGGGACCGCCCGAGCAAGGCAGGACCTTGTTCCATGGCCATTCCTACTCCGCCAACCCGCTCGCGGCAGCCGCGGCCGATGCGACCCTTGACCTGTTCGAAGCCGAGGAGACACTGCGCGATGTGGAGGCGCGCACCGACCAGTTGAGCGCCCTGCTGAAACCCCTGGCTGATCACCCGATCGTCGGAGATGTTCGGCAACGCGGCCTGATGGTCGGCATCGAACTGGTCGCAGACAGAGGATCCAAGGAGCCCTTCGATCCGTCCCTGACGATGGGAGCAAGGGTGTGCCGCGAGGCCCGCAAGCATGGCGTGATCATCCGGCCGCTGGGGGATGTGGTGGTGCTGATGCCTCCGCTGGTCATCTCCTCGGACGAACTCACCCTGCTGGTCGAGGCCACGGCAGCCTCTATCCAGGCCGTCGCCGGCGAGGTCGGCTGATGGCAGACATGTGGGGTTTCGCGAAGCGGAAACTCGCAGAGCTCGAGGGGCGGGATCGGCTGCGCCGGACGCGCGCACTGTCCTCTCCAACCGGCCCGATGGTGATCCGCGACGATCGCGAGTTCCTGCTGTTCGCCTCGAACGACTACCTAGGATTGGCCAACCATCCGAAGGTGACCGAGGCTGCTTCCGAAGCGGCCGCGCGTTGGGGAGTCGGAGCAGGATCGGCTCGATTGATCAGCGGCGCATTAGAGATCCACGACGAACTCGAGCGAGCGATCGCCGACCTCAAAGGCACCGAAGATGCGGTCCTGTTCGGCTCTGGCTATCTCGCCAACCTCGGTCTTCAGGCTCTGGCCGATGCGGACACGGTGATCTTCTCTGACGCGTTGAACCATGCGTCTCTGATCGACGGCATCCGCTTGACCGGCGCGCACCGACACATCTTCGGACACCTTGATCTAGACGAGTTGCGAAACCTGTTGCACGCACACCGAACCGCCAAGCGCATGATCATCGCTACCGATGGGGTCTTCAGCATGGACGGCCATGTGGCAGACATCGCAACTCTCGCCGACCTCGCTGAAGAGCACGCGGCGTTGCTGTTCGTCGACGACGCTCACGGAACAGGGGTCGTCGGGCCGGAGGGTCGTGGCTCAACCACAGATGCTCCCGACGCGATCGTCATGGGCACCCTCTCGAAGGCGCTCGGATCCGCGGGCGGTTTCATCGCAGGCCCCAAGATCATGTGCGATCTGCTGCGGAACACCGCCCGCTCATACATCTTCGATACCGCGATGCCCGCTCCCGTCGCGGCGGCAGGGATCGCCGCGATCACGATCCTGCGGTCAGAGCCGGAACGGGTCCAGCGGCTTCATCGGAACGCCGCGATGCTGGTATCTGCTCTGCGCGAGGGCGGGATCGGCGCGAAGGAAACCTCGACCGCGATCATCCCCATCATCGTCGGACCAGACGCCGACGCCATCGGCGCTGCCGCACGACTCCAAGAGCGAGACATCTTGATCCCGGCCATCCGTCCGCCGAGCGTGCCCGAGGGAACCGCACGGTTGCGGGTCACCGTCACCAGCGAGCACACGCCTGAGCAGATCGCGCGGGCGGCGAAGACGATGATCGAGGTGCTGGCTTGAGCGCCAAGATCCTATTCGTCACCGGCACCGACACCGAGGTCGGCAAGACTGTGGTCAGCGGGGTGCTGTGCGTGGAAGCCCTGCGCGAGGGCCAGACCGTCCGCTATTGCAAGCCCCTGCAGACCGGCGTCACCGACGACGGACAGGGCGCCGATGCGCTCGCGGTTACGAGTTTCGTGAAACGCTTCGCCGCGGAGGCGCCGGTCGCCCCTCCTCTTCCGGTAGGAGAGATCGAGCCGACTCCCAGCGCGTTCACCGCGCACGAACTGGTCCGCTATCCCGATCCGTTGGCCCCGGCCATCGCGGCCGCTCAGATCGGCCGGCCGATCATGCGCTCGCGACTGATCCGGCAGATAAGGGCCTTGGCAGAGACCTGCGAGACGCTGATAGTCGAGGGTGCTGGCGGCCTGCTGGTTCCGATCAGCGCGAACGACACGATGGCCGATCTGGCCGCTGATCTGGAAGCTCCGCTGGTGATCGTGGCCCGCCCTACCCTCGGCACGATCAACCACACCATGTTGACGGTGAACGCCGCGAAAGAGCGGGGACTCCAGTTGGATCGGATCGTCCTGACCCCTTGGCCAGAGCATCCCGGGTCGCTAGAAATGACCAACCTCAGGTGGCTTCGAACCGCCACCCAGCTGCGAGTCGTAACGCTTCCGCGCGTCTGATCTCCCCTGATGCTCGCGGGGGTCACCGCCGCTCCCCAGATGCGCGCGGCCGTCTACCGCCTTTCAGACGCTCACGGGTCACCGCCGCTCCCCTGATGCGCGCGGCCATCTACCGCTTTTCAGACGCTCACGGGTCATCCGCCGAACCATTCGGCGAGCTTGGTGCGCTCGTAGTCGTCCTTCTGGGCCATCGCATCGACCGAGGGCGGCGTGAGTTCGACATCTGGCACCGGCTCTGCCAAGAAGTGACCGGTCACCATCATCGCTTCGCCATCGCCGGTTTCTAGGTAACAGGTGCCGTGGGCCTCGAAGCGATCGTCGGCCGAAGGGCCGCCAAGGAAGGCGGCGATCTGCGCTGCCGCGACCTCGCCTCCGCCCTGCGCGAACGCGCCAGCCTTCGGAAGTGGCTTGCCGTTGTTCATCTGCACGGCCGTGACATCTCCGACCGCCCATACTCCGGGCTTGACCGTCGCCATCGTGCGGGCGTCGACCGGAACCCACCCGCCCTCTTCAGCCAAGCCGGCCTCGACCACGACCGAAGGCACACGGTGCGGAGGCACCGCCAGCAGGAGGTCGAACCCGAGCCTCTGGCCGTCTGCTAGTTCGAGTTCGCCGGGGTGCACGGCGACAGGCGGAACGCCTCGATGAAGGTCGATCAACATGCCCGCGAGACGGCCTTCGATCACATCGCATCCGCTCTGCCCCAGGATGGGCAGCGACATCTCGAGGGGAGTCACCAACGCCACATCGACCTTGTCGTCGATGAGCCTTTGTCGCAGCAACAACGCGAGTTCGAACGGTGCCGGCGGACACTTGTAGGGCGACCCGAAGATCGCGACCACGATCCTTGCGCCCGTAGAGATCTGCTCCAGTGCGCTGCCGGCCGCGCGTGCTCCGGCGTTCGAATACACATCGAAGCCGTGGTCCTCCAATCCCGGGATCGCTTCGGGTGCGGTCTC
>JBKHYG010000132.1:0-5804 GCA_046565595.1 Actinomycetota bacterium | reverse complement strand
CTGTGGGAGTGCTCGCTGTTCGAGGAGCACGGCTTCCGCGACATCAAGATCTCGGTGAAGCACAACGATCCCGCCACGATGATCGAGGCCTACCGGCTGCTCGCCGAAGCTTGCGACTATCCGCTGCACCTGGGTGTCACCGAAGCAGGCACTCCCTCCAAGGGAATCATCAAGAGTGCCGTTGGCATCGGAGCTCTGCTCAGTCAAGGCATCGGCGACACGATCCGCGTCTCGCTCACGGCAGACCCCGTGGAAGAAGTGAAGGCTGGCATCGCCATCCTCGAGTCGCTCGGACTGCGACAGAAGGGCTTCGATCTCGTCAGTTGCCCCTCGTGTGGGCGGGCCGAGGTCGATGTGATCAGGCTCGCCAGCGAGGTCGAGCAGCGTCTGGCAGATATCGATGTGCCCATGACGGTCGCGGTGATGGGCTGCGTGGTCAACGGACCCGGGGAAGCTCGCGAAGCAGATGTTGGCGTCGCTGCCGGCAAGGAGAAGGGGAAGATCTTCTTGAAGGGCGAGGTCATCGCGACGGTGCCCGAGGACAAGATCGTCGATGTCCTCTGCGAGTATGTGGACGAGATCGTCGAGATGCGCCGAGCCGAAGGCCAAGGCGGCACCGGAGGCCCGCGGGTCGTGAAGGTCACCACCGCGGACGCCCCCCTGCAGATCGGCTCTAAGCCGACAGGTTGATCACCCACCTCCGGGACCTGGACCGACGAGAGCTACGCACGGACGGGACCTGAACCAGCGAGGGCTACGCATGGACGGGACCGGAACCAGCCGAGGGCGACGGTGCGGACCGATAGGCTCCCGCCCATGGCTCTGACCCCCCGATCCGAAGACTTCCCCGCCTGGTACCAAGAGGTCGTCCGCGAAGCTGGCATGGCTGAGCCGTCGATGGCTCGCGGAACGATGGTCATCAAGCCCTACGGATACGCGATCTGGGAGCGCATCCAGCGTGCGATCGACCAGCGGATCAAGGCCACCGGTCATGAGAACCTGTACTTCCCATTATTCATCCCCGGTGCCCTCCTTGATAAGGAAGCCGAACATGTCGAAGGGTTCGCTCCAGAGGTCGCGCTCGTCACGCATGCAGGAGGCGAGAAACTCGAAGAGCCCCTGGTCGTGCGACCCACATCCGAGACGATCATCTGGGCGACCTACGCCAAGTGGATCCAGAGCTATCGGGATCTGCCGTTGCTCTACAACCAGTGGGCCAATGTGGTGCGTTGGGAGATGCGGCCGCGCGTGTTCCTTCGCACCACCGAATTTCTCTGGCAGGAGGGCCACACCGCACATGAGACCGCTGACGAAGCGATAGAGGAGACGCTTAGGATCCTTCACGAGGTCTATGTCGATACCGCCGAGCAGGTGATGGCGATGCCTGTCCTGCCCGGCCGCAAGTCAGCCAACGAGAGGTTCCCCGGGGCGGTCGAGACCTACACGATGGAAGCCCTCATGGGTGATCGCAAAGCTCTGCAAGCAGGCACCAGCCACTATCTGGGCCAGAACTTCTCGAAGGCATACGGGGTTCAGTTCCAAGGGCGTTCCGGCGAACTGGAACTGGCCGAAGCTACGAGTTGGGGAGCCTCTACCCGCCTGGTAGGGGGCATGATCATGTGTCATGGCGACGACAAGGGCCTGCGCGTACCACCCGCTCTCGCGCCGCAGCAGGTCGTCATCGTCCCGATCTACCGGAAGGACTCCGAGCGAGCCAGCGTCATCGGCGCTGCCGAGAACATCGCCGAGCGATTGCGAGCGATCGATTGGGGCCCCCTGCGCGAACCCATACGGGTGAGGATCGACGACCGGGATTCTGTCCGTCCCGGCTTCAAGTTCAACGAGTGGGAGTTGAAGGGGGCGCCGGTCCGTATCGAATTGGGACCGCGAGATCTCGCCGACAAGCAGGCCGTGGTAGCCAGGCGTGACATCGACCAGAAGGAAGCCATGCCCCTCGAAGGCTTAGCGGAGCGGCTGAGCATCCTGCTGACCGAGATCCAGGGCACCCTTCATGAGCAAGCCAGAGCCTTCCGTGAGAGGCATACCTTCCAGACCTCCGACGCAGACGAGTTCAAGGCCCTGCTGAAGGACCCTGGCGGGTTCCTCCAGGTGCCCTGGTGCGGCGGATCCGACTGCGAAGCCAAGGTCAAGGCTGACACCAAGGCCACGATCCGCTTCCTGCCGCTCGAACCTCAGAACCCCGGCGGCAGCTGCCCGTTCTGCGGTCAACCTGCCGTGGATCTCGCCACCTACGCCCTGGCCTACTAGGGCGGGGTCCCGGCCGGATCGACTAGGGGCCTCACTGGACCTGGTGCTATAGTTGCGCCTGGGTCCTGACCTGCGGCGTTGGCGATGCCATCGCCGGACTTCCGCGCGCCCCGGCCCGAGGTCGGGGCGTTGGCGTGGGTCGGGAACCGTGACGACTATCAAGGAGGTGGCATGACAGACCTGGACGACAGGGTTCGGGAACTGGCCGCTGCCGCCTGCGCAGCCAACGCCTGCGAGTGCCTGGAGGTCGAGGTCAAGCGCGGCCGGACCAACCTGGTTCGAGTAACCGTCGACAGCGACGCTGGCGTCGATCTGGACCGATGCGCGGAGGTCTCGAACCAGCTGTCCCGCATGTTGGATGCCGACGACCTGATCCCTTTCTCGTACACCCTCGAGGTCACGACCCCCGGAGCGGATCGGCCCCTGAAGGCGCCGCGAGAGTTCGCGCGCAACATCGGCCGCCCGCTGCGGATAGTCACACAGACCGACTCGAAGCCGACCGAAGGCAAGCTCGTCTCGGTTCGCGAAGACGAGGTCACCCTAGAGATCGACGGCGACGAGGTCGCCGTCCCGCTCGCGAAGATCGAGGACGCGCGAGTGGTGTTCCCCTGGTGAAACCATGAGTATCAATTTCCGAGAGATCCACGACGCGATGCAGAACCTGGAACGGGAGAAGAACATCCCGTACCAGTCCCTCATCGACGGCCTCCAGGTCGCGCTGGCTGCTGCACACAAGCGGTCCCTGCCGCCCGAGCGGGGTTGCCGCGCCGAGGTCGATCTCCGTGCCGGCGAGGTACGCATCTTCGAGTTCGATGTGGACGAAGAGGGTCAGCCGATGCTTGACGATGACGGAGCCTTCGTGAAGGAGCGTCGCATCGAGACCCGGCCGTTCGGACGGATCGAGGCTCAGACGGCACGACAGGTCATCCTTCAGCGCATCCGCGAGGCCGAGCGCGAGGTCAATGTCGGCGAATATCGCGGCAAGGAAGGCGATGTCGTCTCGGGCACCATCCAGCAGTCCGACGGACGCTTCGTCCTGCTCGATCTGGGCAAGGTCGAGGCCTTCATGCCTCGCGCCGAGCAAGCGGCGGGGGAGATATACCGACACAACGAGCGGCTGAAGGCCTACATCGTCGAGATCCGCCAGGGCCCGAAGGGCCCGAGCATCGTCGTCAGCCGCACCCATCCCGGACTCGTCAAGTCGCTGTTCGCGATGGAGGTCCCAGAGATCGAGGATGGCACGGTCGAGATCAAGGCCGTCGCTCGCGAGGCTGGCGCCCGGTCGAAGGTCGCTGTCGCTTCGAACGACCCGGATGTCGACGCGGTCGGCGCGTGCGTGGGCCCAAGGGGGCAGCGGGTGCGCGCGATCGTCGAAGAATTGAACGAAGAGAAGATCGATCTGATCCCGTGGAGCGAAGACACCGCGGCTTTCGTAGGTGCGGCGCTCAGCCCCGCCAAGGTCATCTCGGTGGAACTAGAGCCTGAGGGTGACGGAGAGACGCTGCCGCTCGGGACGGCCATCTGTGTCGTCCCAGACGAGCAACTCTCGCTCGCGATCGGTCGTGAGGGTCAGAACGCCCGTCTGGCAGCCAAATTGACCGGCTGGCGTATCGACATAAAGAGCCAGAGCCAGCAATCGGCCGGGGACGCCTCCTCGCTTACGACTGGAGAGGTTTCTTGAGCGGCCATGCGGGGATCAGGAGTTGCGTGTCTTGCCGGACGCGCGCGCCGAAGGTCTCGCTGCTTCGACTCGTGGCGCGCGACTCGGTCGCAGTGGCTGATCCCGCGCAGACCGAACCTGGCCGAGGCGCATATGTATGCGCGGCATGTGAGCGGCCCAGCCTGTCGGGGCTGAGGCGAGCGCTTCGTGACGCTGACCTGGAACGGATCTCGATGGAAGGATCGTGGAAGTAACGGATGGCATCGAGGGTCTATGAGCTCGCTGAAGAGCTGAAACTATCGAGCAGAGAGGTCATCGCCGCTCTGGCGAACCTCGGCGTCGTGGCACGCTCGCACTCGTCCAATGTGGACGACCCTGCGGCAGACAAGTTGCGCAAGGCCCAGCAGGAAGGCTCCCTCGCGCAGCTGACGAAGGCGGCGGCGGCGCGGCCCGCTCGTCCGGCGCGACCCAGCAGGCCGAGCCGAACCGCTGCCGCTCCGGCTGCCGCGACCGAGAAGGCGCCTGCCGCCCAGACCGCGAAGCCCGACCCGAAGAGTTCGGCGGCCAGGCAGGCCGCAGCTTCGACGGCGGCACCCGCACCTTCGAGGCCGCCCGCCTCGAACAAGGCCACCGATGTTGCCTCGATCGATGAGGTCATCTCTGGCCCCAAACCGAATCAGAGCCAGAGGCTTCCCAAGCCGGGAGAATCTGGCGTTCGTGAGGTGAAGCGTCCTCCGAGGACCGCTCGCCCCGCTGCACCTCGTCCAAGCGCCGAGCGTACCGCCCGCCCCGCTGCGGCTCGCCCGAGTGCCGAACGGTCGCGGCCCGGACGGGGCCGGCCGGCCGCGTTCGTCGATCAGAACCAGCCGCCGCCGCCGCCTCGCAAGAAGCGTGCGCCAGACAAGGCCATCGTCGACGAACTGACGGTTCCTCGCGGCATCACCGTCTCGGAACTGTCATCGAAACTCGGTATCCCGGCGAACGAGATCATCAAGAAGCTGTTCCTGCTCGGCCAGGTCTACACGATGAGTCAGTCGCTGGACGACGACGCTGCCGAGCTGATCGCCTCGGAGTTCGGTTGCGAACTGACGATCGTGTCTCCCGAGGACGATCTGGAAGCAGACGAGGTCATCGAGGATGATCCCGCAGACCTCAAGCCGCGCCCTCCCGTGATCACGGTGATGGGCCATGTCGATCACGGTAAGACCCTGCTGTTGGACGCGATCCGCGAAGCCGATGTCGTATCGACCGAACATGGTGGCATCACCCAACACATCGGCGCCTATCAGATCCACAAGAACGATCGAGCCATCACCTTCATCGACACACCGGGTCACGAAGCCTTCACACAGATGCGTGCGCGCGGCGCCCAGGTGACCGATATCGCGG
Organism: Actinomycetota bacterium; assembly: GCA_046565595.1. Taxonomy (GTDB): domain Bacteria; phylum Actinomycetota; class AC-67; order AC-67; family AC-67; genus JBKHYG01. Next base: position 487 of record JBKHYG010000132.1, on the reverse strand, counting down.
TGCTGGTCGTCGCAGCCGACGACGGCGTGAAGCCGCAGACGGTGGAAGCCTTGAACCATGCCAAGGCTGCTGATGTCCCGATCGTGGTCGCGGTCAACAAGATCGACAAGCCCGAAGCGGACCCGCAGCGACCCCGCCAGCAGCTGACCGAACACGAACTCGTGCCCGAAGAATGGGGTGGCGAGACGCCGTTCGTGGATGTCTCGGCCAAGCAGGGCACCAACATCGATGATCTGCTCGATGTGCTGCTGCTGGTCGCAGATATCAAGGAACTCAAAGCGAACCCGGATGCGCCTGCACGCGGAAGCGTCATCGAGGCGCACCTGGATAAGGGCCGCGGTCCGGTCGCGACCGTGCTGGTGAATCGCGGGACCTTGAAGATCGGTGACTCGATCGTATGTGGTGGTGCGTGGGCGAAGGTCCGAGCCATGTTCGACGACACCGGCAGCAAGATGACCCAAGCCGGTCCGGGGTCGCCGGCACAGGT
>JBKHYG010000131.1:0-2170 GCA_046565595.1 Actinomycetota bacterium | reverse complement strand
GGCGAAGTGTTCCGACGGAGCGGTCGGGAGCCGCTCTCAATCATCGATAGGAGTCCTTGATGAACCTGAAGAAGTCGATGCGCGCGGTGCTCGCGGTCAGCCTGCTCGCCGGTGTCGTTGGCACCGTGCCGGGGCATGCTGCGGCCGAGATCACACACATCACGCTCACCAGCAAAGCCCCCGACCGGATCACGATCGCGGCCACTGTCTTCAAGCCCGAAGGCGCTAGCGCAACCAACCCTGTTCCGATGATCCTGCACAGCCACGGTTGGGGCGGTTCTCGCAGCCGGTCTGGCATGACCAACTGGACAGACGCAGGCTTCGGAGTGCTGAGTTTCGACCAGCGCGGATTCGGAGAGAGCGAAGGCCAAGCCAATGTCGAAGACCCTGAACTCGAAGGCAAAGATGTCGAGACGGTCGTCGACTACATCGCTGGTCTCGATTGGGTCGCCAAGGACAATGGCGGCGTCGTCGACGAAGCGTTCGGGACGCCAGATCCGGTCCTGGGCGCGATCGGCGGTTCATACGGTGGCGGCTATCAGACGATCGGCGCTTTGACCGAGACCCGCAACTACGGCCGCACCCGGTTCAACGCGTTGGCTCCGCAGATCACCTGGTACGACCTGCCCGAATCCCTCGGCCCGCAGGGAGTCGTCCGCACGCTCTGGGTTACGCTGCTTTACGCGGCTGGTGCGGGAACCGTCCCGCAGTACATCCACGAGGGCTTCGCGGTGGGCGCGGCGACCGGTTGGTTCCCGGACGGAACCGTACCGGGCACGACCAACCTCAAGGCCGAGTTCCTGGAGCACTCGCCAAAGGGTTTCGCAGACAACGGCACCTTCCTCGACATCCCCGTCCTGATCGGTCAGGGGTCGACCGACAACCTGTTCAACCTGAATCAGGGCATCCACAACCTCCTAGATGTGGTGACGCCGGAGGCCCAAGAGCAGAGCCTGTTCATCGGCTACAACGGTGGACATGTGCTGCCCGAAGCGCTGCCGTACTCGAACCCCGTCGGCGGAGACAAGTGTTCGCCGGGTGGATTCGATTCGCTAAGCCGGTCGTTCTTCACCAAGGTGTTCACCGGTAGCGACACCCAGGCGCTTCTGCCGGCGCGTTTCAACATCACCGACCACAAGGGTGCCACCTGTCTCAGCACCTCGTCGGTCACGACCTATGTTGACAAGACGCCGGTCGTGCCTGCGATTGCCAGTGCATCGTTGCCGGTCGGCGCACCGTTGCAGTTGAAGATCGCCGAGGGTCCGCTGAAGATCACCGGTATCCCGACCCTGTCGGGAACGATCACCAACACGCCTGACGCACGGGCGGTCTTCGGACTGAGCGTCGGAGCGAACGAGGCGACCGCTGTGCTGCAGCAGAACAATGTGATGCCGCTGCGTCGCTTGCTGCCGAGCGCCTTGGAAGAGTTCGAGATCGAACTTCCGGGTGTGGGCATCAACCTTGCGGCAGGAGAAAGCCTGTACCTAACGGTCTCCCAGACCGCCACGCATTTCGTGGGCTTCTCTGGCCGCACACCGGGAGCATGGGCGATCTCGGATCCGGTGGTCAGCTTGCCCATCGCGCAGAACTGAACCAGGGGCGTTCAGCCGAAGGGCCCCGTGCGAGAGCACGGGGCCCTTCGGCATGTGCGCTTCCCTCAGCGCGCTCGGCCTTTCCGCATGTGCGTTCCCTTCGGTGCGCTCGGCCCGTAGGCTGCGGGCGGTGAACACTCCAGCCAAGATCATCATCGCCGGTGCAGGGTTCGGAGGCCTGGCCGCCGCACACCGGCTGCGTTCCCTGTTGCCGCAAGCTTCGATCACCCTCGTTGACCAGGCCAGCCATTTCGCGATGGGTTTCCGCAAGACCGATGAGGTTCTCGGTCGTGCGCCGCTGTCCCAGACCAGTCGGCCGCTGGCAGCTCTCGAACGCTTCGGGATAGAGGTGATCCAGGCCTGCATCGAAGAGATCGATCCTGACGACTTGGCGATCACCGCCGACGGCGAAACGATCACGGGAGATGCCCTCCTGATCGGTCTCGGGGCAGAGACCGCACCCGAAGCGATCCCGGGATTGGAGGACCACGGCTTCGATGTGTATTCGAACGCCGGAGCACGCGCGGCCGGCAGCGCACTGGAGCAGATCTCTACGGGCGCAAGGATCGTGGTCGCGA
>JBKHYG010000130.1:5000-9224 GCA_046565595.1 Actinomycetota bacterium | reverse complement strand
CGAACCTCGAGGTCGAGTCGCTTCAGCACAAGAAGCCCTTCTTCCACGGCGACACCCTGTACGCCCAGACCCTCGTGCTAGACAAGGCTGAGTCAAAGTCGAAAGATGACCGAGGGATCGTCACCGTTGAGACCCGCGGGTACAACCAGCATGGCGACGAGGTGCTGTACTTCAAGCGCAAGGTCATGGTCTGGAAGCGGAGCGCAGCTCCCGACCCGTTCGGGGATGTGCCAGAACCCAAGGAGTAGATGGAGCAGCAAGCCGCCTTCGGTTGGGCCGTCGATCTCTTGATCGTCGGAGCCGTCGCCCTCGCCGTCATGACCGGCTATCGACGCGGCGCGATGTTGCAGCTCTTCAGTTGGGGCGGATTCGTCTTGGGACTGTTCGTAGGAGGCATCATCAGCCCTCGACTGGTCGACGCCTTCGGTCCGTCCGCGCCGGCAGCCAAGGCGATAACTGGCGTGATCTTGTTCCTGGGCGTCGCCTTCGTGACAGAAGCGATCATCGCCGTTGCTGGGGGCACAGTTCTGCGACGGATAACCAACCTGTCGATCAAGAAGGCCGATCGACTGGCCGGGTCCACGATCGCCGCGGTGATGGCGATCCTCAGCGCCTGGGTCTTGTCGGTCCCGGCCAAGCGTGCTCCTCAGCTGGCGGCATCGATCCGAGACTCGGTGGTGCTGCGCGCGACCTATGCGGTCCTGCCCGACCCTCCCGATGTGATCGCCGGACTCGGCGGGCTGCTCAACCACACCGGTTTCCCGGAGGTCTTCCAGCAACTCAACCCGTCGCTCGCGCCTGGCGTCGAACCTGCGCCCGAATCGCTGAAAGACGATGCCCAGATACTTGCCGCGGCGCGCGTTACCTACAAGGTCGAGAGCCGCGGGTGTGGCGGCCTGGTTGACGGCAGCGGGTTCAGCATCCGCCGCGGCTATGTGATGACCGCGGCCCATGTGCTTGCCGGCACGAAGGACCACAAGGTGCTCGAACCATCAGATGGCGGAGGCCGCGCCTACGACGCGGTGCCCGTCTACATGGACACCAAGAAGGACATCGCGGTGTTGCGCGTGCCAGGCCTCGAACGAGGCCGTCTCGGTCTGGCCGATTCACCCGCCGAGCGTGGCACCGACGGCGCCGCGATCGGGTATCCGGGCGGAGGCGATCGGAGGATCTCGGTCGCGAGGGTGCGCGCGCGCACCGACGCGGTCGGCCGCGACATCTACTCGCGCAGGTCGGTTACGCGAGAGATCTATGTGCTTCGAGCTCGGGTTCGGCAGGGCAACTCGGGCGGGCCCCTGGTTGATGAAGCGGGCCGGGTCCGGGGGCTCATCTTCGCTGCCTCAGCGCAGGATGCTGAAGAGTCGTATGCATTGACCGAAGCCGAGATCCGTCACGCTCAGAACGCCGGCGCGAAACGCTCGTCACCGGTCAAGACGGGGAGCTGCGCGATCTGATGCGCGCGGTCGTCGCCCACTATCACGAGGTTGGGCTCAAGGGCCGCAATCGTTCTTCATTCGAGGAAGCCTTGGTGCGCAACGCCTCTGGAGTCCTGACCGATCTTGGCGACATCCGGTTCCGACGGTTGCCCGGACGGCTCGTTGCTGAACTGCCAGATGGCGTTGACGAGGCGTTGGTGGCCGAGAGGCTGAAGAGGGTGTTCGGCATCCAGTACTTCGCGATCGCCGACGCGCTTCCCGCAGATCCAGACCACATCGGGCCAGCTGCCCTGGCCGCACTCATCGCCAAGCCCGCATCATCTTTCGCCGTGCGAGGCCGGGTCGCTCACGCCGAAGGCTTTCCGTGGAAGTCCCGGGACATCAACGAGAAGATCGGGGCGCGACTGGTCGAGGCGACCGGGATGAAGGTCAACCTCTCCGAGCCCGAACGCACGGTGTGGGTCGAGGTCGTCGGCGAGAGAGCCTTCGTCTTCGGCGACCGATACGAGGGCCCAGGCGGGTTACCGACCGGCATAAGTGGAAAAGTTGTCGTGCTGTTGTCAGCAGGACTCGACTCGCCCGTGGCCGCCGCACGCATGATGCGGCGGGGCGCGACCGTCGAACTCGTTCACTTCCATTCGCAGCCGTTCACCGACGCATCGTCTTCACGCGTCGCAGCGGAGGTCGCCGAGCACCTGAACGGGTTCCAGCGCCGACTGCGGCTCTGGCTGGTACCGATCGGGGAAGCGCAGCGCGAGATGAGTCTCGCGTGTCCAGAGTCGCTGCGGACCCTGCTGTATCGGCGCCACATGATGCGGGTCGCGGCGCTGATCGCGGAACGAGAGGGCGCGCACGCGCTGGTCACCGGCGACTCGCTCGGACAGGTTGCCAGTCAGACGCTCGAGAACCTCGCCGCCGTCGAAGACGCTTCCCCCATCCCCGTGCTTCGTCCGCTGGTCGGATCCGACAAGATCGAGATCATCGACCAGAGCCGCAGGCTCGGGCTTGAAGAGATCAGCAACGCTCCGTGCCAGGAGGCATGCGTGCTCTTCGAGCCCAAGCGGCCCCGCACCCGGGCGTCCGCTGAGGAACTTAGAGCCGCCGAGGAAGCCGTCGATGTTGATGCGTTAGCGAAGGGCAGCCTCGAGGGAGCTGAGATCCGCTGGTTCCGCTTCCTTCACTCCGCGAGCGACGCCGCGTCAGCTTGATCGTTTGCCGGGTCGGCGTCTGAGACCTCTTCGATCTCGATCATGTCCCGCATCGGGATCAAGCCCAACCGGAAGCTGCGGCGCATCGACGGCGGGCGTTTCGCCGGGACATTGACCATCGAGAACCCGTCAGCTTCCCAGTTGTTGTGCGCGCGCACGATCTTCTTCACCTCGGCGCGCAGCTTGCGTTCGGTCTCCTGATCCACGGTGCGCTCGTCGGTCGCCAACTCGTAGCCGAGCTCCTCTAGCGCATCGCCGATCAACAACTCGACCAGCCGCAGATCCTCAGCCGAGAGTTCGTTTCGGAAGTTGCGCAAGCCTTTGGTCGGTGGCTTGTGTGCGTGCGGATGGTGCGACTCGCTGCGTGGAGCCTTGTTCTCGTGGTAGCGCAGCATCTCAGGATCGAACGGCAGGTCCAGGAAATCACAGATCTCCCGGACCACCGCCTCGGGATCCTCCAGCAGGTCCTCGTGGCGATACTCGAAGTACATCGATGGATCCATGTATTCGCCGGACCGTCTGGTCGCCAGCGCCCGGTTTCGCCAATACAGCGCTGCCCCGCCGATCGTGTCCGGACCGAAGAAGACGCCCTTGACCGACAACGCAACATCGCGCCCGTCACGGATCACATGGACGAACCGAGCCTCAGGGAACAAGGTCGCCAGCATCGGCATATCCAGGCAATACCTGGGAGTCTTGTCGCCGTACCGGGTCTTGCCTTGTTCTGAGGCATACAGCCCGTAGAGGGCGCGGATGGCCGAGGGGAGGTCGGTCGCCTCCCGGACCGCCGCCTTCACGGCACCTTCAGAGAGGCCCATCTCTTCGAACTGCTCGAATCGCCGCAGGTCGCGCACGAATCGGGTCGCATGGAAGCCGTCGGAAGCCTCATACAGACGCCGCTTGCGAGCCAGCATCGGAACGAAGTGGGTCTCCTCGGGGATGGCCATCGCAGGATGGGCGTTGAATATCTCGCGGATCAGAGTCGTCCCGGACCGGCCAGATCCGAGGAAGAAGGCGAAAGGCTGCATGTGGGAGGGCATCGTATCGGGGCGAGGCCCTCAGAGAGGCTGGTCGCGTGGCTCCGCCCCGACGGCCCCGGCCAGGCGTTAGAGGAATCGAAGGCCCTCCCGTCGAAGAATCCTCATCATGTGGACGAAGATGACTTTCATCGCGCTCATGGCGAGCGCTAGTTTGGTCCAAGCCCAGGGTCCTGGCGAGTTCGTGATCGCCGGCCAGGGCGTGACGGCCTCCAGCAGCTGCCTGACCCTCACTGGCGTCAAGAGCGATACGGGATCACGCTCACGCTGGGTGACCGGATACTGGGAGAAGACGAGCACCCCTCCGGTGTGCTCGGACACCGATCCACATTTCGACCCTGTCATCGAGTGCCTGGAGATGCAGCCGAACGCGATGCCCGAGTCTGAGGGCCAGACCGCCTTCATCAAGGCGAGCGGCCCCGGCAAGACCACCTACCTGATCAAGGTCATCGATCGGCGGGGCGGGGTCGATGAGTTCGGGGTCGTTCCTGCCGTAGACCTGGAAGAAGAAGGCCCCTGCGGGGCCGCCGGGGTGCCGACCTC
>JBKHYG010000130.1:0-2500 GCA_046565595.1 Actinomycetota bacterium | reverse complement strand
ATGTCTGTGCGAGCCCGCGATCAAGAGCGCCGAGGCCTGCATCTCCTCGAACAGTTGAACCCCCAAGACATCTGTGTAGAGGTCGTCGATCGGATGGGGAACCTCGATGATGGTCTGCATCGGCGAGGAGGGACGGATCGCGAGCATCCCCCAGCCGCGGGCAGCTCGCTCGGGATCCTCGCGGACGGTCACGACAGGGGCGCCCCCGCGCCACTGTTCGACCAACAATCCCAGTTTCCGACCCAGCCGTCGGCTCTTGGAGATCTTGCCCTCCCGGATCGCACGCAAGAGCGGCCCCATGGCAACTAGATCTCGGTCTGAGGGGGCACGATATGCCCTGGTGTTTGCCCTGGGGAAGGAGGCCTTCGCCTCGGCTGCTAGGCGAGCCAACTCGGAGCCCTCACCTAGCGATCCTGGGGCCTGGGCGTAGTCGGCACCCGAGCGGAAAGTGCCAACCGAGTGGATATCTGTCCCGGTTTGAGAAGATGCCTCTGTTGGTAAGCCGGTGCCAACGATATGTATAGACCCGACGAAAGCCAGACACAGGGCTGCGCCCAACCGGGCCGCACCCACATAGAGCCCTCGACTAGAGCGCCCGAACCGCATGCTTCTCCTTCGGTCGCGCCGGTGATCGACTTGAACCTCGAGGACAAGATCGGAAGATCATCCGACCTTGGGCCTGAGGTCCGCAGGTCGCGCCTGGAGCCGATACAGGTCGCGATGGAGCAGTCCTTGAACCGCCTATGGGCTCGCTTGGATGATCTTGACGAGGCTCCTGATCTGACCGAGCGCGGCATCGTGGAACTGGTCCAGAGCTACTGCCGAACGGCCGCCTTAGAGGGCTTCCGCGCAGGCGGTAGCCGCGGCCAGACCTGGACCCCGGACGCCTCGATGCTGTCAGCTTGCGCCAAGAGTTTCCGCGGGCTGATCCAGGCCGAGCTTCGCCAGAGGTGGAAGACCTCAGGCTCCGCAGCGCTGCAACAGGTGCACCGCATCCTTCCCCTCGCCGCATACACGCATCTTGTTCGCTGCTACGAGCACGGGTCCCTTCAAGGGATGCGAGATCGTGGGGTAGCGGCCCGCAGTTGGGTCACATCGCCAGATCCCTGCTCGGACTGCGCCTCCATAGCGTCGATCGGCCCCGTACCGATCGACCTGCCCTTCCGGGAAGCACTCTCGACGCCTCCGGCACATCCGGGCTGTCGATGCACGGTGATGCCTAGTGAAGACCATAGAGACCGAGCGCGCTGAGAGGCGCGAAACCCCAGCCCCCGCCAGCAGGTCGTCCATCCGGCTTCCGATCGCCGTGGGAGCAGTGCTCTTCGGGCTGTTCGCACTGGCGGTACCCACCCTGCTCGGCTTCAGTTCCCAGAGGGAAGGCGAGGTGCCTCCCGCGCTGGTGGACCAGCTCGAGACGAGCACGATCGAAGCGGCGCAGTCGCTGCGAACCTCGCTGAACGAGGGGGTGTATGACCTGATGGATCTAGCCGGACTCCTCGAGGTCGCGCCCGAGTTGACCGGTGAGAGGCTGCAGCAGGCGGTCTCGAAGTTCGCGCTGATCCACGACCGCTATGAGAGCGTCTATGTGCTGGATCCAGCCCGCAAGGTGTTGGCCCTAGAGGGAGGAGAGCCAGCCCCGGCCTTGATCCCAGATGCGGCCTTCAAGGTGGCCGACATCGCACAGGCCGACCTGTCGGATCGCTTACGCATCCCGATGTTCGCATCGATGCGACGCTGCGAAGCCGATACGCGCCCGGTCGATGTCGCAAAGTGTCCTCGCCGAGCCGTGGTCGGCCACTATTCGCCCAGTTATCTGCTTTCACCGCTCAGTCTCTTCAAAGCTGGTCAAGCGTGGGTCTTGGATCAAGACAGCATGGTTCTAGCCTCGCACGACCCTGCCGAAGCTGGTCGTGATGTCGAGGATGCGAACATCAAGCAAGCGGTCTCTCGGGTTCGCTCCGGAGAGACCGGCGCCTACCTAGAGCGAGGCGTTGACGGACGCTTAGATGTGATCGGATACGCGCCGATCGTGGGCTTCGGTCCTAGCGGCGATCTGGGCTGGGGGATAGTGGCCAGCCGTCCTGTCGAGTTGGACACGGGCGGTTCGAGTAGGCAACTCGCAAGGAGCCTCGCACTCGGCACCCTCGGGATGCTGCTGGTGCTGATCGTGTTCGGCTGGCTTTACCGGCGCGTCGTTCATCCGATCGATCGACTCGAAGTTCACGCGGACGGTCTGGCTCATGGAGCGACCGATATCGAGATCGACTTCGATCGCCGCGACGAGGTGGGCTCTATCGCGATCTCTTTGGAACGGATCCGAAGGGCCATCCGACATCAAGGTTCCGCCGCCGACGGGTCGACCTCGCTAGAGGAACTGCTTCGCAGCGAACATGAGTCCTTCTGGGGGGAGGGCTTCTGGGATCGCGTCCGTTCCGACGAGTGATCCCGCCCGATGGAGCCTCTCCTATCCCCCCTGAACCTCGCACCGCAGGTCCTGTTA
>JBKHYG010000129.1:0-5911 GCA_046565595.1 Actinomycetota bacterium | reverse complement strand
CGAGCGATGGTCGACACTCGATCGCCGAGTTCTTCGTGATGCGCAAGTACCGCCGATCGGGGCTAGGGACCGGTATCGCCGAGCACATCTTCAAGTTGTTCCCCGGGAAGTGGGAGGTGCATCAGACCGTGGCCAACACGGGAGCGCAGGCATTCTGGCGCGAAGTTGTTGGTCGCGTGTCGGACGGAGCGTACGAAGAGGTCGACGGCGGGGACGCTCGTCCCGGCCCCACCCAACTGTTCGAAGTAGCGCCGTGAATGCTGAGCTCGGCGTGGCAGACCACCGTTAGGCCACAAGAGAGACACCCCTTTGACTCGCTACATCGCATTCCTTCGTGGAGTCAGTCCCGTGAATGCCAAGATGGCTGACCTCATGTCCTGCTTCCAAGACCTAGGTTTTGGCGATGTCAGGACCGTTCTATCCAGCGGCAATGTTCTCTTCACCGGAACGGCCAGATCCGAGACGACTCTGGCGAGAACTCTAGAAACGGGTATGGCTGATCGACTGCCGCGCAGTTTCCCTGCCACAGTACGGCGAGTCGACCGGCTGGCTGCTCTCCTCGCGCAAGAACCATTCTCAGAGTTCGACATCCCTGCGAAGGCGAAGCGAGTCGTTACCTTCCTGAGAGAACCGCACCGCGGCAAACTTTCGTTCCCGGTCGAATCAGACGGGGTCCGGATCCTTGCCATGAAAGGCAAGGAAGTGTTCACGGTCTACGAGCCGAACCCACGCGGCCCGGTCTTCATGTCGCTCCTGGAGAAGACATTCGGAAAGAGCATAACCACACGCACTCTCGACACAGTAAGGCGATGCGTGGCCACATGAGGACGGTGCCACACCGTAGCGGTACGCGCAGCCATCCGCCGATGCTCTACGGAGCTTCGCGTGACGATCGACGACTTCGTCGCGCTCGGTGGCGTAGTTGAGTTCCTGGATGGGGCAACCGATACTCCAGGCGATAGGAGCGAAGCTTGAGCGTCAAGATGCGGACGGCCAGTGCACGCTTCGGGATGCGCTTCCCCCTGCCGATCGTTGCCGCGACCATGTCGCTACTGGTGTCGGCCTCACCGTGGCCGGCATTCGCAGCTGATTGCACCCGGACCTCGATGGGGCTGTCTCCGCTTACCGATCTTGGGTCGGGAACCTACATGGGCTCACAAGGCGGCTTGTACCCGGGCGGAAGTAGCGAGCGTCCGGCGCCGCATGAAAGCGGAGGGATTCAGCAGGCGCTGACCATACTGCCGCTCGATCCTGATGGGCAGCCAAGCCCGGCCGGCAAGATCGTCCTGCTGTCTATAGGGATGTCTAACTCGACTCAGGAGTTCTCTACCTTCAAGCAGCGAGCCGATGCCGACCCGCTGAAGAACCCGGATCTCGTCATCGTTGACGGAGCTCAGGGCGGGAGAGACGCGCTCGAGTGGGCTGATCAGAACAGCACAACCTGGAGTACGGTCAACACTCGACTCACCCAAGCTGGTGTGCGTCCTCAACAGGTTCAGGCTGTCTGGCTCAAACAGCAGATCCGGAGAGACGATCTGGGACTGTTCCCGACCGGCGCCGAGACGCTGCAAGATGCCCTGCGCGAGATCGTGCTGATCGCAAGCTCCAGGTACGCGAACCTTCGCGTTCTCTACATCTCGAGCCGCTCATACGGTGGGTATTCGACGGAACTGCGCGGTCGGGGCTCGTACGAGAATGGCTTTGCCGTCAAATGGCTGGTCGAAGACCAGATCGACGGCGATCCTGGGCTTACCTACACGGGCGGCGATCCGCCTGCACCGTGGATCGCCTGGGGGCCGTACCTGTGGGCGGACGGTTTGACTCCCCGTGGCGATGGCCTGGTGTGGGCTTGCTCGGATTTCAATGATGATGGCATCCACCCATCCCTAAGCGGGCGCCAGAAGGTCGCCGAACTGTTGTTGGATTTCTTCAAGTGCGATAGCACCGCCAGACTTTGGTTCCTCGATGCCCTCGAACCCTTGGGTGCTCCTCTGCCCGCGGGAACCTGCGGCCTGGGTCTGCCGGGCTAGGGCCCTGTAACTAGATGGTCCGGACGGCCGGATTCGCTCATCGCCGCCGCTCGGAGATCCCTGGGGATCCTCACCGCATCCGGAGTAGCCTTGCCGTCCACGCGTAACCAGTCTCAGCCGGTGAGCCGCCGGTTGTACTGCGGACTAGGAGCGAGCAAGGTGACGAGCGCTAGTAGGGCAGCAACATGCTTGCTGGTGGTGGGATCGCTCGCATCCCAGGCCTGCTCGACCATGCAGAAGCCGCAGGATCCCGTTGTGCTGGGTTCCGAGGTACGCCTCATCCGGTATGAGCCCTCCCCATTCGAGGCGGCACCCATCGTCGCTCCCTCGGAACCCTTGAACCTCGAGATGTACGACTGCCGGGGTTTCGAGATGTTCGATACCGCTCAGTCGGGCTACGACCCCGAGACGAAGATCCTGTTGCTCGAATGGACCGAGGGAGATAGACCTCGGACGCTTGCGATCCACACAGGCAACCCGTCCTGTTCATCGAACCCCGGCGTTCAGAGTGAGCTCGGTGTCTTCGAGGGCGACGGGGAAGATGAGTGAAGTGGGACTCAGCCACATCGAGATCTATGTCTCAGCATTCTGGGCTTCCTCGAGTTCAGATATCGAGGCACTCGCTGCGGATGCACGAGACCGTGGCGTAACGATCCTCTATCAAGATCGCAGCCCAGAGGAAGGCGCGCCCAGCGCGTACGCGCTGTTCCTTGAGGATCCCGATCGGATGAAGATCGAAGTAGTGCTGAACGAAGGGCCGGAGTTGGCGTGAGGCGCCTTGATACCGACTATCTGGTCATCGGTGCGGGTGCTGCCGGCATGGCGTTCACTGACGCCTTGATAGATCACGCCGAGGATGTTCATGTGACGATCGTGGATCGTCGGAGCGCTGCTGGTGGTCACTGGCTGGATGCGTACCCGTTCGTTCGGTTGCATCAGGCATCTGTGTTCTACGGAGTGGCCTCGACCATCCTCGGAGACGGATCACTTCAGGAGGACGGGCCAGAAGCAGGACTGCAAGAGCGTGCGGATCAATCAGAGATCGTCTCCTACTTCGATGACATCTTGCAGCGGCGATTCATCAGGGGCGGCAGAGTGACCTTCCTTCCCAGGAGCGAACACAGACTCGAGGGATCGCAGCATGTGGTGACATCCTTGGATACGGGCGAACGGACTGAGATCCATCCGCGCGCCCGCGTCGTGGATGCGTCGTATCTGTCTCCCTATATCCCGTCACAGACCCCGCCTTCCTTCCCAGTCACTAGTGATGTGCATCTTGCGCCGGTCAACGACCTGCCGAGGTTGGCCGAGGACCATCAGAGGTTCGTCATCGTCGGGTCGGGCAAGACCGCGACCGATGCGATCGTGTGGCTGCTTGAACTGGGCGTGCCACCGGATCTGCTCACATGGATCAGACCCAGGGACCCTTGGATGCTGGATCGGTCAGTCGTTCAGCCCGATCCCGTCCGCGCACTCGGCTTGATCGCTGACACTCTCGAAGCTGCTATCGAGGCCAAGTCTGCAGACGATATGTTCCTGGGGTTGGAGGATCGAGGAGTGATGGTTCGCATCGACCCCGCCGTCACTCCTTCGATGGCTAAGACCCCCACATTGGCGCGATGGGAGCTTGAGTTGTTGCGGTCCGTGGAACATGTCGTGCGGCTTGGCCACATCCGAGGCATCACTGCGGGCGAGATCACATTGGACCTTGGAACCCTCGCGATGGAGCGAGGCACGCTGGTCGTCCACTGCGCTGCTTCCGGACTGCGCTATCCGCCGATGGTTCCGATCTGGGGTCCAGACAGGGTCCGGCTGCAAACCATCCGTCCGGGATTCCCGTGTTTCAACGCAGCATTAGCGGGACTCGTGGAAGCATCGAGGGACGACGACTCCGAGCGCAACCGGTTGTGCCCGCCCAATACCTTGCCGAACACGCCAGAGGATTGGGCCTGGATGCAGGTCCGAGGAGCCATCGCGTCTGCAACCTTCGGAGCTGAGCCCGACATCTCCTCGTGGATGAACGCGTGCGCCTTGAACCCCGTTCGGCTGCCTGCACAGGGCCAGGCCGACCCGCAGATCGGTTCCCTCTATTCGAGGATCGCTTCGGCAACCGCGGCCGGGCTAGAGCAACTCACCGCGTTCGCTGACCCCCGCCTTGGACCACCCGATGTGATCGCCGACACCGATCTAGGTGATCCGTTCGCCAGGCTGGAGGTCGAGTGATTGGCGAAGATGTGTCGGCGGAGGTTCTGCTCCTCGGAACACCTCATCTTGCGAACCCGGGTCGCGATCTGATCAACATCGTGGTGGACGATGTCCTCGCCCCTGCAAGACAGCGAGAGTTGGAGGAGTTGACTATGCGTCTTGCTGCGTTCAGGCCAACGAAGATCTGCGTGGAGGTCACACCTGGGCGCCAGGACGGATTGGATGAGCTCTTCGCGGGCTTCCTGGAGGGTCGGGGCGAACCGAAGGCAGGCGAGGTCCATCAGATCGCCTTTCGTCTCGCCCAGCAACAGGGTCTCAACCGGGTTCTTGGGGTCGATGATGACGCGCCGATGGAGTGGAACGGGCTCGAGGACCTCTTCGATGCCCAACCTCAGTTGAAACGCGAGTTCCAAGAATGGACCCGGAAAGCCCAGATCGAGGCCCAGCACGAGTCCGAGCGACTCGCACGGACCCCCCTCCAGCATTACCTGCTCGAAGTGAACGATCCCGAGCGGCTCCTCCTGGATGCAGCGTGGTATGTAGACATGGCAGGTTTGGGCGGCGTTGGCGAACACGCCGGAGCGCGGATGCTGACTAGTTGGTATCGACGCAACATCGCCATCTTCAGCAATGTGTGCGGCCATACCGAGCCCGGCGATCGGCTCTTCATACTTCTGGGGGTGGGACATGTGCCGATCCTTCGCCAGCTCCTGAGCCTCTCCTCGCGGCATACCCTGGTGGACCTCCCTCAGTATCTGCGATGAGGTCGTAACGAGCGCGTTGGTTCCATTCCTAGGCGAGCACACCGCACCGAACGGTTAAACTGCGGCGTGATCATCCCAGAGCGGCTCGCGCGAAACTGCCAGAAGACCGAGCAGAGGCGACTCTGGCTGCATGCCCTTCCGGGCGTGGTCGACGAACTTGCCCAGCGCTGGTCGATCACCATGGGTGCTCCCTTCGATGGTCCCGCTGTGAGTTGCGCGTGGGTCGCGCCTGCAGAGGCACGCGATGGGACGATGGCTGTGATCAAGTTGGGTATGCCTCACTTCGAGTCCGATCACGAGATCGAGGCACTCCGGCTGCTCGATGGAGATCCGACCGTGCGTCTGCTGGCATCCGATGAAGGGCTGAATGCGATGCTGCTGGAGCGGTGCGTGCCGGGAACGCATCTCTCGCAACTGCCAGAGACCGAGCAGGATGTGATCATCGCTCTCATGCTGCAAAGGTTCTGGCGGGAACCGCCCACTCATCACAGCTTCCGGTCCCTGGAGGACATGACCGCTCTCTGGTCTGACGAGACCAGATCCTCGGCTGGCGGCTGGGTAGATCCCGGGATGGTCGAGGAGGGCCTGCGACTCTTCCAGGATCTTCCCAAGACTGCGCCCGAGCGGAAACTTCTGGCGACCGATCTGCACGCAGGCAATGTGCTCAGGGCAGAGCGCGAGCCGTGGCTCGTGATCGACCCCAAGCCGTTCATAGGCGACCCGGCATACGATGCGACACAGCACCTACTGAACTGCGATGACAGGATGATGCGAGATCCGATGGGTGAATCGCCCCGGGTTCATCGGAGGCTTGGTGTCTTGACTCCGGCGAGGTTCGCTGGGGTCGCTTCGGTTTCCTTCTGTGCATAGTGGGCGGCTTCGAATTCGGCAGGCGGCAGGTAGCCGATCGGT
>JBKHYG010000128.1:0-23996 GCA_046565595.1 Actinomycetota bacterium | reverse complement strand
GTGGGTCGAAACCCAGGCGCCGCACAATGTGGTCGCCGACGACGACACCTTCAACTCTGGTGATCTGATGACCGAGGGCTCTTATTCGTTCACCTTCGATCAGCCAGGTACCTACTCTTACTTCTGCGTAGCCCACAAGACCGCGGGCATGGTGGGAACTGTCACCGTAAGCTGATCGGATCCGATACACAAGAGACCCCACCCTCCCGGTGGGGTCTCGCTATTCCGCCGGTTCCCTCGCTTGTCGGGCGTGTGCGTCTGTTCCTCGAGGCGTGCGTCACCGGTGCCCTTACGGTGCGAGCCCGCTCGGCGACCTATCATCTGCTGCGTGAGCAGCTCCGTCCCTGAAGGCCGCCGAAGGCTCGGCATCATGGGCGGAACATTCGACCCCATCCACACCGGGCATCTCGTCACTGCAGAAGCTGCCCGGCACGCTTTCTCTCTCGATCGGGTCTCTTTCCTTCCGGCGGGAGTTCCCTGGCAGAAGCAGGCCAGAGAGGTTGCCCCGGTCGAAGACCGTTACCTGATGGCGATAATCGCGACCGCCCCGAATCCTGCCTTCGAGGTGTCGCGCCTAGAGATCGACCGGAACGGACCCACCTATACCCGCGACTCTCTGACGACCATCCGGGAGGCGCAGCCCGACTCGGAACTCTTCTTCATCACCGGCGCAGACGCGATCCTGCAGATCTTGACCTGGAAGGATCCAGAGGCGCTGCTCGAGCTGGCCACCTTCGTCGCTGCCACGCGCCCCGGATATGACCTGAGCGAACTGGAAGCCACCATCCCCGGCGGCCTTGCCGATCGTGTCAAGAGGTTCGAGATCCCCGCCCTCGCCATATCGTCGACCGACCTCCGTGCGAGGGTTCGCGAGGGCCGCCCCATCCGCTACCTAGTACCCGACGGCGTCGCGGCTCACATCTATAAGGCGGGGCTCTACGGGTGAAGCGCTCTTCGGTACAGCGGGAGAGACGCATCCGCAGACGCGTCCTGTTCGGGATCGCTGCGCTGGTCGCCCTCTCGGTCGGCGCGGTCCTGCGGCAGGTGAGCGACGCTGGCCGGCAACCCTCACCGACCCCATCGGCGATGACCTCAGAACTAGAGACGATGCTGATCGGGATCACCCACGAAGAAGCCGGCACTTCCTCGATGATCTCGGCCGTCATCGCCGTCACCGATCCCGTGGATCCGGCGGGAGGCCGCCTGCTAGTGCTCGATCCCGAACTTGCCGTGGTGGTTCCTCCAGAATCCGAGGTAGCCCTTCGGCTCGCCTTCTCGATCGGCGGTGCCTCAGGCGTCGCGGATGCCGTGACCAACGAGTTGGGTGTGCGGGTGGACGAGGTGGTCATGGTGTCCGAGGTCGCGCTGGTGCAGAGCATCCTGGATGGCGGCAGCATCACGATCCAGGTTCCGCTACCGATAAGCGAGGATGGAGAGCAGGTGGATGCGGCCGGGCCGACCCGGATGAGGGCAGCCGAGGCGGTCGCCTACCTGGCTGCATTGTTCGATGTCTCGTCCCGAGCCGAGGTCGCCGCTCACCAGGTCGCCTTCTGGGAGGCCTACCTGTCGGCGGGAAGCGCCCGACTGGTTTCGGGTTTCGACGCTGCCGAAGGTGCGGTACCTACCAACGCTGCCGCGACGCTGCTTCGCCTCGCTTCTGAGGATCCGACCGTCCAGGGGGTTGCAACCCTCGATCGTGACCCCGTCATCCTGGATCGCCTCGCCTGGGCAGACCAGACGGTCGGTCTGACCGGCGCCTGGGTATCCGCGATGCCCCCAGCCTCCAGGCCGGGTGTCGACCTTCGAGGTCCGTCAGAGCGACTGCCCGGCATCCTGTCGGTCCTGGTTTCAGAAGGGTTCGAGGTGATATCGCTAGCGACCATCCCTCCGGCCGCCGGAACGCTCATAGAAACCGACGACGAGTCGCTGGGTGCGCTGTTACAGGGCGCCCTCGGGGAGGGTACGGTAAGACCAGCGGAGAACCTACCTCTGGGCGTAGCTGCCACGGTGTCGCTAGGCCCAACCCCAAGGACGGAAGGAACACCCTCTCAGTGATAGATCCCGGAACGATGGCCCTGATCGCGGCGCGAGCGGCTGCCGAGAAGAACGGAACCGACATACTCGTACTCGATGTAGGGGCGCTCATAGGGATCGTCGACCGTTTCGTCCTGGTGACCGGTAACACCGATCGCCAACTGATCGCCATCCGGGACGCCATCGAAGAGGCGCTGAGGGAAGAAGACATCAAGCCGATCCGCCGCGAAGGCGAGGACGATGCGCGATGGATCCTCCTGGACTATGGAGACATCGTCGTCCACCTGTTCCGACAGGAGGAGCGGGCCTACTACGAACTCGAACGCCTCTGGAAGGATGCGCCTGTCATCGAGTGGGAGTCGGCCGACGCCCCGCGCTGATCAGCAGCAAGCAGACCGTTGCGATGACGAGCCACTGCCATAACGATCCGCCTGGGCCGAACAGGATGGGCATCCCGATGGGACCTGCTACCAATGCGATGATCGCAGGGACCTTGGGCATGCCGGGCCGAACCGCGAGGGCGATCATGCCCAACACGAACACAGACATGAAGACCAACACCACGAGGTGATCGGTTACCAGACGCAACGCCCCAGCGTCGCTCAGAGCCCTGCGGCGCTGCTCCCATATCCCGACCATCGCCAGCGAAGCGGCCAGCGTTGCTGGCGCGAACAGCAGGGTGAGCCGCCGTCTGTGTCGCTGCGTGCGGGCGCGGTTCTCGGCCTCGGCCAGTAGCCGCTCGCCGTAGGTCGTGGGCACGAGGCCAAGGGTATCTCGGGGGTCGCTAGGCCACCGGCATCAAGGGTTGGGTCGCCTTGTCAGACCGCTCCGGCCAGTATCCACTGCCAGGAGATCGTGTTGAAGTTCCCTCCTCGATCCATCACCGAGGCTGTCGCCGAGTAACGACCGGGCGGTTTGCCTTGCAAGGGGTAGCCGGTGGCGCGGAACAGGCCGCTCGACAGATCGAAGGTCGCGCCGCCCTTCTTGCTGACCGAGTCGTATGCGTTGGGCGCGACGGTCGGGTCGTACTTGTAGACCAGCGTCCGGTCATCGATGTACCAGACCCTCACCGACAGGGTGCCTGGGAGGAGGTCCATCTGACCGTCGGCATCCAACACCCGGAAGCTGATCGTCGGATACGAGGTAGGCGTCGTCAGCGATGACCCGATCACGATCCCGCTGGTGGCCGTCCCGGCACCCAGATCTCCCGGAGCCAATGCGGTGAACACCGGAACCTGCCCGCCCCGATCCACGATGGCCAGCGGATATCCCGTCGGATTGGTCGCCAGGTTCCCGGCTCTGTCGGCGATCATGAAGCGCAGGTAGTAGGTCTGCCCTACCGTCAGCGGCGACTTCGGGAACCAGATGATCCGGAGCGTGTCCAGGATCGGTTCGATCGGTTGGCAGCCGATGGTCATGTCAGCATCCAGGCAGATCTCGCCGCCCAGGTTGAATGGATCCAAGCCGCTCTTGGCTCCATCGTTGAACATGTCGCAGGCGCCCAGCGTCACGATCGGCTGATCGTTGGTCGTTCCAGGCGGAGACTGTGGAGACATCCCGTTGGCCACGACGCCTGCGCCGCACTGTTGGGTGGTGGGCAAGGCCGTCCCAAGTAGGGGAGCCACCGAATCGAACACATAGAACTCGGTGTCTTCCTCGGTGACCCGCGTCGTTCCTTGCCATCCTCGCGCGCTTGCCCAATGGAGCCGATCCCTGGTGCCCTTGATCACCGTTTCGGTGTGCTCCCAGATGTTCCAGCCACCCAGCGACGGCCCCCCGGCCTCGGTCCCTGTGAAGGGTACGGTGATGGTCGAGTTCGTGTGGGTCATCGACAGGGTCATCGCCGTCGCCGATGGAGCCTTGGACCGGATCCGGTAGGTGACCGTTCGATCGGCGATCTGGGTGTTCAAGGCATCGGGTGTGATCTCTAGCCCCAGCATGTACCGGATGGGGCTTCCGCTCTTAGCGGTGAAATCTGCCCCAGTCGCCGGCGATAGGTAGGTCGTGTAGGCCTGACTCGAGCCCGAGTAGACCGGGAAGTTGGTTCGGTCCACCACATGCACATCGAAGGTGCCGTGCCTAGCTCCGGTGTCGTCCCCGGCACATATCAGGTACTCGCCGTTGGCGTTGGTCGTGACTGGAGCGCCGAAGGCGAGCTGCCGGTTGGTCGTGTACAGCTCGACCGTCAGGCCAGGCAGTCGTTGGCCGAGCGCGTCCTCGACCACGCCATTGATGGCGCTGGTGAAGGTCGTACCCGAACAGCGCAGGTCGATAGCCGCGTTCGCGGTCTGGGGGACGAGAACCGCGAACGAGAGCGCCGCGAGGATGAGCCGGGATGGTCGCATGGTCGGTTCTGGTCGATTTCGCCGTTGCGACCTTCCCTCCTGCTTCGTGGGGCAGGTTCGTCCGCAAAACGAAGAGACCCTCCCAAGGTGGGAGGGTCTCCGTGCTAGTCGTTGAGCGCGTTAGTCGACCTTCTTTACGCTCGCCGCCTGGAGGCCTTTCGGCCCTTCCACGATCTCGAACTCGACCTCCTGGCCGGGAGCGAGGGTACGGAAACCCTCCCCCTCGATCGCGGTGAAGTGCACGAACACATCGTCGCCATCTTCGCGGGCGATGAATCCATAGCCCTTCTCGTCGCTGAATCGCTTGACCGTACCCTTCAAACTACCTTCTCCTTATCAAGGGTCGACCTATGGTTTGCTGTCGACCTCTGGCTGCGACTCTACAGGGCGGGGCGTTCCGGGTCCATGGTGGGTGTCCGGTTCGTCTGTTTGCCGTGCGGGTAGCAACCTGGGAGTATCCGAGCGACACGGAGGGGAGTATTCCCGCTCAGAGCGTCGTCAGTACGGCAGACATGCCCGGCGCCCTGGCCTTCGCCCAGAAGGCGGAAGAGACCTCCAGCGTTCGATCGACCTGTGGAGGTTCGCTGGATGGTAAGTCCCGGCCCGTTCCTAGCTGCCCCTTCGGCTGCGCCGTCCGGCGGACTTGAGGCTCTCGCTATCGATGTCTCGATCTGGTGGTGGGTCGGCGTCACCGCCGTCATCATCGTCGCTCTGCTGGCCGACCTGTTCCTGTTCCACCGCGACGCTCATGAGGTCACTATCCGGGAAGCTGCCTGGAGTTCGACCGCGTGGATCATCCTGGGGCTCGCCTTCGGCGGGGTCATGTGGTGGCAGTTCGGCGCGACTCCGGCCGCCGAGTATTACGCGGGCTACATAATCGAGAAGAGCCTCAGCGTCGACAACATCTTCGTCTTCGCGGTCATATTCACCTACTTCGCGGTTCCGAAGCATCTGCAACATCGCCTGTTGTTCTGGGGGATCTTCGGAGCACTGATATTCCGAGCCATCTTCATCGCTCTGGGCGCCGCGATCCTTGACCGCTTCGATTGGGCCTTCGTCCTCTTCGGCGCCTTCCTGGTCTTCACTGGCATCAAGCTCGCCGTACGACAAGACGAGCACGATGTGGGCAACAACCCGGTCTTGAAGTGGATGCGTAAGCACATCGCGATGACCGACACCTACGAGGGCCAGAAGTTCTGGGTTCGTAGGGCCGGTCGGCGTGTAGCTACGCCGATGGTCGCCGTGCTTCTGGTCATCGAATCGAGCGACATCTTGTTCGCCGTCGACTCCATCCCGGCGGTCTTCGCGGTCACCAAGACGCCCTTCATCGTCTTCACCTCCAACGCCTTCGCGATCCTGGGCTTGCGCGCGCTGTATTTCCTGCTGGCCGGCGCGATCAGCAAGTTCCAGTACCTGAGGTACGGGCTTGCCGCCGTCTTGATATTCGTCGGCGTGAAGATGTCGGTGACGCTCTGGTATCACCTGCCGACCTGGATCTCGCTGATCGTGATCACGGTCTTGATCACCGTATCGATCATCTGGTCGCTGAAGGCAGCTCCAGACGAAGAACCTCATCCCGAGTTGCTGCAACCGAAGGACGCAGCAGGAGCGGGACCGTCCGGAGACGATCCCGCTCTCTGAACGCGTGCTGCTGCGACCTCGGTTTCGATGGGGCTGCGGTTGGGAATCTCTGGCTATGCGATACCGTCGCTGAAGGAGCCCGAGTTGCCGAGAACCCGACCGGAGGAGGTCGTCCCAGACCAGGACCTGGATTGGGATCGGCGTGAACTCGTCGTCCACCGGATCGGGCTGGTGCTGCTCATAGCGATCGTGACAGCGGCGCTCCTGGGCGGATTCGGAAGGGGTGTCCTCGCGCGACGCTCACTAGGTTCGGACGGGCTGCGGATCGCCTACGAGAGGATCGTGCGTCAGGGCCTGTCGTCCGAGATCCAGGTCTCAGCCGAAGGTGGATTCTCGACGCTGGTCCTCGACCGCACCCTCGTGGCGCATATGGAGCAGTTCGACTTCACGCCCCTGCCTAGTGCTAGCCGGCTGCTGGCTGACGGTTTGCACCTGGATTTCGACCCCCCGACCGACAGCTTGCGCGTCTCCTTCACGCCGGTCGCACCCGGCTCCTTCGATGGCTCCATCCAGGTGGACGGACGGAGCACGGAGCTGACCATGTTCGTCCTTCCATGAGGTGAATCGATGGCGACGCCACTACGAGCTCTCGCGATCTACCTGTTCTTGCTGTTCATCTTCCGTCTGATGGGCAAGCGCACCCTTGCCCAGATCACGACCTTCGACTTCGTGCTGCTACTGATACTCGGCGAAGCGACCCAGCAGGGCTTGATCGGCGATGACTTCTCGGTCACGACCGCGCTGCTGTTGATCGCATCGATGGTGCTGATCGAGGTGTCCTTCTCTTACCTGCAGAGATGGTCGCCGAGGTTCGATCGCCTGGTGGATTCGGTTCCAGTGATCTTGATGGAGCAAGGCAAACCGTTCCAGGACCGGATGGCTAGATCCAGGGTCACAGAGGACGAGATCCTCGTGGCGGCCAGGCGGGCACACGGCCTGGAGTCGCTCAGCCAGGTACGGTTCGCGATCCTCGAGCGAGACGGCGGCATCTCGATAATCCCCGAGCGCACCAACGCCTAGCGGCCGGCACACCAGCCCGCCCAGCGGCCAGCTGCACGCACGAACGGCTAGCGGTTTGGCCGGCCGAGGCGGGGGGAAAGCCCGACTCGAGACAACGACCTGGAGGCAACATGAGTTCAGATGCCATCGTCATGCTGAAGGAAGACCACAAACGCTTCCGCGAGATGTTCCGCCAGATGGATGACCTGAAGTCCGAAGGCGGGCCGCGGCTAGAGGCGCTCATGGCAGAGATCTGTCACGAGTTGACCACGCACGGCAAGCTCGAAGAAGAGATCTTCTATCCGGCTGCGGTCCTGGGTGTCACCGACCAGGGGATCATCCACGAAGCCGACGAGGAGCACCACATCGCCGAGCTGCTGATGGGGGAGATCCTGGGCAGTTCGCCGGATGAGCCTCGGTACATCGCCAAGTGCACCGTCCTGAAGGAACTTGTGCTGCATCACATCGAAGAAGAGGAAGAGGACCTATTCCCCAAGGTGCGAGAGGCCGCGGGCCGGGCCCGTCTGCAAGAGATCGGCCAGCAGATGGCAGAACGCCGTAAGGAGCTGGACAAGTTGAGGCCAGTCTCGGTCTGAAGCTGCATCAGCGAGAACAGCGCGCGAACCGGACGGCATGTCCGGTTCGCCTGCTTCATGAGTGCGATCCGAAGGATGTCGGGTTAGGAGGCAGGAATCGAACCTAACGACGGCGAATCTCACCGCACGGTTGGATTCTTCTCCGGCCGCCGCTAGGAGGAGTTTGCATGAGATCTTGGATCCGTTCGTTGGTCGCCGTCGCCGCGATCGTCGCGATGCCATCAGGAGCCAGCGCAGTAGCCACGCCGGCCATCGTCTCTGCCCCCGGCAACACCTTCACTCCTGTCTTCACGACCCCGGTGGCTGCCGCCCAGCCGGGTGAAGACATCATGTACATCCAGGCCGATCCGACCGGCCTTCACGATGTGGTCTCGTTGGCTTCCGGGCCAGACGACGCCGACCACTGCTTCAAGCGCAACATCGCCGTCCCGCCGCTCGGGACGCCGTTTGACCCGTCGTCGGCGACCTTCAAGTTGGACTCGGAAGGCAACAAGATCAGCGCCTACCAGCCCGGCCAGTGCCCGCTGTTCGCAACCGCGCTCATCAGCGTCGGCCACCAGTATCCGTTAGAGGGCCTCCAGAACATCGAGGGAGGCCAGATCTATGAGTTCAAGTGCTCGATCCACTCGAACATGCGCGGCCGGCTCGTCGGCATCCCGGCATAATCGCTGGTCAGAGACCCGAACCGAAAACAGATGTTGACAAATCCGTCCGAGTAGTCAGAATCAACCACGCAAGGGGAGCCGAGACGCCTGTCTCTGGGCCTCAAGAACCAACGGGGAGTGGGACATGAGGAAACGAGCAACTGGCGCGATCGCGCTGATGATCGCATCGTTGGTGGTGCCCGTGGCGTCGTCCACGACGGCATCCGCTGACGAGCGCTGTACTCCGATCGGGGGCGTCGTCGACGCCAGCACGATCCCAGGCAACGAGAGCGAGAACCCGAGCGGTCCGCCAGATCAGCGGTACAAGGACAAGCTCGGCTTGAACTGCATCCCCACCTACGAACTCGATTTCGCGGGCGCATTGAACGACCCGAACTTCCCGAAGAACGAGTGCGAGCCAGAGAGCCCCTACGACCAGATCGCGAACCAGATCTGGCAGGACCCCCAGATGCGGGCAGCGTGCAAGCGACTCAAGTTCACGATGGGTCCGCTGCTGGTCCGGCCCGGGATGAACGACTCGTTGATCAATGTGACGACCTTCGAGCACCCGATGTACAACGGCTACACGCTGCGTTGGAAGCCGGGACTCCAGACCGCGTCTGGCAAGGTGCCCCCGGTGCAGGACATCCACCTGCACCACGGAACCTGGATCGGCGGCGTCAACGGTCCGACCTCAGCGACCGGACCGTTCTTCGCAACCGGCGAAGAGCAGACCATCCTGCAGTTCCCGAAGGGATACGGCTGGTCGATGCAGGGTCGCAGCGCCTGGATGATGCTGTACATGCTTCATAACGCGTTGACCACGACCGAGGTTGTGTACATCACCTACGACATCGACTACATCCGGACCGAAGACGCTCAGAACATCACCTGGACCGACACGCTCGGCAACGAGCGCACCGGCCTGCAGGATGTCCGTTCGATCTGGATGGACGCTGGCGCTGGCGGAACACAGCGCACCTGGGACGGTAAGACCGCCAGCACAGCCTCCTATTCGCCGGTGAACCCGATCTTCAACGCGATGCGAGGTTATGGGCATCAGGACGAGGGAGCCTTCTGGGGCCTGACCGGTCCAGAGGACGCCACCACCCTCGAGACCGTCCCGATCCGCAACAACGAAGGAACGGGCAAGTTAGTTTGCACCTTCCCGCGTGAGAACTGTGCGGAGTTCGACTCTGCTCAGAAACCGTCGACCCAACAGGGGACGGTGAATCCGAACATCATCGGGCGGCCGGTCAATGTGAACGGAACCTTTGGGGACTGCTCCGATATGCCCACCACCATGGTCGCGCCCGGCAACACTGACAAACGATGCTCGACGGTGATCGTCATGGGCGGCCACCTGCATCCGGGCGGTGTGCGCGACGAGGTCAGCGTGCGTCGTGGCAACAAGATCGTGCCTATCCACATCTCTGATGCCGTCTATTGGGGCGGGGATGAGACCTTCTCGGATCAAGAGGCCGGAGGCGCGCCGGCGACCTCTTGGGACCTGTCGATGACTGGAACCGTTGCTATGTCGGCGGGTTCGGGTCGAGCCAAGGACGCCTGGAAGGTGCTGCTTCAGCCCGGGGACGAGTTGATCCTGAACGGCGTCTATGACACCGAAGACGGTTCGTCCTACGACCAGATGTCGATCGTGATGGCTTGGGCGACGCCGGACTTCGAGCCTGACGCCATCGACCCGTTCGCACCGGACACCGTGTTCGACGCGGGCTGGGCCGAGGGTCCCGCTCTCTATCGGCGTCCGCCGGGTCTGCCCGCGGCGATCGACAAGGGCTGCCAGCCGGGTGTCCAGACCGATGGCACGACAGTGCTGTGCCTGCGTGGCAATGTCACGCACGGCAGCATGCCTTCGCGTCAGGATCACTTCAACTGTGAGACCGCTGGAACATGCCCGGCCTTGACCCAACAGCGGGTACCGCTGCTGAGTGAGACGATCACCATGCAGGGCTTCAACTACGGTCAGATGGACCTCTCGATCGCGCAGGCAGTGGGACTCCCGCAGGTTCCCGCCGGCACGACGCTACGGTTCGAGAACCCTGACATGGCTGCGATGGTCTGGCACACGGTGACCGCCTGCGCTGCGCCATGTACCGGCCGTACCAGCGCGAACTATCCGTTCGCGGCCAAGGGCGACATCGTCGAGGACTTCGATTCGACCATCCTCGGTGTCGGCCTGGGTGCAGCGACGCTGGGTGCTGGTGGCCTGGTGGGTATCACCAGTTGGGAGTACACGCCGACCAAGCCCGGCGTCTACACCTTCTTCTGCCGGATCCATCCGTTCATGCGTGGTGGATTCGAGGTGACCGCCTAGGCGGAAGCCGCGTGAACCTGAACGGCCGGTCCTGCGTGACCGGCCGTTCGCGTTCGCGGGCCGATCGTGATCGCGGAACTCGAAGGGTTGCTCAGGATGAAGAGATCGAACATCGTCGCGACCCTCTGGTTGGTGTTGGCAGGGCTACTGCCCACCAGGATCGCTCTGGCGGGTAGTGAACCCGGCGGGTGTGATGCGCACTGGAATACTGGCAGCGTCTCGCAGGCGTCCGGGTCGGGGAGTGCACCTTCATCCTCGACGGAACCCCGATCTTCCTCTACGGCCACTCGAGTTCTCCGGATGGTGGCGCGTCGGTGCGGGTCTGGCTGCATCCGCAAGGCAATCCCGAGATGACCCTCGATAACGAGTGCACCGCATCCGGCGAGGGCGAAGCTTCCTGCCGGAAGGATGACGCGGTCATACCTCGCGAGATCTCACCCGGGCTGTTCGAGCTTCGTTTGCCCCCGAACCGGAACGAAACCCGGTTGGTGATGGAGTGCAACTGGACCTGGATCGGTTCGGGGGAGGGCGAGGCCGGTTGCTTCGGTGCTGAGGCCTGCGATGCCCTCTACGACCTGAGCTGTCAGAAGGTGCTCGGAGAGCGGCTCGACTGTCTGGTCGGCGTCGCCGTCTGCGACGATCCCGCATAGGGGCTCGGGCGGGTCAGGAGGAAGGCTGCCAAGTCATTCCGACCTTTACGGTGCCTTCGCTGCCGGAGAGCGACTCGCACTTCAGTTCGCCGGATCCACCTTCGTCCCTGACGGTCACATTGCATGGCTCCAGGGCGTCGTCGAAGCGCGCGTAGCCTTCCGCGCTCCCTGGCCGGAAGATCTCGACGAAGAACGCCGATCTGACGGGTAGGTCATCCTCTGCAGCAGGACCACCGATCAGGTAGTCGCCGTCTCCCGAGTATCCGACGATGTCGATGGCCGCGCGGATCATCCGACCATCACCGATTGGACTGGGTTCTTCGAGACCAACTGAGAGGAGCGCGATCTCCTCGTAGCCCTTCCCCTGGAGGGTCGCGATACGAAGCTGCAGCGGGCCGTCCAACTGCGCATCGGCCCTCCCTTCGACCTTCAACGACACCTGGCTTCCGATGGCCTCGCTCCGTGTCTCGGGGGGAGCCGGATCGGTGGAGCAGGCGGCGGCAAGCAGCATCAACACGAGAGCGAGATTTCGAAGGAGACCTTCCCTGAGGCTTGGTATCGAGGATCGCCGTATGTCTCTGCGGTCTTGTTCGCCGCGACCATCAGCTGGGCCGGTCCGGTTGGTGCGGTCGAACCGACCTGGATGATCCATGTGGCTTTCCCTCCTGCGTCTGCTTTGGCGATCCCGTACTCGCCGTGGTTGCTGCCGTCCGGGTACTCGACGCCCCAGGCGATGTCTGCCGTAGGAACGGTCTCGGTCGAGGCGCGTAGGCGGTCGCCGGGTCGCCCACAACCTGGTTCCACAGTGATGACGAGCTTCGAAGAACGAGCCTTGCCCGCATCGATGCCGCCCTCCGACCCAGGGTCGGCAGGAGTCTGCATCCGCACAGGCTTCGTTCCCTCGGGTTGGCTCGGTTGCGCGGGCGTGGCCGGAGCCTGACGCCCCTGATCGATGTTGCTTGAGGTCGCAGAAGGTTCGGGCTGCCCCTGATCGGTGGTTGGCGCGGCCACCGGTTGCGGAGAGCACGCGACGGCCAACAGCAGCAGGAACCCGGCAAGGCTTCTCCTTGCCGGGTTCAACTTCTCGACCTGGCCCATCGAAGTCCAGGGTGGGGAGTGCTAGTACTCCAGGTTCGACGGGCTACAGGCCGAGCATGAGATCGTCCACCGAACATCGGCTGCTGGCCACGAGGTGAGGATGAGGTAACGGGTGTTCTTAAGCAGGGTCGCGGGCAACTTGGTGCGACCGCTCTCGAGGAACTTGCACGCGTCGTCGACCATGGCCCAGCGACCCTCGTCAGCCAGCGCTAGCCATGCCGTCGCGGTCACGTTGATCTGGATGGCCTGGTTGGTCGAGGGCCGGGTCTTGAAGCGGAGGACCGACCCATCCATGTGGTTCACGCCGGGCAACGAACATCCGTTGCGTGTGAAGACCGTCTCCATCGACGACACGCCCGTGGAGACCGGCCAACCTCCGGAGGCGACCCCGGCGTGAGACGCAGACGGCGCGACGAGGGCCGCTATCGAGATCGCGGCTGCAAGTTTGAGTGTGCTCTTCATCTTCGGTCTCCCCTTCCATCAAGGTTCACTAGGTAGACGGCCTAGACCTCTCAAGGTTGCGGTGCCGCCGCCAAGATGGTTCTGACTTGTGGCTTTCCTCCCTCGCCCGAAGGGTCCTCGGGTTAGCCAGGTCACCTTCAGGTCCCCTGCAACGGATCTTCGCCGAGGTAGGCCGATACCAGATCCGGGTCGCCGAGTAGTTCAGATGAGCGAGCTTCCAGCGCGACCTTCCCCTTCGAGAGGACATAGGCCCGGTCGGTATGGCTGAGGGCCATGTGGACGAACTGCTCGACGATGATCACGGCGGTTCCCGCAAGATGAACCTGCTCGATGATCTCGAACAGCAGATTCACGATCTGAGGGGCGAGCCCGAGGGACAGCTCATCGAACAGCAGTAGCTTCGGGGAACTCATCAACGCTCGACCGACCACGAGCATCTGTTGTTCTCCCCCAGACAGCGTGCCGGCCTTCTGGTTGCGACGCTCCTCGAGCCTCGGGAACCTGTCGAAGATGTCTTGAAGCTTCTCTTTGCGGTCGCTCCCTGTCTTGCGAACCGGCAGATGCCCGAAGGCAAGGTTCTCTTCGACGGTCATGCCTGGCAACAGTGCGCGACCCTCTGGTCCGTGGGCGATCCCTCTGCTGACCAGTTTGTGCGCGGGGATGCCCTTCACCGAGGTGCCTTCGTACTCGACCTCACCTTGGGTGGGGGGGAGCAGCCCGCTGATCGTGCGCAGGGTGGTCGTCTTCCCGGCGCCGTTGGCGCCCAGCAATGCGACCCGCTCGCCGGGCTCTACCTTGAGAGACACGCCACGCAACCCGACCACGGCCCCGTACGAGACATGTACATCCCGCAGTTCCAGCAGGCTCATGCGGGTTGCACCTCGGCGTCGTGGGGCTCACCTAGATAGGCAGCGACCACCAGGGGATCCTTGAGTACCTTGGACGGCTCGCCGGATGCGATCGGCTTGCCGCGTTCGAGGACGGTCATCTGGTCACAGACCTGAGAGACCATGCGCACATCGTGTTCGATCAGCAGCATCGATCGCCCTGAATCTCGCAGTCGGTAGAGCGCGGCGATCAGGTTGTCGGTCTCACGTTCGTCGAGTCCAGAGGCGGGCTCATCGAGCATGATCAACGGGAAGCCTGTGACGGCAGCGCGGGCGATCTCGACCATGCGAAGCACTCCGAAGGGAAGGCCAGAGATGTCGCGGTCGGCGACCTCCGAGAGGCGGAACACATCGATGGCTTCGGTCACCGCTTCGGCTACCGCAGCTTCCTCCGCCGCCCATCGTCGCGTGTTCAGCGCGTGCTGGAGCGGTCCGGTTTCGTGGTGCATGTGCGTGGCCACCGCAAGGTTCTCTCGAACCGTCATGCCCGCGAACAGTTGGATGTGTTGGAAGGTTCTCGCGATGCCGAGTTGGGCCCGCGCATGGATGGAAGCGGTCGTCACATCCTGTCCGAACGCTTCGATGCGTCCCTCGGTCGGAACGACATAACCCGCGATCGCGTTGAAGAATGTGGTCTTGCCGGCCCCGTTCGGGCCGATCAATCCCACGATCTCGCCATCGAACACCCGCAGCGAGGCATCGTCTACCGCCGTCAGTCCGCCGAAGCGGACCGTCACGCCGCTGGCTTGAAGCAGCGGTACTCCTGGCGTCGGTTGTCGTCGGAGTGGTGGCAGTTCTGCATCCGTCGTTGTGGTAACAGGCCCGTCCGGGTCCTTCTTGCGGAACCGGTTCACGAATCCAGCGAGACCCTCTGGATCGACGATCAGAGTTACCGCCAGCAGGAGGCTCGAGATGAGTTCGATGCTCCTAGCCAGGAACGGGTATCTGAAGAAGATCTCGGTCATGCCGGCGAACAAGATGGCTGAGGCTATAGATCCGCCCAGCGAGCGAAGCCCACCGATGACTGCGATAGCGAGGAAGAACAGCGAACGGTTGAAGGTGAACTGGTCGGGGGTCACGACTCGGGCGTCGGTCATCAGTAGCCCGCCGGCCAGTCCTGCGGCGGCTCCAGATAGACCGAAGGCCAGCAGCTTGAACCTCGCGACGGGGATGCCTAGTGACGCGGCCGCCATCTCGGAGCCGCGGATGGCGAAGAATCCGCGTCCGGTCCGAGAGCGCCGCAGGTTCGAGAACAGGAACGCGACTGCGGCGACGACGGACCAAGCGAACATGAAGAAGATCCTGCGGTCGGTCAGGTCGAAGCGCGGGAGCGCAACCGATCTGCCTAGCGCGTCTGGGCCGATCTGATCGTTGCTGACGAACCAGGACTGTCGGAATAGGAACTCAGACGCCATCCAGCTGAACACGAGCGTGACGACCGCCAGATAGAGCCCTCTCACCCGCAGGACGCTCGCGCCTAAGAGGACCCCCAGCGCCGCAGCGGAGGCCGCTGCCGCTACGACGCTGAAGGGGAACCCCAGTCCCAGAGCTACCGAAGCGGTTCCCGTGAGGTAGCCGCCGATCCCAACAAGGGCGGCATGCCCCAGGCTGATGAGTCCCGTCCATCCGGTCAGCAGGACGAGCGACATGCCAACCAGCGCATAGGCCGCACCGATGTTCAATGCTCCGACCAGAGAGTCGCTCACACCCGGCAGCCACGGGAACAGAAGGATGATCGTGCAGCCGGCGAACGGCGCCCAAGCCTTCATCGCTCGCTTCCCGCGATGGCAGATCCCCGGAGAGCCATCACGGCGATGGTGGTGACGGCGAGGAACAGCTGAGACGACCCTTGAGCGCGGCCGATCGGGCCCATCAAGGGAACCAAACTCTGAGTGATGCCGACGAACGCGGCACCCGCGATCGCGAGCGGGAGGCTGCGCAAGCCCCCGAGGAGGGCAGCTATGAACCCGGGCAAGACCTGCAGGCTGAGGGTGTACGGCTGAAGACCGGTTACCGCTCCCAGAAGTATCCCGCTAAGCGCCGCGAGTGCTCCTCCCACAGCCCATGAGCCCGTGGTCACCAGATCCGGATCGACGCCGTGGAGCCGTGCAGCGAGTTTCGATTCGGCCGTCCCTCGCATCATCAGGCCGATGTCCGTTCGTTTGAGTGCGATGAACAAGCCAGCAGCTACACCGACGCTTACGACGAACAGGCCTATCTCTGCGAACTGCAGGGACGAACTGCCGACGCTGACGAATCCTTCGGGGAAGAGTTTGGTGCCGGTGCGCGGTGTGGTTCCCCAGATCCGCGCGGCCAGAGCGACCAGGACGCCAAGTGCGGCGACGGTCCCGACCGTCTGTCCCGTCGGACCCCCATCCTCGAGTCGCCTGACGAAGACCCGCTCTACCGCGACGCCTAGTAGCCCGCCGGTAGCGATGGCAAGGGGCGCGGCCAACAGGACCGGCAACCCCCAGCCGCTCATCGCAGCCAGGATGAAGGCCGGGATCATCGCCATGGCTCCGTGGGCCAGGTTCAAGATCCTGGAGGTCTGGAAGATCAGGACTATCCCGATCGAGAACAGCGCGTACGCGCCGATCAGAGGGATCGACAAGATGATGGCTGTGAGGACGCTGCGGATCATCGCTCGCCTGGATCCTCGATCCACCCGGCCTGGTCCTTGCGCCAGCCGGTGAAGGTCCGGTTGATGGCGACCAAGCTGAAGGCTTGTGCTCGAGGATTGGCTTTGTGGTTGCCGGTTCTCCACACCAGGGGGCCTGAAAGGTCAGACTCGAAGCGCATCGAGTCCAGCGTCGCCTTGAGTCGAGCTCTGGTGAGATCGGCCCCGACGCGCCGCAGCGCTTCAACGAAGACCTCCATGCCCAGGTAGGCCCCTTCTAGGAACTGGTTGCGGATATCTACCTGGGGGTCGATGCTGCGAACATCATCGATGAACCTGGCGACATCCGGCAGAGAGGAGAGGGTGCCCACCGGGGGATTGAACCCGGTCCACACCACGAACCCGTTGCAGTCGTTCCCCGAGGCGACCACGCAAGCTCTGGCGAAGTCGTCGGTGAACAGCGTCTGCGCTCCCGAGGTCAGCAGCTTGCCCATCACGGGACGACGAGATAGCCACTTGGATGCGGCGTCTGGAAGCAGCAGCAGGGCCACGGTGTCGCAGGCGTCTTGTGCGCAGGCTTCGTTGAAGCGTTGAGCTTCAGATGCGTACGAGGGCTGATCGGGATCCAGAGCGACATCGGTGATGATCCGCCCGCCCTTCCTCTTCACCATGTCGATGAACGCGTCCTTGCCTTCGACGCCGAACTTGTACTTGCTGTCCCAGACGATCCCGAAGGTCTTCGATCTACGCACATCGACCGCGTACTTGACCATCGCCCTCATCGTCGACACGGTTGCGGTTGCGACCGGCCACACCCACGGGTCCTCGTACTGTTCGATCCGCATCCCATCAGAGCCCACGACCGGCATCCCCGCGCGCGAGATATCACCCGAGGCGATCGCCGAACTGAGGCCCTCGGCGGAAGGGACGACGGGCAGCGCGAAGTATCTGTCCGAGTTGATGAAGTTGCGGAGGAAGACCTGTCCGCGCTGTGCGTCGAAACCATCGTTCACGATCTCGAGATCCAGGGTACGACCACAGATGCCGCCCGCTCGGTTGACGCGATTGACCACGGCTTGCATAGCCTTAGGTGAGTCGCCTAAGAGGCTCGCGGCGGGACCGTCTTGGACCACCGTCGAAGCGAGTCTTATGGAGGTGGCCGTGACGCCTACATCCGTCGCGCCTCCGTTGCGGCCTGCCTTACAAGAAAGGCCGGGTCGGGACTCCTCGATCTGACGAGAAGGTTGGGCGGGTCCCGTCGTTTGCGATCGAGCCTCCGGCAAGGTGGGCGCGGCTGGCCCCGACCCGGTGTTCACGATCTCTTCCCTCGGTGCCGTAGCTGGCGTGACCGAGATGGTGCTGAGTGAAGCGATGCTGATCGCCAGAGTCAGGCCGATCGGCCCAGGCATCCTCATGGGGTCCTCCGAAGTGCTCTTCGGCGTCGATCTGCAAGGACGAGTGGCGTCAACAGGACCAGCCACCCGATAGCGAGCCGCAGATCCGGAGCAGCGAGCGCTATCGAGCGGGGGAGCCCCGGCAGGGTTCGGACCAACGGAGGGATCTCCACCTGTCCCTGATCGCTCGGCGGTTGTTCAGGGGGCAGGTCGAACTCGACCGGTTCCAGCGGCGGCGGGGATCCGGGAGGGGGCGGAGGCCGATCTCCTCCTCTCGTCAGTTCGAATATCCCGTAGGTCGACGATGTCGAGACGCCCGCGAAGTCGTAGATGGATCGCCTGCGTGTTCCCCCGTCGTTGTAGAAGATCAGACGCATGCCCGGCACCTCGAAGGAGTCGTAGCCGTTGAACGCGACATCTTGGATCTGATCCAACTGGTCCTTCTGCACCGCGGCGATCGCTCCCCCGGGACTGCCGAGCGCCAGGTCGGTCTGAGGTTCGAAGAAAACGGCCTCTCCATCGCCCCGCATCACGGTGCGGAAGATCGAAGCGAACACCTGTGGCTCGACGCACTCCTCGATCTCGAAGGGGCCCATGCTGATCCCGCACACCGAGCGGTCGAGCGTTGCCTTCCCGTCGTCGCCGCTCGCGTTCGACCCGGCACCCTCACTCCGGCCGTTCGCCCACGACGAAGCCGATGCGGTGATACGGCCAATCGAGCCGACGCCGTCTATGTCGATTCCACGGACTTCAGCGCGAGCTTCCACGACTGCGCCTCGACCATCGACTCGGCGTGCGATCACTTCGGCCCGAGCGTCGAGCATCCTGATGGTGCCGGGGCCGGGGCCGATGCGGAACTGGGAGAGGCCTTGAGCCTGTTCGTCTCCGCAAGATGATTCGGAACGCGTGTCCGCGAATGGATCGCCAAGGCTGTTGGACGCTGTGCCTTCGCCCGAGCAACTGCTCAGATCGGCTGAGACATCCTGGCTGATGTTCTGGTCGATCTCCGGTGGAAGGGGAGGAGTTGGAACCGTATTCGCCCCGATGACCACGGGGGGTTCGCATCGGGCCGCCGGACTCTCGGCGTCCGCTTCGGTGTTGCGATCGACCGACAGGGTTGCAGAAACCGCGCCTGACGTCAGGTGGGATAGTTGCACGGTAGGAACATGGGCGAAGGTGATGAGCCGAGCGGCCGACTGACAGGGAGACCCGATGTTGGCGGCATAGGGACCCACATATGGAAGGCCTTCGGTCCCTCGGTTCCAGAAGATCCTCAGACCGGACGCGGATCCCTGTGCAAGGAGATTGCGCGAGGTCTCCCCTTCCTTCTCGGGCCTGTCGACGGTTCCTCGATCAGGATCAGCGGGGGGAGGCATAGGAACCCGGGGGCTCCTGTCCTCGAGCACCCGGTATCGCACCGTTCGACCATCTAGGGGGAACCGCGAGATGACGAGCGTCGGCCGTGCCCCGTCGGCCGGCACGATGCGAAGGGGCATGGGCGAGTCCTGGGCGAAGGCCGTGTAAGCGGTCGCAGGCGGAGGAGGGAACCTCCGGATGTCAGACAGCAGCAGGCCCCCGGGGTCCAGGGACCCCTTCGCGGTCAAGGCGTACACGCGGCCGCTGATGTGATCCAATCCGCTTCCTATGTCGGGTGGGGCCTGCGGGGTCAGCCCGACCTCGCCGGTAAAGGCACGCCTGCCGGCATCGAACACCCAGAGTGAGACCCCCCCACTGGCCAGGTTAGATTTCAGGATCAATCGCTGACCAATCGGGTCTGCGATCGAGTCGCCCACCCAAGTGGGGCCGCGGAACGCTTCCTCCTCGCCCGAAGGAGCGCGGTTCTCCATGCCTAGCCGCACGACCTGTCCGGTCAGTGGTGCGGCTTGGCAGACGATGTAGAGGTCACCATCCTGACCCACCAACGAGTCCATGGGGCGTGAGCGGATCGTGGGGTTCGCGACGATCGGCGCGCGTCCGCATGCCTGGACGATGTAGGGCTCGTGCAACGGCTGTCCGGTGCTCAGGTCATAGGAGATAACGATGTTCCCACGCGGGTAGGTGTAGTTGCCAAGAGCGAACGGCGAAGCCTGCTCCATGGTTGTGATCAGCCTGGGCGACTCCTCGCGCGTGATCGTGATCCCCTCGAGGGTATGGGTGTAGGGGAACGGGAGGGGCACCGGGAACCGGGTCTCGAACTGGGTTCCTCGAAGCATGGCTTCTTCATCCAGCACGAGGAACTCGTCTAGATCCTTACCGCCACCAGCGCCGGGGCCGAAGTTGCGCCAGGGGATGACGAGTCTTCGCCCAACGGTGTCGACCTGGAGCGGTCCTACCTCAGACCACGGATGACCAGCTATCTCGCGCTCGGCCAGGACGGCGAAGTCGTCGACGCTGAGGATCCGGACGAGCGTCGTCACATCTTGACGGGGGAAGAAGATGTAGGCGCGGCGGGTCGCTGGCGAAACCAACATGTCGCCAGAGAATCCCGAGTTGAGCGTACCTTCGACTAGCTCTACTTGGAACTCTCGAGCCAGGCTGACTTCGGCTTGCGCAGCCTGAACAGGCGAAACCAACCCGGCGGTAGCCAGGACGAACGCCGCTGCAGCCCTACCTATCTGCATGCAAGGCAGACGCGGTTGGGCGGCTGTGGTTGCGGTCTGCTGAGAGAATGTCCGCTTGGTGTCGATTTTGGGCAAGAAGAGAGGGCCCCGAAGGGCCCTCTCTTAGGCTGGGATGGCCAGGCGGCCTCCACATCGCAAAGCCCGTTCTAGACGACCGCCCCGACTCCGACGATCTCGAACGAAGTGGCCGGCACTGTCAGACAGGTGACCTGACCGGGGGGTGCGGGTGTGGGTGCTGCCACAACTAGAGCTGCACCTATGTGGCCTCCGAGGACGACGATCGGAAGCACGCCACCTGCGCTCCGGACCCAAGTGATGTCACTGTCCGAGATGCTGTGCGATCCCGTGCCGAGGCCTCCGGACGATGCGCAGTAGGACGGGCTGGTGAAGCT
Source organism: Actinomycetota bacterium (assembly GCA_046565595.1). GTDB lineage: Bacteria > Actinomycetota > AC-67 > AC-67 > AC-67 > JBKHYG01. The sequence goes on along the minus strand of JBKHYG010000128.1, from coordinate 3,281 downwards.
CCCGGAGCCGCCGATCTCGCAGTGGGTGCCTGTGCAGGTCCCGGATGTGCTGGTGAACGACCAGCTTCCACCTGCGGCGTCGGGGCCTGCGCCCGGGTACCAGAGGGGGCTCGTCCCTGCTGTTCCGGTGAAGACCGCAACGCCTGGGTCGGCGTTGGCGGCGGTTGGGGCCAGCGCGATGCCAGCCATCAGGCTGACTGCGAGGGCAGTGGTGATCAACTTGCGCATGTTGTTTCCTCCCTTGTCGTAGCTCCCCCGGGGAAGCTTCGGGAACAGGAACGGCCCTGCGGCTTGGACATGGTCGTCACAAACGGACATCTTCGAGGTGTGCGAAATCCCCACCACAGAGCGCAACCTTTCCGTCTCTGGGCCGTCTCCGTATGGGGAGACATGTATTGAAGACCCTGCTGGACAGCACCGTCAGACCAGGTATCACCGACCGGGTCCGGTCTGGCATGCCCGCAGGTCAGGGGTGGCGCTGGGAGCGTATAGGGACCCGTCAGGACAGCCATCCGCGCCTCGTGATAGCTGATGACGAGTCCATCAAGCCTGTCGGCTGGAGGTTCGCGGGGATCCCCGTCCTAGGTGTATTCGAGCCGGGCGATCAGAACGGCCTCCATAGGCTCATCAGGGCAGGTTCCCTGGGGCTCTTGGAATCGGATGCGTCCGCTGACACGGTCGCGCGTGCGCTCGCGGCACTCGAAGCAGGCGAGCGTTTCGCAAGCCAGGCCGCACTCGAGGCTCTGAGCGCGCTGCTGGTTGACCCCGATCTGGAAGACGAACTCGAGCCGACCCAGATACGCATCATCCAGCTGTTGGCGGACGGGGCCAAGACAGACGAGATCGCTTCGATCTTGCGCGTTCACCCCAACACCGTTAAGGGGCAATTGCGGCGTGCGGTCGCAAAGTTGGGCGTTTCAGGCAGGGCATCTGCGGTGGCTGTCTGCATGAAGCGGGGGTGGATCTCTTGACCTCCAAGTTCAGCGACCGTGATCGCCAGATCCTGTCTGGCCTCCTGGCTGACCTAACCGCCGAGGAGTTGTCGCAGGTTCTGGACATGCCGGTGGCGACCGTGAAAGCCGATGTAAGGCGTATATATAGGGGACTACGGGCCAGGACCCGGCCGCAGCTGGCTGCGATCGCGGTTCGGGAGGGTTGGGTCTCGGGTGCGGGGCAGGAGCCCCCGCAGAGGGATGGTGCCTAAGGGTGGCGAATCAGATAGGCGTGTCGATCAATGCCGTTGGCCTTAGGCCTGTCAGTACCGCGGATTCGGACGGAACCCTGGTGGCTGCTGCGCGGAACGGCGAGGTGACCGCGTTCGAAGCGATGTACGAGAAGTATCACCGCAGGATCTTCGCGCACGCGATGCGTCGGGTCTCTGACAAGATGATCGCAGAGGATGTGGCGCACGACACTTTCTTGAAGGCGTTCACCCGGATCTGGCAGTTGAGATCTCCTGATGATCTGTTGCCGTGGTTGCGCGCCATCAGTTCGAGACTGTGCGTCGATCATCATCGCCGGGATTCTCGCGTTGTGTACTTCGATGAGGTTCGGGTCGAGCCGGAGGAAGATGATCCCGTCCAATACATCCGCGACCCCAGGGACATAGATGCCGTCCGGTGCGCACTCGCGGAGTTGCCCGAGCGGCAGCGCCGGATCCTTGTCGCGCATGTCTTAGAAGAGATCAGCTACCGGGAACTCGCAGAACGCGAACACACATCGGAGTTGGCGATCAAGTCGCTCCTGTTCCGCGCGCGCAGTGGTTTCCGTGGAGCATGGCGTGGGGCCGTCGCCTGGTTAGGTTTGCGTGCTGCCCGAGACATGTCCAAGCCTTCCACGATCGTTGGTCGCTTGCGGTACGCGATGCCCGCCCTACCTGTGATCGGTGTCACCTTGGCGCTGTTGGTTCCTGCCGCCTTACCGCCCGCCACACCGCACCTGGTCCGGGATGCGGGCCCCTTGACGCATCAGACGCCCTCGCCCACGAGGTCTGCGGATGCTCCGGATCCTTCGGTCGTCCCCTCTGCCATGGGGGCGATAGGCCTGACGGAGGTGCTGCTCGATCGCCTCCTCGTTGATGTGCATATCAGCGTCGTCACGGTCTCGCCCAACTTCCTCATCGACCGGACAGCCTTCGCGCTGTCAAGGCGGTACTGCGAGGGCATCAAGTGTGGCCGGAGGCTCTATCTGACCGAGGACGCAGGGTCGAGTTGGACCTTGCTCCCAAGCATCGACCTGTTGGGCAACCACCTGGTCGTCCCTCCGACCTTCGGTTCGGTCGATCGGACCATCTACGCCATCGGTACCGACGGGGTTCAGGTCAGTCGCGACGGAGGGATCCGATTCGAGACCGTGACTCCACCTCTGTGGGGCGGCGTCAACCGTGCCGTCGCATCGCCGATGTTCGGCAGGGGAGATGACCGGATCGTCATCGGCGGATCGCAGGTCTTCGAGTATCGACCCAAGGAAGGCTTGGTTCCCATCCCTGGGACCGGTGTCGGACCGCTCTTCCCGGAGCTTGTTCTGGACGGCCGAGAGGTCGACCTGCTCGTCGGTTCGCTCGGGTATCGCGGCATCGATTCAAGATCCGCCAAGATCGAATCTTGTTCGAGTGCGCTGTGCGAGACCGTGGTTGAGCCCGGTTGGCAGGTCAACCCGACCTTCGGTCAGGTCTCTACGGCCGGCGACCTCTGGGCGGCCGCCGGGATCGATCAGATCATCATCGGCCAGGCGGATGGGTCCATTCGTTCCGTCCGTGCACCCGGCTCGTGGATAACGAACTTCGTGGTCACCGACCGAGCGATCGTGGCGATCAACCATGGGGAGCGTCCTGGCGTCATCGTGTCCCACGACCGGGGACGGACCTGGCAGCACTCTCAGATACCTGGAGACTTCTACACCTCGATCACCTCGGCTGGTTCGACCGTGCTAGTCGCCGGGCGGGATGGTGTCTGGTGTTCCTCCGATCTGGGCATCACCTTCTCCCGGTCGTGCGCGCGGTAGTCCCTCTCGGGTCAGTACTCCTGTCCTGCTGGGCTGGTAATCTTCGCGCTCCCGCGAGGGGCTGTAGCTCAGTTGGTAGAGCACTTGGCTGGCAGCCAAGGGGTCAGGGGTTCGAGTCCCCTCAGCTCCACCAGAGTCAGGTAGTGCGAAGTGTGAGAGTTCGGCACCTGTGCCACACGATGGCTCCGCCACCTGTGCTGCACGCTGCGACCCGGCTTCGGTTCCTGGGCGACGGTGGCTTCGGTACCTGTGCCACACCGGCGCCACTGCTGTGAACG
>JBKHYG010000127.1:0-1117 GCA_046565595.1 Actinomycetota bacterium | reverse complement strand
CCCTCGAGTCTGTGTTCGCTCCTGGGAAGGAAGGTCACTCTGCCGCCCCTGATGAATCGCCGCTGCAAGATGTCATCGAAGTAGGAGACGATCTCTGGTTGATCAGCGCGCTCTTGCAGTCCTGCTTCGGGCCCGTCCTGCTGAAGTGATCCGTCTCCGAGGATGGTCGAGGCCACGCCGTAGAACACAGACGCCTGATGCAACCGAACGAACGGGTACGCATCCAGCCAGTGACCACCAGCAGCGCTCCGACGATCCACGATCGTCACATGAACATCCTCGGCATGATCTATCAAGGCGTCAGTGAACGCCATGCCGGCAGCACCCGCACCGATGACCAGATAGTCGGTATCAAGGCGCCTCACGGAGAGACACCGACCTCGCGATGAATACCAGGGTTCGATGAACAGGACGGGTTGCCTGCGTGGATCGCAAGCGTCCTAGGTCTATCTCCCTCGGTCCACTCGAGCAACAGGATCTTCGTCTCGGGGTCATAGCCCGACTGAGCGGTATCGAACATCTCGAAGCCCCGGCAGTCGTACATCTCGAGGTTCAAGGGTTCCGAGGGAGCGACGATGGGTGCCGCCTCGAATGGGGAGGGCTCATACCGGACGAGCCGTACCTCGGATCCCAGCACAATGTGATCCTGCGGTTTCTGTATGGTCGAGCACGCCTGGGATGCGAGCGATCCCACCACCAGCAAGCATGTTGCTGCCCTACTAGCGCTCGTCACCTTGCTCGCTCCTAGTCCGCAGTACAACCGGCGGCTCACCGGCCGAAACTGGTTACGCGTGGACGGCAAGGCTACTCCGAACGCACGAACCGTCGGGACCGGTCGTCTGCCACGCCGAGCTCAGCATTCACGGCGCTACTTCGAACAGTTGGGTGGGGCCGGGACGAGCGTCCCCGCCGTCGACCTCTTCGTACGCTCCGTCGGACACGCGACCAACAACTTCGCGCCAGAATGCCTGCGCTCCCGTGTTGGCCACAGTCTGATGCACCTCCCACTTCCCGGGGAACAACTTGAAGATGTGCTCGGCGATACCGGTCCCTAGCCCCGATCGGCGGTACTTGCGCATCACGAAGAACTCGGCGATCGAGTGTCGACCATCGCTCG
>JBKHYG010000126.1:0-4406 GCA_046565595.1 Actinomycetota bacterium | reverse complement strand
TGGTCGCCCGGATCCCCGCAGAACCCCACGATGTCCGGATGCATCGGATCATCACCGAAGAGGGGTCCTTCGAGGTCAGGTAGGGAACTCCCGGTTCCGCGCCGAAATCAGATACCCATGCGTCTTGCAACCCTGGCCCTGTCCGGCCTGCTGATCTCGACCGTCCCTGGCCCGGCGGCCGCCAGCGTGCCTTCGCCCGATCAGCCACCGGCCTGTCCTGCGACCGCAGCCGTGGAAGGGCTGGGCGAAGCCTGCCGAGATCGAAGCAGCTTGTTAGAGGTATTCGCTCCTGACGGTACGAGCGTCGGCTTCACCCACGGGACCGACCCGGCTCTGCCCACCTTCGCCGAAGACGCGGGACCATCAGAGCCGCAGTGCGTCACCGACACCCTCGCACAGCCCTACTTCGCGCGAGTCATCTATGCGCGCGCACACGACGACGCTGACCTGTACGACCAGAAGGCGAACGAGATCCGAGACGCGGTTCGCGGCGCGTCGGGATACCTGAACGAGGCGGCGATCGACGGAGGCGCTACCGGCGGAGGCGTCTATGTCCTCTGTGACTCGAGCGGCGAGATCATCGTCGAGGAAGCGGTGCTTCCCACCGACATGGCTGACGCAAACTTCTCCACGGTCAGCCGCGACCTGACGCTGATGGGATACAACGATCTTCGAGTCAAACACTGGGTCCACTATGACGACCGCAGCGCATGCTCGTGCAGCGGCACCGGCAACCTCTACCTGGATGACGCGCCGGGGACCGGCAACGCGAACAACGGCAACGGCACCCAGCCGATGTTCGCCGTCACCTGGGACCGCACGACCGCCTACAGGACCTGGCTGCACGAACTTGGCCACAACCTCGGAGCCGTGCAGAACTCTGCACCGAACACGACCGGCGCAGGCCATTGCATCGACGGTCGCGACATCATGTGTTACAACGACGGCGGCCCGAAGGCCGCTGGCTACTCGTCTGATGTCTGCGCGGTCCAGGTGTTCGATTGCGGCAAGGACGATTACTTCAACCTCCAGCCGGCTCCAGGCTCGTACCTGTCCAAGAAGTGGAACCTCGGTTCGACCAACAACCGTTACCTTTGGTTGACCGGCATCCCCAAACTGTCGATCACCGATCCGCGACCCGGCGTCGTGTACGCAGATGCGTGCGGGATCAGGTCGCCAGCGTTGCCGGCTGGACCGACCAGCGAGACTCGCGGCGCGATCATCATCGGCAAGGCGTGTGTCCGCGTCGATGTGACCGAGGCTTCGATCGCAGAGTTCCGCGTCTATGTCGAAGGACAGTTGCGCGGCATGACGACGGAACCGTACTTCGTCGCTCCCGATGGACGCCAGACCTGGCAGCTCGAGGTCGTTCACGGATCGGGATGCTGCTTCAGGACTCTGCAGGTAGAGGGCATCACTTCGACCGGCTACCGCGTCACGGCCGAAGCGAGGATCATCCCCCTGGCGTAGGGAAGCCATGAAGCGAAGCGGGCGCCCCGAAGGGCGCCCGTCCGTGTTCGAAGGATCATCAGTCGACGATCGCGTTGCACCAGCTGTCAGCGATGTCAGCCGGGTAGACGAACCCGTGACGCCAGCCGAGAGGGTTCTGGGGCAGCTGCTCGGGCGAACCCAGCAGGATCCGCGACTCGGCGGTCACGGCGAACAGCGTCGCGCCAACCGTCGGCGAACCCCAGTCGGTGTCGGCGGGCAGCGTCACCGAGAGCGTGTCGTTCTCGACATCGACGCTTCCCGTGGTGGTACCGACCGTGAAGAAGGTTCCACCCGAGGTCGGGATGGTGCTCGCTCCGAAGTAGCCGTAGGAGTACGCGGTGTCGTAGCCCTTCATGCGGATCGACGCCCAACGCTGGGCCTTGTCGGGATCGGTTCCCGCGTAGTTCCACTGGATGTAGAAGTTGGCGTTGATCATGACGCCGGTACCGAGATCGGCGACCTGTGCGTTGGCGCGCAGCGTTCCTGTGTCAGGGTCGCGGTCGAGCCATGCGGCGATCAGGTCGGTGCCCTCGCGGTAGATGTCGGCCATCGGCTCGGAACCCGAACCGCTACCGAAGACGGTGCCGCCGTAGTCGTTGGCCTCATCCAAAGCGTGGGGGCTTGTGCCGTCAGCGACGCTCAGCGTGGTGCCGCCCTCGGTCGCACAGTGCCCGAAGGCTTGAGCCTGGACGGGCACTAGAGCCGCGGCCGCGATGGCCAGTAACGCAAGTTTCCTCATGTCTGATTCCCTCCTCTACCCCGGGTAGGGGTTCGCCCTCAATGTTTCGACGCCAACCCGTCATACCCTCCCATCCGGCTTCTCGGTCGGGTTGATGCTCAGGTACCATTGGGTCTTCATGCCCACCTATGAGTACCGATGCACCGCGTGCGATGCCCGCCTTGAGGTCGTCCAGCGGTTCAGCGACGACCCGCTGACCACCTGTGAAGAGTGCGGCGGACAGCTCAAGCGGATCTTCCACCCCGTAGGAGTGGTCCTGAAGGGTTCCGGCTTCTACGCGACCGACAACCGCTCCAGCAAGTCGCTCACACCGGGAGAAACTTCCAAGTCGGGACCCAAGGAAGACTCGAAGAAGGCCTCTGGCACGAGCTCGAAGGCGTCGGACTCGAAGTCGTCTGGTTCGAAGTCCGCCGGCTCGAAGTCCGCCGAAGCCTCGTGAGCGATCTGGTCGGGGTCTTCGGCGGCTCGGGGTTCTATGACTTCCTGACCGACGCCGAAGAGATCAAGGTTTCCACTCCATACGGGGATCCTTCCGCTCCTCTGGTCGTAGGCGAGATGGGATCACGAAGGGTCGCGTTCCTGCCGCGGCATGGCCGGAAGCACGAGTTCCCACCGCACGCGATCAACTATCGCGCCAACCTGTGGGCGATGCGAGAGATCGGCGTCACGCAGATACTCGCGCCGACCGCTGCTGGCTCGCTGCAACCCGATGTCGAACGCGGGCACTTCGTGGTTCCCGACCAACTGGTGGACAGGACCAGCGGTCGTCCTTCGACCTTCTATGACGGCCCCGAGACGGTACATGTCTCGCTGGCCGATCCCTACTGTCCGTCGCTTCGGCGAGCGATGGTGCAAGCATCCAAGGACGCCGGCGTGAGTGTCCATGAGACCGGGACGGTCGTAGTGATCGAAGGCCCTCGCTTCTCGACACGAGCCGAGTCGAAGTGGTTCAGCCAGATGGGCTGGCATGTGATCAACATGACCCAATATCCCGAGGCTGCGCTGGCCCGCGAGCTAGCCCTCTGTTACGCGAACATCAGCCTTATCACCGACTTCGATGCTGGAGTCGAAGGGGTCGCTCCGGTGACGGTGCCCGAGGTGATCGAGGTGTTCAACGCCAACAACGACCGCCTCCGAGAGACGCTCGCCGAGGCCATCCCAGCCCTTCCCACCAGCCGCGAAGGCTGCGGGTGCTCGGCCGCGCTGGACGGGGCCCGCGTAGGCGGGCACTAGCTCCTCATCTAGTTAGGCTCCGCCGCTGTGTCGCTTCTAGCTGCCCTGATCCTCGGGATCGTCCAAGGACTCACCGAGTTCCTACCCATCTCCTCCAGCGGTCATCTGCTGATCGTCCCTTGGGCCTTGGGGATCGACGAACCGACCCTGGCCTTCGCCACGGCCCTGCACCTTGGCACCTTGGTCGGAGTCGTCGTCGCGCTTCGCCCCGAGATAGGTCTCGTCATCAGGACGCTCACCGGGTGGTCGGGGGCCAGCAGCAACCAGAAACTCTTGGTCAAGTTGCTCTTCATCGGCTCGATCCCGGCGGTCGTGGTCGGAGTTGCCGGACAGGCGGTCATCGGTGACGCTTTCGATCGGCCCGTGCTCGCGGCCTTCCTACTCCTCGTCACCGGTTATCTGCTGACATCGACCGAGGCCCGGATCGAGCACGCCAAGATCGAACCGGACCGGCAGACGGTCAACCAGAAGGACGCCTGGGCCATCGGAGGCGCGCAAGCCTTGGCGATCCTGCCGGGGATATCGCGCTCAGGCGCGACGATCGTTGCCGGCATGCGGTTGGGCTTGAGCCGTGAAGCGGCCGCGCGGTACTCCTTCCTGTTGGCGGTTCCCGTGATCGCCGGAGCCGTCGTCCTCGAACTGCCAGACATGGTCTCCCAGGGAGCCTTCGGCGAGGAACTCCCAACCTTCGCGATCGGCGTGGCCGCAGCAGCCGCCTCGGGCTGGTGGGCTCTGCGCTGGTTCCTTTCGATCATCGGGAGGGTCGGGATCCGAGGCTTCGGCCGATACTGCTATCTGGCTGGCGCTGTGGCGCTCCTCCTAGCGATGGCTCGCGGCTAGAGCGTGTAAACCTGTAAGGCCCAAGCGGCGTATATCGATCATGCAAGCGTCGCTGGCGATCAAGGAGGCCCTGGTGAGGAGACCCTCGCAGGATCGTTACGCG
>JBKHYG010000125.1:0-3921 GCA_046565595.1 Actinomycetota bacterium | reverse complement strand
AAGCCCAAGGGTGTCGTCCATGTCCACGGAGGGTTCCTGGTCAAGATCGCCCAAGAGGTCGCGCATCAGGTCGACCTTCACCCCGAAGAACTGCTCTTCTGGGTCACCGACATGGGGTGGATCATGGGCCCCTGGGAGACGATCGGCGCGCATGCGAACGGTGCAGCGGTCATGCTCTACGACGGCGCACCTGATCATCCAGCCAACGACCGGCTCTGGGCGTTGGTGGAGAAGCATCGGATCACCACCCTCGGCGTGTCGCCCACGCTCGTCCGCGCGCTGATGCCGCACGGCGATGAGCCTGTGCGCGCGCACGACCTGTCGAGCCTCCGCATATTGGCGTCAACCGGCGAACCTTGGAACCCGGAGCCGTGGGATTGGTTCTTCCGGGTCGTCGGCGGCGAGCGCTGCCCGATCATCAACCTCTCGGGCGGCACCGAGGTCGGAGCCTGCTTCGTCTCGCCGACCCCGCTGGTTCCATTGCGACCCTGCTCGCTCGGGCTCCCAGCCCTCGGGATGGCGATCGATGTGGTGGATCCGAACGACGCCACCTCGCTCCCTCCTGGACAGATCGGAGAACTGGTCTGCCGCAAACCGTGGCCGGGGATGACGCGGGGCATCTGGGGCGATCCCGATCGCTACATCGAGACCTACTGGTCGAGGTTCCCCGGGATGTGGGTGCATGGGGACTGGGCGAGCCGGGATGAGGAGGGCTACTGGTACCTGCACGGCCGCAGCGACGACACCCTCAAGATCGCCGGCAAGCGACTAGGACCGGCTGATGTCGAGAGTCTGCTGGTCGCAGATCCTGCCGTGGTGGAAGCAGCTGCTGTCGGTATCCCGGATGAGGTCAAGGGAGAGAAGGTCTGGGGATTCGTCGTCTTGCGCAAGGACGCCGAAGAGTCCGACGAGTTGAGGGAGGCCTTGAAGGCCGCGGTTGCAAGGGGCTTGGGTAAGGCCTTCACCCCTGATCGCATCGCCTTCGTAGATGCCCTCCCCAAGACACGCAGCGCGAAGATCGTGCGAAGGGCCGTGCGTGCTATCGCCCTCGGCGAGGACCCCGGTGATGTCTCGAGTCTCGAAGACCCTTCCTCCCTAGATGCGGTCAGAGCGGCAAGATAGGAACCGAGACGCCGGGAAGTTCTGGGAGGAATCCGACCAGCCGGTGACGAAATCGTCCTGGATGCACCGATCGTTCCTCGCGTTCCTGCTTGCCTGCGCGACAGTCCTGCCTCTGATCCCTGCGCAGGCTGCTGACTTCGTGGTCGTCACCTATGTCGGCGGAACCCCGGACGACAATCTCGATTATCTGCCCGGCTCCGACAACCTCGGGATCCCGGCCATCATCCCGGCGGGCAGCACCCTTAGTTATCGCAACCTGAACACCGGCCTACCGCACGACCTGGTGAGCGTCACCTGCGTACAGCCGGACGGGACCAGGCTCGCAGACGACTACTCGATAGGGGGACCTTGCCCGGGGGACGCGACGCGGCTCTTCGCATCGGAAACACCGCCTGGCGGCGCGCTGCTCGACCGGGTCGCGCCGGTAGAAGGGGTGTCGTCGCTTGCTCCCGGTGAGTACACCTTCTACTGCAGCGTTCATCCCGGAGATGGGCCCACGCCCGGACCGATGGTGGGGAGGTTGGTCGTCGTTGGCTAAGCGCTTGATCGTGGCGACGCTGTTGGCCGTTTCGGCTGCGGTTCCGTCGGTGGAGGCTGGAACGGTCGATCCGCCGATGAGTTACGCGGTCACCCGGACCTCTGGCTACGCATCGACGGTGCAGGTCGGTAGTGAACTCGTCTCCCCTTACCTGATCGTTCCGCAAGGTGGGCAGTTGACCTTCGTGAACCTGCACATCTGGGGTCACGCCATCTACAGCGACGCTTGGAAACCTGGCCGCGAGGACCTCGAGCGGCTGTTCAGTTCAGAGGTGATCCCCTTCGGCCACTCGACGCTGGTCGAAGGGGTCGAAGATCTCGAGCCAGGCACATATCCGTTCTTCTGTGCCAACCACATGGGGATGAAGGGCGAACTGATGATCATCCCCGCCGGAGAAGGAGATAGATGATGCGCAAGTTCCGAGTACTAGCGGCCATAGCGGCCATCGCGATGATCCCGTTGCCTGCTTCAGCAGAGAGTGACGGGACGGGGTTCGAGACCACACCATGTGATCTTCCCGTCACCGCCCCGATGCCTGGCTCGGGCACGACCCTGATGGTCGATGCTCCGCTTCCGTCGGTCACTCGGATATTGATCCGTACCGCGGCGGGAACCGTGGGTGCGACCGAACTCGAGATCCTCGCGGCTCCCGGCGACACCGTCGTGTTGCGGAACGGGACCTTCCCGCCGATCGAGGTCAAGGTACCGTACCTGCGTCTCCGCGGAGAGAGCCGTTATGGCACCGTCATCGACGGCCAGAACACGCGCGAGATCGGCGTCAATGTCGTCAGCACCGATGGTGTGCTGGTCGAGAACCTGACGGTCCGAAACTTCCGCCGCCACGGCATCTTCTTCTTCCACGCGAAGGGATATTGGGCGCGCTACATCAACGCCCACAACTTCGGTCTCTACGGCATCTACGCTTTCGATTCGCGTTGCGGCCAGATCGATAACTCTTACGCCAGCGGCGGAGCTGACTCGGGCTTCTACATCGGCGAGTGTTTCCCGTGCGACGCGACGATCACCGACATCATCGCCGAGAGCAACGCGCTGGGATATTCCGGCACCAACGCGGGCGGCAACCTGGTCCTGAAGAACTCCGACTGGGTGCGGAACGCGATGGGGATCGTTCCGAACTCGCTCGATGGCGAAGAGCGGCCACCCCAGCGCGGGATCATCATCAAGAACAACAAGATCCTGGACAACAACGACCGGCTCGCTCCGGGCACAAGCCTCGCCGGGACCTTCTACGGGGTAGGGATCGCGATCGCTGGAGGCGCTGGCAACATCATCTACGGCAACGAGGTGACCGACCATGCTCTCGCCGGGATCGTCCTGACGCCGCTACCTGATCAGAACCTGTGGATCTCGAGCGGAAACACCGTCTGGGGAAACACCGTGACCCACGATGCCGAAGAGTTCCCGGACTCCTTCGATATCGGGCAGGGAGCTTCCAGCGGTCCCGGGAACTGCTGGGCCGACAACACCTTCGGCAACTCGGCGCCCGTCATGATCGAAGAGATCTGGTCGTGCGGTCTGCCCGTGACCGGCCCGGGCGGCAGCCCTCTGGCCGAGCTCGGCCTGGCCCAAGGGGTGCTTGGCCTGAACGGGCGAGTCCAGGGAGACTGGAAGACCTGGCCGATCCCGGCCGGTGCTGCCGGCCAGCCGGAGGCTCCGCTTTCTGCGCCGGACACCTGGCTCCCAGAAGTCACCTACTGATCTGATCATCGGAGGCGGCCCCAGTGGCCGCCTCCGTGTCACACTCCCATCCATCCCTAGGGGCGCCGGCCGCTATCATCGCTGTCCAGATGAGCATCGCTTCTCCGTCAGCCGGCTACACCTTCACCCTTCGGGTGAACCTGCAGAACAAGCCTGGGACCCTCGGCCGGTTGACCAGTGCGATCGGCCGTGCCGGGGGAGACCTCGGCGCCGTCGACCTGGTCGAACACCGCGGCAAGGTCGTCGTTCGAGATCTGACGGTCAAATGTCGTGACGAAGCGCACGCCAAGCAGATCCAGCGCGCGGCCCAACGGGTGCAGGGTGTCGAGGTCCGAAGCGTCGCGGACCGCGTCATCGACATGCATCGCGGCGGCAAGATCCGGGTCCAGTCCCGCTACCCGTTGCAGTCCAGGGACGACCTATCCATGGCGTACACGCCTGGGGTTGGACGGGTCTGCAGGCAGATAGCCGAGGATCCGCAACAGGTCTACTCGTTGACGATCAAGTCGAACTCCGTGGCGGTCCTGACGAACGGCACGGCC
>JBKHYG010000124.1:0-14953 GCA_046565595.1 Actinomycetota bacterium | reverse complement strand
GCTGCGCTCGCTTGGCGCCTCCCCGTCGCTGCGCGACGGGGTCCCCTCCAAGCCCTCGTCACTGCGAACGCTTCGCCGGCCGCTGCGGCTGTGTGGGGGCCGGGGCGGACAACATCGGGTTGTGGCTTCCTCGGGGTGCGCGCGCGGGGTGAGGGCTCGGCGGGATCAACTGACCACTCGGTTGTGTATGAGTTGTACCGGATCTGCACCCTTCGAATGGCATCCGTCGCGGCTTGAGGTAACTGACGGCCACCTTGTTCGTTCGTGATAGGTGCATGAGTCACATAGTGAAGCGAACGCGTGGTCGCAAGGGTAGGGCCGCTGTCATCGGGTCGGTGCTTGCCGGCTTGTTGGTGCCGATGGCCGCTTCGGTGCCCAGTGAGGCCGACCCGCGGTGGTATAACGGCCCTCTGTCGGCGCTGTATGTCGCAGGCCACAGGTCAGCCGGCCAGCAGGGCAAGATCGGTTGGGCGTACCGTTGGCGCAGCGGGTTGACAGATGAGAACAGGATCTGGATCAGGACGCGCCCCGCGGACAGCGATGGACCCTGGACGACCCTGGCCCGGAGCGTCAGCCTGGGAGACGAGTTCATCCTGTGGGACACATCCAAGGTGAGTCCCGATAGCGCGACCAACTACACCGTTTGGATGAAGCTCCTCGACCCCGAGCCGACCCCTCCGGCATGGCCGTACAACAGGCCAGCTCCCCAGTGGGTCTATCAGCCGTTCTTCGGCGAGATCTGGGTGGACCACATCCCGCCAAAGGCTCGGATCATCAGCCCGAAACCGTATCTGGTCGCGGATCCGGAAACGGGTGAGCCGCAGGCGGTGGCCATCGTCTACGGAAGCGTTCCCCTGCTAGCAGAAACCTCTGATATCCCCTGGCAGGGAGGTGGAGTCCGCGAGACCATCTGGAGTATCAAGGGCCCCGATGGCCAAGAACGGTTCCGTGGCGGTGGGGACTCCTACCGCTTCACTCCCGGGATCCATATCGTGACCCTGACGGCGCGGGATGCTGCCGGAAACGAGACGACCACAGATCCGATCAAGGTCATCGGACTACCGCAACCCGGTTGACGAGCTCAGCAACATCCCCCGATGTGTCCGCGTGGTTCAGGGATCAGGCTTCGGGGTCGTGGTGATCTGTTCGACCTTACGGCGGAAGGATGGCGGGTCGATCGCGGGATAGCGGTATAGGTCGTCCTCGATCTGTGCGAACAGTTCCTTCAGCCGTGTGCGTTCGATCAAACCGTCATTGATCATGTTGGCGACATCCTCCTGGTCGCGCTGGTGGCTGCGTTCGATCTTGGATAGTGCCTGGCTGTACGGGTCATAGTGGTAATACGAGATGTTGCCCTCGGTGGCGATGTAGATGCTGCGTTCCTGCCAGCCGGGCAGTTCTGGGATGAATTGGTCTGGCGATGCGAGCTCGATGTTGATCCCGAGCTCCTCTTTCAGGCCGGGGAGCTTCCGCATCACTTCGTCGATGTCGGGGTCGATCTTGATGTCGACATCCACGGTCGTGTCGCGCCACCCGTGGAGCAATGCGGTCACTCCGCCCGTGAAGTAGATGCGGACCGGTTCCTTCGTGCCATGTGAGAGCATGGCCATGAAGCGATGCGCGAGTTTCGCGGTAGTCAGCTGGCGCATTCCAGGGCGCGTTCATAGCTGACCAGCGTCCTGATCAACGCGTTGTAGCGCGAATGGGCGTCGTCTCCGTGCTCGGCGGCTAGTATCTCGTACAGGGTTGTTTCGGGATCGGACACCAGTGGTTGTGGGACCTTCATGCCGCAGGCGACCAGGCGTGGTCGGCCGATAGAAACCAGCAGGGAGGCGATCGACATCTCGCCGCGCTGAAGATCAGCGAGCCCCTCTTCGACCAGGTCCGACCCGGGTAACTCCATCGGAATGAGTATACGAGCGCTGCTGACCACAACTCATCCGGGGATGAGTCTTAGGCCAGTCCCGAGCCGCGCGCTTACAGCGTGAGGCGGCTTTGGAACTGGGCGGAGCCGTACCAGAGGGTCAGGTGGGCGTCTTCGGGGTTGCCGACTGCGCCGTCGCTGGTGGCGACGGGCTCCATGCCGATCTTCAGGATGATCGAGCCGAACGCTGTCGCGTCGACCTCATCGAAGTTCAATATGACGGGGATCGGGTCGCGCGCACCAACCAGCTCGCCGCCTTCAAGTTCTGCGGAAGCCAGCAGGTAGTCGTCGGCCCAAAGGTCGGCGAACAGTCGAGTCGTCGGGCCGGCTGCGGGGGTCTGCACCCACAGCAGCACACTGGGTGCTCCATCGATCTTCAGCGGCGCGTCCAACTCGATCTCGAAGTGCGCGAACAACGGGTTGCGAGGCTGATCGCGGAACCCGACCAATGCGCGGGTGTGCTGGTTCGGTACGCCGCCGCTTGGCCGTTCGGACGACATCGTTGCGAAGAACGGCCACTGCTCTTGGGTCAGCGTCTCTTGATAGTCGTTCACCATCGATGCCTGTCCCGGATCGCCCGCCAGCCACAGTCGCGTCAAGTCGTCGGCAACCAGATCAGGCGCCTCTCCTTCGGTCTTGCCTTCGCAGCCGGGCGCTGGGTCTGCGTCGCCGCAGGCGAGCATGTCACCCGCGGGGGTAACGGATACCTCGAGGTTGATCTGCTGCAGAGGGATCCCCGCCCAGTTGCGCATCACCAGGCGCACGCGCTGACAGTGCAACGCGCCGCCGATCAAGGCCTCGGAAGTGTCCTCCTGCCCTTGACCCAACATCTCATCCGAGCGAGCCAGGACCTCGCCGTCAGAGTCGAACAGGTACAGGTCATAGTCGCTCGGCGTCTCCCAGTTGATCGAAGCTTCGATCACGACCTGTGAGCGCGGCGTCGCGTCAACGACGAACGGGAAACTGACCGTCCGGTGAGGCGTCACCAAGGGGCCGGTCTCTGCGTAGGTGGCTGCCAGCTCGGGCGCGGTCACGGCCGGGGCTTCGAAGGTGGCCCTGAACCCGTCGCTCGTCAGGCGCTCGACGCCTCCAGTGTCGACGCATCCAACGCTGGTGGCGTGAGCAGGTGCGCCTGCCATGAGCAGGACCGTGGTCAACAAGATGATCGAACGAGCGCGCATGTGGTTCCCTCCGTGGTAGCGCAACCTGGTCTCCCAGGCCCCTAGAGGGTTCGCCACCCCATTCGGCCATCCCTGCTCCAACGGTTATCCACAGCTCATCTGCGGATGAGTGTCGCTGACCGCCGAGATCCTCGGGACCCGGTCATGTGGGCGGGAGGTTCAACCCTTGACAACTCTCTCTTTCTCTCAAAATGGACATATGTTCGGTCCGAGGGGGAAGGAGCCGGGGATGAAGAAGTCGAAGTGCATCAGTCGTGATATTGATGGCAGCGAGTTCGATCGGTTTCACTGGTGTGGGGGCGGAGATCCCACCGCCGGATGTGTTCGCGCAGCCGACATTCGCGCTGGCGCACCGAGTTGTCCTCGGAGAACCGCTCAAGTCTGTGGAGTGCCGCGCGGGTAGCGCGGGACTGGTGTCGCCGATCACGGATTCGACCGGCATGCCGACCGGCGATTTCTACGGGCAGGCGATCACTCAAGGGCTTTGCGCGTCGGCCGATCCGGAGGGTCTTTCCTATGCCACGGGGATCGGAGCCTGGAGTCTCTCCACGGATGTAGGGAACGAACCCGCAGTTACATGGTCAACATGTACTGGGTCGCTGCGTTGCGAAACTACCTGGGTGGGTACCGAGTGGGTGTATCACATCCGAGGTGCCATGAGATTGGAGACGAACCAAGGGTTCTTCCTCTACGACCCGGTGCGCTGCGAGGTCTTGGCCGGGGGCATCTTGTTCCCCACCCAGATCCGCTGTTTGACCAATGGATTGTCCATGATCACGCCCCATGTGTAGACGATGAACCGGCGCACCTGGATCCTCAGTGGCCTGCTCCCGGCGCTGCTTGGGGTCGGTGTAACCGAGGCGGTCGCCGATGATCTTGAATATCCGGCCGGGGGTAAGCCCGGTGGGCCGCGGTACGAGTTCGAGCTGAACGGGGCCTCGTGGTTCAGCTTCACCGTGGAGCGTCCGGCGGAACTTCCGATCGCCTCAGGTATCTCGGGCTTCGTCCCCCAGGAACACTCGGTGCGGATCTGTCGGAAGGGGTGGGCGCAGGACGACGCCGGGTTCACGGCCTTCGGTGAAGGCAGCAGCGTTTGGAGTCCATATGGGCAGGCTTCGCCGGAGTGGCCGCACCCGGACAATGGCCAGCCCTTCATGGTGTGGGCTGCCGATGATGGCGCCGAGGTGTTCCGGGCCGGGTGGGATGGGGAACGATTCCGGCCGAGTCCGATCTCATGCGCGGGTGGTGGGGTTGGTCCGCTCAGCGACGACGAACCGATGCGGGTCGACCATGTCTTCGAGTACATCGGCAGCGATGGGCCGATGGTGGATGTGAAGGGTTGGATCGAGCTTCCGCCTGGCGGCCGCCTGTTGGCTGTCGCGTCGGGGTCCGATGTGCATGTGTCTCTGTCAGAAGATTGGGGTGGCACGCAGGCGTACGCAAGCGCATATCCGGGCGCGGGTTCTGGCGTGATGATCGGGGCGGGTCGCTCGCTGGAGTTTCCTCGAACCCCCTACGGGGTCTTCCGCACCCACAACAACCCCGCCCTACAGGCCGGTGCCTCCTCCATCACCACTCCGCAGGGGGATGAGTGGAACCGCTCGGCTCGCCCGGGTAATGGCGAGTTCGAAGGCACGACGGGCGGGGTCTATTCGTTCGATGTGCACGCCTCAGTGAATCCCGAGAGGCAGAACGATCCCTGGCTGGTTCCCTTCGGACTGCTCGCGGTAGCGGCCATCGACTTCCCGGCTTGCGAGGCCCTCGATCAGACATCGACGATCGGGCCAGCGCCGTACTGCCAGGCCGACACCTCGATCACGATGATCCGTTGAGGACGCCGCGCTTTCGCACATCTCTGCCCGCGGGATATCCGCAACTCATCCGCGGATGACTCCCCCTAACCGAAACCCCTAGTCAGCAGCGTCCAGGCGATCGAGCGTAGCAGAAGTGCTACACTCGTGGGCATGGAGACGGCCGCCGCCAGGGATCTACGCAACAACACGCGCCAGATACTGAAGCGTGTCGAGGCTGGGCAGCCGGTGACCATCACCGTCAGCGGACGGCCGGTCGCGCAGCTCGTCCCGCTCGACACTGGTATCACTTGGATGCCCCGCGACGAGTTCGTCCGCCGGTTCGCCGATCGCCAGGCCGACCCCGCGATGGCTCAGGATCTTCTCGAGGTAGTCGGCAACCAGACCACCGACGACCTAGACGCATGATCCCGGCAGGGCTCGCGGACACATCTCTCTTCATCGCCGCCGAGTCCGGGCGCCGGCTGCGCACCGACGACCTCCCTGCCATGCTCACGGTCTCGGTCATCACTCTCGGCGAGTTGCGCGTCGGCGTCCTGGCCGCCGAAGACGACGAGACTCGCGCGCGACGCCTTTCCACCCTGACCGCGGCCGCGTCCTTCGGCCCGATGCCGATCTCCGCTACGGTCGCCGAAGCTTGGGCCGATCTGCGCCAGACATTGCGTCGCCACGGCCGATCGATGCCCATCAACGACTCGTGGATCGCGGCCACCGCGCTCGCCCACGGCGTGCCGGTCGTGACCCAGGACGACGACTACGACGACATCCCCGGCCTGGATGTGATCCGGGCCTGAGCGGACTCACCCGCGAAAGACTCGGCTAATCGGTCGCCTGCTGCAGTTCTGCCGGCATCCACGCGGGCCAGTCCGCCCACAGCGAGGCTCCGCGTTCGAACTCGGCAACGGGCCGGAATGGCTTGCTCGCCGCAGAGTTGTCATAGACCCGCGCCTGCTCAACGACGGTGATCGCCCGAGCCAAGTGACCCCACAGTCGGCCGTAGCGTTCCTGGATCTTGTCCAATGGCACCGCATGGCCGCCGTTCTCGACGCGGTTACTGACCCTGGCCACCGCCAGCTCAAGGGGGACCGCGACGATATGGAGTGTCACCAGATAGCCGTTCTCGGCCGCGCTCGTGACCAGATCGATCTTCGAGTCATGCGAGAAGACCGTCTCGGTCGCGAACGATCGCCGCTTCGCGATCAACTCAGCTCGCCGCTCGGTCGCCGCAGTTGAAGCCTCGTAGGCATGCGCCATCGGATCGTCGGGCCAATGTTGTGCCGCGATCGCGTCAGCATTCACGAACTCAAGGAGCAGGACTGGTCCCAGAACCAGTTCCCACAAGGTGGACTTCCCTGACCCGTTCGGCCCCGCGATCAGGTGGAGAACCGGATCGGGCATCAGCCGCGTGATCTCTTGGTTCGCTTGACCGGATGCTGGACGATGTTGCCGTCAGGGTCTGCTTCGACCCAGGTCCGACCTTCGTTCTCGAACAGCTGCTTGAGGTTCAGCGCGGCGCGGCGCTCCTCGATCATCCCCTCCCAGGCTGCACGGACGATGGCCTGCGCCTTGGCGTCCAAGTCATCGTAGGGGCGAGCACCGGCCAGAACTTCAGCGATCTCGCGGACCGAGACGACGCCGGAACGCTCCAGTTCGCGCCCCAACCTGGCCCAGTGCCCGATCTGTTGAGACGCGCTGCGCCCCGATCCTTCTGCGGCGAGTTTCGCTGACGCGAGCAGATCGTCGGTAACTCGTATCGGCATACTGGATGCCATCCCGGGCCTCCTCTTCGACGTATCTCAAGTGTAGCAAGTTGCTACAACCTTAGTCCAGGGTGCATGGGATGCCCTACCTCCGGGTTCACGGGCGCCGCCAGCGGGGCGCCTTTTGAATCTCAGAGAAGGCTCGACACTAAGATCCGCCCATTGCTGTTCAGCCAACGACTGCATCGCTGCTTCACGGGTGCGGGTGATCGGGCTCGCACCCTTGGGCATCGCGCCGTGGGGTGCGAACATGTGATGCTGTCGATGCTGGGCGACAAGCACGGGTGGCCGGCAGCCTTCCTCGAAGAGCGGGGGGTCCTCCAACTGGCGAGGACCGGACTGGAAGAACTGCTGGAAGCCCCCGAGTGGCGGTGGGGTTCATCGACTCCGATGAGCCACCTCGAACCGACGCCTCGGCTGATGCGCTGCATCGAGCGGGCAGGATCTATCGGATCGGATCTGGGTCACGATGCGATCACCTCAGAGCACCTTCTGGTCGCCTTTGCTGAGGACGAGAACGGAGCCTGCGCGACGCTGCTCGAAGGGTTGGAGTCGCGACGGCCTGTGATCGAGGCGGGGATGACGCTCATGCGGTCGGAGGACTACTTCACCGGAAGGTGCGTGGTAGTGGACCGCAACGATGTGTTCCTCGGACTCCCGATCCTGAAGGACGGGGAGCTATGGCTGAAGCGTCCTGGCGGTAGAACGGTGCGGCCCGAGGACGCCTAGACCCGCCCGGGAAGAGGCTCTCGAAGCGCGCGCACCCGCCCCGCCTGGCCTGCAGAAATACTAGACTGCAAGGCCTAGAACAGCCCTCCCGCAGCCGTCTGAGGAACCATGCCTGACCAGCCCACGCTCGAACCGAACATCGAAGCGATCGACCTCGAGGACGAGGTTCGCCGCAGCTTCCTCGACTATGCGATGAGCGTGATCGTCGGGCGCGCCCTGCCCGATGTTCGTGACGGCCTGAAGCCTGTCCACCGCCGGATCCTGTGGGGCATGAGCGAACTCGGCGCCCGCCCCGGAACCAACTACAAGAAGAGTGCTCGAGTCACCGGCGATGTCATGGGTAAGTATCACCCCCACGGCAACCAGGCGATCTACGACGCGCTGGCCCGCATGGCTCAAGACTTCGCGATGCGTCATCCGCTGGTCGACGGCAAGGGCAACTTCGGCTCGATGGACGGTGACCCGCCAGCCGCCGAGCGTTACACCGAATGTCGGCTGGCCCCAATCGCGATGGAGATGCTGGCTGGTATCGACGAGGAGACCGTCGATTTCATCGCCAACTATTCGAACGAGACCGAAGAGCCGGTCGTGCTGCCGGCGCGTTTCCCGAACCTGCTCGTCAACGGATCGACCGGGATCGCGGTCGGGATGGCGACCAACATCCCGCCGCACAACCTCGGCGAGGTGATCGACGCGGTGATCGCGATGATCGACAACCCCGACATCGACGCCGACGGATTGATGAAGATCGTCAAAGGTCCCGACTTCCCAGGCGGCGGGATCATCATGGGCACCTCGGGCATCCGCGACGCGTACCTGACCGGGCGCGGCTCGGTGAAGTTGCGCGCGAAAACCGAGATCGAGGAGGGCAAGCGTGGCGCTCGCATCGTCGTCACCGAACTGCCCTACATGGTCTCAGGCGACCGGGTGCTCGCCAAGATCCAGACGCTGATGGACTCGAAGACCGTCACCGGCATCAAGTTGCGTGACGGTTTGCGTAACGAGAGCAACCGGATGGGTGTGCGTCTGGTCATCGAACTCGCCAACGATGCGATACCGCAGGTCGTGTTGAACAACCTGTTCAAACACACCGATCTTCAGACCAGCTTCGGCGTCAATGCGGTCTCGCTCGTGGATGGCGTCATGCCGCGCACCCTCGGGTTACAGGACATGCTCGGCCACTACCTGGACCATCAGGTCGTCGTGGTGCGTCGCCGCACCGAGTATCGGCTGCGCAAAGCCAAGGAACGCGCGCATGTGTTGGAAGGGTTGCTCGTCGCGATCAACCACCTGGATGAGGTCATCGCGCTCATCCGTGGCAGCGAATCCGCCGAGGTTGCGCGCGGCGAACTGATGAGCCGCTTCGAACTCTCCGAGATCCAAGCTACGGAGATCTTGAACATGCAGTTGCGGCGACTCGCTGCGCTGGAACGCCAGAAGATCCAGGACGAGTACGACGAACTGCAGAAGACCATCAAGGAACTCGAGGCGATCCTGGCTGATCCGAAGCGCGTACTGGCCGTGATCCGCGAAGAGATCCTCGAGATCAAGAGCAAGCACGCCGATCCGCGACGCACCGCCATCGCCGGTGATGCTGGCGAGATCGATCTCGAGGATCTGATCGCCGACGAAGATGTCGTGCTGACCATGACGCGTGCCGGTTATGCAAAACGCGTGAAGTCCACGGTCTACAAGACTCAGGGTCGCGGCGGGCGCGGCGTCAAGGGTGTCGTCGCGAAACAGGACGACATCGTCGAACACCTACTGACGACCTCGAATCACGCCTATGTGTTGTTCTTCAGCAACACCGGTCGCGTCTATCGGATCAAGGCCCACGAGATCCCCGAGAAGGATCGAACCGCACGCGGAACCTCGATACGGCAGCTGTTGCCGATCGCCAGCGACGAGCACATCGCGGCGATGATCGACACGCGCGATTACGAGTCGTACAGGTATCTGACGATCGCCACCAAGAAGGGCATCGTCAAGAAGACGCCGTTCCAGGCGTACGACTCTTCACGGCGCGACGGCATCATCGCCATCAAGTTGAAGGACGGCGATGAGGTCGTTGCCGTGCGGCCAAGCACCGGCGAACAAGAGATGCTGATGGTGTCGCATCGTGGACAGGCCATCACCTTCCCCGAGGACGAGGCGCGCCCGATGGGTCGCACCGCTCAGGGAGTCATCGGCATGAAGTTCCGCGGCGACGATTTCCTCGAGGCGTTCGCGATCGTAAATGCCGATGTGGATCTGCTGCTCGTCACCGACGCCGGCTACGGCAAGAGGACGGCGCTCGACAAGTTCCCGCGCCAGCATCGGGGCGGGCTAGGTGTGAAGGCCGTGAAACTGACCCCCAAGCGTGGCTTCGTTGCGGGAGCTGCGGTGGTGACGCTCGAGGACGAGGTGTTCCTGATCAACTCTGCCGGTGTCGTGATCCGTCAGAAGGCCAAGAGCATCAGCAAGCAAGGCCGAGATGCGACCGGGGTGCGAGTCATGAAGCTCGCAGAAGGCCAAGAGTTGGTGGCGATGGCCGTGTCCGCCGAACGCCTCGAAGAGGAAGCAGACGACGAGGCGACCGAGTAGCGGAGTTGCGGCGTCGTCGGGTTCGGGCGGTCACGCCGCGAACTTGAACGGGACCCGGACCTGCAGGCCGTATCGCGAGCGCACCCCTTCTAGGTCGACGCCTCGGCCCGGGTACAGGATCTCTATGCCGACCATGACGCCGTCCTCGTTCAGGTCGACATGGATGCGGTCATCGATCTCCTCGGTCTTGGCGATCGAGGCCTCTTCGTCGGCGACCAAGAGGATGTAGAGGGCGTCAACCTCTTCGTCATAGGTATAGACAGCCATCTCAGCGCTCCCTCCACAAGGTGATCACAACCCTCCGACTGGGGTCGATCACAAGGACAACAACGATACCTCGGATGTGGATCCGTCTCCGCCGATCGTCGGATCGGTCCCTCCCGAGCAACTCTCCACGCTTGGCTGCATCGATGATCTCTTCCATGGTCAGATGCGGGCAGCCGCGCTTGATTAGGCGGAGTCTGTTCTTGGCGTGTCGGCTGAAGCGCATCGATCCACCGTACTCCCGACGGTGGTCCGAACGACCTTCCCTCGTCTGGATTGTTCGAACCTTCCAGCGGGTAGGCTTCCGCGGTGATGACCGACGAGGATCGGCCGCAGGCCGATAAGACCGAACGCTGGCGTCCCCCCGATCGCTGGGAACCCCCCAAGCGAGAGGACCCCAACGAACGCAAAGACGAGCCCACGAAGGACTCGCTGCCTGCCGTGCCTCCGCTAGGAGGACCGGAGGTCAAGCCTCCCAGTTTCCCGGCCCCGCCATCGGATCCGCCGCGAGCGGAGCCGATCCCCTCTGAGGCTCCAAGGCGTGACTGGTTGACACCATCCAAGCCAGTCCAGTCCGAGCAGCAGGCGTCTGGCACCGAGGCGCCAGCACGACCCAGCGAGGAGTCGACGGATGCGTCCACCGAGTCCGACCGCAAGGACGACATCCCTGCGATCCCCGACCTGTCGGATCCCGACACGCCACCCGCGCCGTCCTGGATGACGCCGAAGACTGACGACACCGCCGTCATGCCCGAGGTCCGGCCGTGGCAGCGTATAGATCCGAAGACCGACGACGAACCGAAGACCGAGCGAAGCTTCGCGCCGCCGCTCGAGGGAACGCCGTCGTCGTCTCCGATGTCCAAGCCGCCTTCCACGCCGCCCGCACCCCCGAGCGTCGCAGCGTCGGGTTCGACCACGACCGTAGACCGACCGAGCGAGACTCCCGCCGTTCCGCCGCTAGGCGGCACCCCGATCCCGAGCGCTCCGCCAGCGGGTGGTACCCGCACGCCGACGGTACCGCCTGTGGGTGATACCGGGACGCCGACGGTTCCTCCGGTAGGCGGTACCGGGACGCCGACGGTTCCTCCGGTAGGGGGCACGGGGACTCGCCCGTGGGAGACACGACAGGTCCCGCCTGCTACGCCGAGCAAGCCTGAACCTAAGCCCGAAACGGCCCCGGCTGTCCGCGAAGAGCGCCGACCCGTCGGCGAGGTTCGCCGTCTGCGGCGTGGGCGCCTGGCCATCCGCAAGTTCGATCCGGTCAGCGTCTTCCGGTTCTCGATGGTCTTCTACTTCTGCACCATGCTCGTCATGTTGCTGGCCGCCGGCCTGATCTACATGGCGCTGCGGGCGGTCGGAGTCGTGGCGAACATCGAGCAACTGGTTGCTGAGCTGATCCGCAGCGACTTCCAGATCGCGGGCTTCAGGCTGTTCATCATCAGTTTCGTCGCCGGAAGCATCTGGACCGTCGTGGCCAGCATCGTGACTACCTTCGCTGCGTTCCTCTACAACCTCATCGCCGATGTCGTCGGTGGGGTCGAGATGATCGTGGTCGAACGCGACCAGTAGCGGCTCCGATCGGCTTCCCGCATCCGGCGGCGGGTTGCTATCCTCCCGCTCTTCCGGGCCTGTAGCTCAGGCGGTTAGAGCGCAGCTCTGATAAAGCTGAGGTCGCTGGTTCGAGTCCAGCCAGGCCCACCACCCGGAAGTTTGCGGATCTGTCCGTGGATGAGTCAGGCGTGGCGCTCGCGTTCGTCGCGTAGTGCTGCGAGGACCTCCAGTTCGATCCTGTCCTTCGGCCGTCCGGCGGCTCGCTTCATCCTGATCAGATCGTCAAGTGAAGCAACAGGAACGACCAGTCCCGGATGCAGCTCTATGCGGGCAGCGACCGCTTCCAACTCGTCGAAGTCGTCTATACCTGCGGGCATGGCAAGGCAGTCCAGTTTCCCCGAGTCGGTATCGAACCCGAGGTTGAAACTGTGTCGGAAGGTCGCTTCGTCGACCTTCGCCTGGATCCCGTGTGGCAGGTTGCGCAGGGTGGCGCCAAGTTCGGCCAGCGCCGCCACCAGGTTGCCGATGTTCTCGGGCGAGTGCTCGTAGGCGATGTCGGTGTCATCGGTGACCGTCGGCGAACCCCACACGCGCGCACCCAACCCACCGATGACCACGAATCGAACACCGTGCCGCAGCAGAGCATCCAGGTGCGCGCGAGGATCCCAGGCTGCATCGCGGCCGGGGACGCCGTACCGTCCCGCCTCTTCGGCCAGCGTCAATACCCGGTCGGTCGAGCCATGCAGCCGGAAGGTCGAACGGTCGATGCCGCGGCCGCCGATCGAGGTCAGTTCGAGCCGCATCTCGCAGGCGCGCAGCAGCCGCTCGACCGTATCGAAGCGAGGTTGGTGAGTCCCGGATTCGATCCGCGAGATCGTCGGAACCGAGACGCCCGACCGCTCCGCCAACGCCGTCTGCGTCAGCCGCGCCTTCTTGCGAGCCGCCCTCACCGTCGCTCCGGCACCCATGCTGCGAACATATCACTTATGAGTAAGGCTCATCAAGGATGATGAGTTGTCAGTTCGGGCGAGGACTCCGATGGCCATCCCCTCCAACTTTGTTACCGGTGAGTAGCAAGGAAGAATCGGCAATAGGTCACAGTCTGGAACCTGGGACAAGTTGCCCCGGTGCCTCAACCCGATATAGATTCCGCGGCGCATCGCAAGGGGCAGAGGCGGGTGCGCGGATCGAACCGAGTGCTCGCCGGGAGGGGGTGAGGATGAGCGATGTTCTGTTGGGGGATCCCGAACTGATTGAAGGTTTCGCGCGCTCCCGACGCGGGGACGGTCTTGATGCTGGCGCGGTCTCGTCCGCCAGATGCATTGGTGCTCCGATGTCCTCTGCCGGGCATGTCGTGCGAGCAGGTGGTCAAGCGTCTCTTGTCCGAGGAAGCAACCAGTTCTGTGCCTATATTCGTGGTCGTTGGGGATGGCGGATGCGCTACCTCTGCAGGCAAGGTCCTCGCTGGTCGGTTCACCGAACCTGTCGACGCCGAGACCATCCGCGACGCGATCATCGAACGCCTAGATGGCCAAGCCTGATCCCACTTCGGAGGGCTCTCCTTGTTAGAACCTCCTCCGACTGGGTACGATGGACCTAACCCCCGGGAGGTGAGCGTGATGTCTGATCACGATGAGACCACAGAGAAGAAGGGCCACAAGAAGCTCTTCGCCATGTTGCTAGCTGCGGTGGGAGGCGTGTTGTTCTTCCTGAAGAAGAAGAAGGCGGCCGACGAGCCAGGCTGGGAAGAAGCCAAACCGCCAGCCGGCGAAGACAAGTAGACGGACTGCACCCAAGCCGACCGACCGCCCCGCTTCCGGGGCGGTCGTCGTGTCTCAGCGAGCCACGCGTAGCGAGAAGCGCACGCTCGTCCCGGCGGTGCCTGTCCGCAACTGCATCAGATCGACCAACTGATTGACCATCCACAATCCGAGCCCGCCTCCGCCATTCAACTCGGCGCGTTGCCGGCCGATCAGCGGATCGGCGATGAAGCCAGGATCATCCACCTGACCGACCACCGATCCGTCTGCGCGCCACAACAGCAACTGGCCGCGTCCGCCGCCGTGCTTCAAAGAGTTCGTCAGCAACTCGCTTGCTGCAAGTACGAAACAGTCGACCTGCATCGGCTTCAAGCCGCAGTCCATCCCGAACCGGAGAGCCGCCGCGCGCACCTCCGAAAGCCCGTCAGCACCGAACTCGAAACGCAACGCGTCAGCCGGCACCGGCGACAAGGGAGCGTCGAGGATCCGGAGCGCGGCCCCGGCTCCCTCGAAGGATCGGATCGGCGCTGGGATGCCCTGTTCGAGCACCGTCGGATGCGTCGTGCGTGCCTTCTCGAGTTCCGCGGCAGGTAGCGCTGAGGCATCGTATGGACACAGGATCGTGCCCTGATCGTCGGCGAACGCCAGGTTGATCAGAGCCTCGTGTCGGTGACATTCGAGCAGCTCTTCAGGTGAGCGTCCGAACCAAGCTGGCTCGCCGATACCTCGGACCGGACCCTCACCGCTCGAGATGAAATCGCGCCATGTCGAGATGATCGCCGACGGGTTGCGGCCAGCCTTGGTCATGTCTTGGAACTGTACCTGCCGTGAGTCGCCTCCCAGCCCATCGCGCAGAGCCTCGAGCCGGTTCGGGGGTGCGAGCACCAAGATCCGCTCGTCCTGCTGGATGCCTTCGCGGAGATAGGGCACCGCCTGTTCGACCAGATCGTTCAGGCCCGAATAGAAGAGCGCGTGGTGAGAGAAGGCTCCCGACGAAGCGGGGCCGGGCTGGCCATGGTCACGCTGGATCAACGCTGCTCCTTACCCCCGATAGTAGCGACCGAAACCTACGATTCTGACCATCATTTCGGGTGGTTCGATCGTTGTCTCCCCAGGAGCGCATCCGCCGAGGGCCAGCCCGGTCTAGGGCGGTAGCATCCACCTTCCCACGGGGGCGTAGCTCAGTTGGTAGAGCACCTGCTTTGCAAGCAGGGGGTCGTCGGTTCGAGTCCGGTCGCCTCCACCAAACCTGACACGGCGCGATGTGAGAGTTCGGCACCTGTGCCACACGATGGCTCCGCCACCTGTGCTGCACGCTGCGACCCGGCTTCGGTTCCTGGGCGACGGTGGCTTCGGTACCTGTGCCACACCGGCGCCACTGCTGTGAACG
>JBKHYG010000123.1:0-14256 GCA_046565595.1 Actinomycetota bacterium | reverse complement strand
GGGCTTGGCCTTGGCTGCGGCCTGCTTGATCGCCATCGAACCGGCGATGCGGAACGCCATCTCTGACGAGTCGACATCGTGATACTTGCCGTCGACCAGCGTCACGCGTACATCGACCATCGGGTACCCGGCGAGCACACCGTTCTGCAGAGCTTCCTGCACACCGTCGTCGACGGCGGGGATGTACTCGTTGGGGATCGCTCCACCCTTGATCTTGTTGACGAATTCGAATCCGCCGCCGGGACCGAGAGGCTCGAGGTCCAGCACGACCACGGCGAACTGGCCCTTACCACCGGTCTGACGCACGAACCGCAGTTCGACATCTTTGACTTCCTTCGCGACGGTCTCGCGATAGGCGACCTGCGGACGACCTACATTCGCGTCGACCTTGAACTCGCGCTTCAAGCGGTCCACCAGGATGTCCAGGTGGAGCTCGCCCATGCCGCTGATGATGGTCTGGTTGGTCTCTTCGTCCGTGCGGACCTGGAAGGTCGGGTCCTCTTCAGCCAGCGCCGCGAGCGACTTACCGAGCTTGTCCTGATCGGCCTTGGTCTTGGGTTCGATCGCGACCGAGATGACGGGCACCGGGAAGGTCATCGACTCGAGCATGACCTGGTGGTCAGGGTCGGTCAGCGTGTCACCCGTCGAGGTGTTCTTCAACCCAACCGCAGCAACGATGTCGCCGGTGTAGGCAGCGTCCTTGTCCTCGCGGTGGTTGGCGTGCATCTGCAGGATGCGGCCGACGCGCTCCTTCTTACCCTTGGTCGCGTTCATGACATACGAACCCGACTCGAGGACACCCGAGTAGACGCGGAAGTAGGTGAGCTTGCCGACATACGGGTCGGTCATGATCTTGAAGGCCAGCGCGCTGAAGGGCTCGTTGTCGTCGGCCTTGCGGCTGATCTCGGTCTCGCCGTCGAGGGACTTGCCCTTCATCGGCGGAACATCGAGCGGGCTCGGCAGGAAATCGACGATGCAGTCGAGCAGCTGCTGGACACCCTTGTTCTTGAAGGCGGTTCCACAGAGGACCGGTGTGGCTTCGCCCGAGAGCGTCGCGGCGCGGATCGCAGCCTTGATCTGGTCGTTGCTGATCTCTTCGCCGCCGAGGTACGCCTCCATGAGCGCCTCGTCATAGTCGGCGATCGATTCGAGCATCTCGGTGCGGTACTTCTCAGCCTCGGCCTTGAGTTCGTCGGGGATCTCGATGTCCTCCCAACGCTCACCCTTCTCGGCTTCCTTCGACCAGGTCTTGCCGTTCATCTCGATCAGGTCGATGTGGCCGATGTAGTTCTCTTCCGAACCGATGGGCAGCTGGATCGGGATGGGACGCGAACCCAGGCGGTCCTTGATCATCTCGACGGTGCGATAGAAGTCGGCGCCGACGCGGTCCATCTTGTTGACGAAACACATGCGCGGAACCTGGTACTTGTCGGCCTGACGCCACACGGTCTCCGACTGCGGTTCGACACCAGCGACCGCGTCGAAGACAGCAACTGCGCCATCCAGCACGCGCAACGAACGCTCGACCTCGACGGTGAAGTCGACATGGCCTGGCGTGTCGATGATGTTGATCCAGTGGTCCTTCCACTGGCAGGTCGTCGCAGCCGAGGTGATCGTGATCCCGCGTTCCTGCTCCTGAACCATCCAGTCCATGACGGCGGTACCTTCGTGTACCTCGCCGATCTTGTACGAACGGCCCGTGTAGAACAGGATGCGCTCGGTCGTCGTGGTCTTACCCGCGTCGATATGAGCCATGATCCCGATGTTGCGGGTCCGGGCTAGTGGGAACTGGCGGACGGCCGAACCGCCCTTGGTTTCGGTCTGCGACATGATCGATCCGTATCTGGGGAGGCCGCCGGCGGATTACCAGCGGTAGTGAGCGAAGGCCTTGTTGGCCTCGGCCATCTTGTGGAGGTCTTCCTTCTTCTTCACCGACGCGCCCGTGTTGTTCAGCGCGTCCATGAGCTCACCCGCAAGACGATCAGCCGACGACTTCTCGCGGCGCTTGCGGGTGTTCTGGGTGAGCCAACGCAACGCGAGCGTCGTCGAACGACGCTGCGGAACCTCGACGGGCACCTGATAGGTGGCACCACCGACACGGCGACTCTTGACCTCGAGCTGTGGCTTGATGTTGTCGATCGCCTTCTTCAACGCGGTCGGAGCATCCTGACCGGTCTTGTCCGCGACCTTGGCGAGCGCGTCATAGACGATCTTCTCTGCGGTCCCGCGCTTACCGTGCAGCAGGATCTTGGAGATGAGCTGAGTCACCAGCAGGTTGCCGTGGACAGGATCAGCGACGACTTCGCGACGAGGAGCAGCACCTTTACGAGACATCGACTACCCCTGGTTCTTCTTGGCGCCGTACTTGGAACGGGCCTGCTTACGGTCCTTGACACCCGCGGTATCGAGCGCCGCGCGCACGACCTTGTAGCGGACACCCGGAAGGTCCTTCACACGCCCGCCACGCACGAGCACGATCGAGTGCTCCTGCAGGTTGTGGCCAACGCCTGGGATGTAGGCGTTGACCTCGTAGCCGCTCGACAGACGGACACGCGCGACCTTACGCAGAGCCGAGTTCGGCTTCTTGGGCGTCATGGTGAAAACGCGAGTGCAGACTCCGCGACGCTGGGGCGAACCTTTCAGCGCTGGCGTCTTCGTCTTGACCCGCTTGGCCTTGCGGCCGTGGCGGACGAGCTGCTGGATCGTGGGCATGTTCCTCTTCCGGTCTAGATTTTCAAAGCACGCCGAACGACACGGGTCGCAGGCGGGCATGACTGGCCCGCGCCACCAGGCGCAGGCACGGCGGCGTACTGTAGCGAAGCCGCGGTAGGGGTGTCAACGCGTGACCTGGGGTTCCGACCCCGCCTGACCTGGGCCTCTGACCCCCTCTGACCTCTGATGAACCCCTAGCCACGGCCGATCCGGAGGGCGCCGGTACGCGCTGGGTAGGCTGCGGCGCCGATGGATGCCACCTTGTACCTACGCCCTGGCTGAACGGGTTGCCGGGACGCCCAACGCAAGTTGGCGGACCTGGGCGCTCGCGTGTCCGAGCGCAACCTCATCAAAGAGCCGCTGTCGGTGGCAGAGATCAAGGCCATGGGCAACCGGGTAGGCGGCGTGGTCGAACTGGTTGGTCCGACCAAGCGACGCGAGGTCGAGGGGATGAGCGACTCGCAGATCATCGCCTGGCTTCGCGAGGACCCAAAGAGGTTCCGTCGCCCCCTGATCGACCTGGGGGACGATGTCCTGCTCGGCTTCAACGCCGCGGTACGAACCGAACTCGAGTCTCGAGCCTGAACGAGGGCCGGGCGAGGTTGACGCAAGGCAGCGCGACGCCCGAGCGGGACACGCGTTAAGGCGACACTTCGGACAGCACGGCGATCTCGGGCCGGCACGGCTCGGACGAATCAGTACCTAGCCGCGACAGACGACCTGCGCATCGCGTTTGCTGGGGTGATGCGAACGCGGTGGAACCGCGCCGTAGCGGGTGTCGTGACACTCGCTCTTGGCGTGTTGGCCCCCGGGATCGGCCGAGCCGACCCCGGGATCGAACGCATCTACGAGAAGGTGGTCCGCTCCGAGGGGTGCGTCGCGGTTGGGACTCATGCGGTCTCGTTCAGCACAATCCGACCTTGGGACTGCTACTACCGAGCCACTGGCCCTTCGGTCTTCGCGGCGGCGACGACCAACCCGTTCGTCATCTCGGTCTCGCGCAACAACGGGAAGACCTGGACCGATCTGTACAAGCGAGCGACCCCGGGCGCCTTCACCGCTGGGACCGTGGCGACCAAGCCAGGTGATCTCGTCAGCGTGAGCATCTCTTGCTGGGACTATGTCCGAGCCCGCAGTTGCAGCGACCTGATCGGCGGACGCCACGGCGTGTTGACGGTGCATTCAGAGATCTAGGCTTCAGAGGACTCGAACTGGGTCCGGTACAGATCCGCATACAAGCCGCCCTGGGTCAGTAACCCCTCGTGTGTGCCCCTCTGAACGATCCTGCCGCCGTCCAGCACCAGGATCGAGTCGGCGCGGCGGATCGTTGACAATCGGTGCGCGATGACCAGAGCGGTGCGGCCGGTCAGGGCCGTCTGCAAGGCTCGCTGTATGAGGGCTTCGGATTCCGAGTCCAGATGAGCGGTCGCTTCGTCGAGGATCACGATCCGTGGCGCCTTCAGGAGCACTCGCGCGATCGCTAGCCGCTGCTTCTCGCCGCCGCTCAACCGGTAGCCGCGCTCTCCGACGACCGTCTCGGTGCCGTCTGGCATCGCCTCGACCAGTGAGCTCAACTGTGCTCCGGCCAATGCGGCGAGCACCTCGTCGTCGGTCGCCTCCGGTTTGGCGTAGCGCAGGTTGTTCGCGACGCTGTCGTGGAACAGATGAGGATCCTGACTGACGACTCCGATCGCTCGGCGAAGGCTCTCCTGGGTGACGGTACGGATGTCGATCCCGTCGACCAGGATGGTTCCCGAGGTCGGCTCGTAGAGGCGCGGGACGAGCATGCTGAGGGTCGTCTTACCAGCGCCGCTTGGTCCGACCAACGCCACGGTCTGCCCTGGCTCGGCCACGAAGGAAACATCTGACAGGACCTCGCGTTGCTCCTCGCCCTGCTGGAAGGACGCGGCCGGTTCGAGCGAAGCGATCGAGACCTCGGAGGCGCGCGGATATGCGAAATGCACATGCTCGAACTCGATCTTCCCAGGGCCTTCGGGCAGTTCCGTAGCCCCCGGCGCATCAGAGATCGCATGCGGAAGGTCGAGCACCTCGAAGACGCGTTCGAACGAGACGAAGCTGGTCATCAGTTCGGTGCGCGCGTTGGTGAGTGCGGTCATCGGTCCGTACAGTTGGCTGAGCAGCGCCACGAACGCGACGACATCTCCTGCGGTAAGCCGTCCTTCGACGGCGGCGGTGCCACCCAGCCAGTAGATGATCGCTGTCCCGAGCGCAGCGACCAGTCCGAAGGTCGCGAACAGCGTTCGGAAGAGCACCGCGCTCTTGACCCCGAGATCGCGGACGCGGCCAGCACGCTCGGCGAACAGTTGCGTCTCGTCATCGGCTCGACCGAAGAGTTTGGCGAGCAAGGCGCCAGACACATCGAAGCGTTCCTGCATCGAACTCGACATGTCGGCGTTGTGCTTCATCTGTTCACGCGTGAGCTTCTGCAGGCGCCGACCGGTCCGGGTGCTGGGGATCACGAACAACGGCAACACCAACAGAGAGATCAGCGTCAGACGAACATCGAGGATGAGCATGAAGGTCAGCGTGGTGATCGTCGTGATCGTGCTCGAGACGACCGTCTGCAGCGTGCCGGTCACAGCGCTCTGAGCTCCGACCACATCGCTCTGCAGCCTGGACATCAACGATCCGGTCTGGGTCCGCGTGAAGAACGCAAGCGGCATCCGTTGAACATGATCGAACAGCCTCACACGCAGATCGAAGATGAGTCCTTCACCTACCCGCGCAGACAGGTACCTCGCGAGCAAGCCGCTGCCGGCGACCAGCAGCGCGACCCCGACGCCAGCCAGAGCGACCAGTCCGACGGCGCCGCGGTTGCGTTCCGGGATCGCATGATCGACCAGGAACCGCAGGAGCATGGGTGGAACCACGCCGAGGACGCTGGCACCGACGGTGACCACCAGGAAGCCGATGATCGACCAGCGATAGTGGGCGGCTATGCGCAGTGCGCGCGGGATCGTTCCGGGCGTTAGCCGATGATCCTTATCTATCTCGGGGCCCCTGGACCCTCTGAGGATGATGCCGCCGTGGGGGAACATCAGGCGAGGTTCGCGCTGCGGGGGTAGGCGACCTCTGGATCGGTCAGGACGTTGACCAGGCTCGGTCCGGGGGTGTTCAAGGCGCGGTCCAAGGCAGGTCCTAGTTCGTCGGGCGATCTGACCAGTTCGCCGTGACCACCGAGGCTCGACATGACCTCGTCGTAGCGGGTCTCTGGCCTCAGGTCGGCTGCGACATCGTATCCATACACGAACTTCATGGGATGCTTCTCGAGACCCCAGATGCCGTTGTTGCCGCAGACGAAGGTCACATCGACGCCGAAGCGGATCAGCGTGTCCCAATCCCCCATGCTGAAGCCTGCGCTGCCATCTCCCAGCATGACGACGACCTGACGGCCCGGCTCGAGCAATCCCGCGGCGAGCGCATAGCCGGCGCTCGTGCCGAGGCAGCCGTAGGGGCCGGGATCGAGCCAGCCGCCAGGCTCGAAGACCGGGATGAACTTGCCGGCGTAGCTGACGAAATCGCCGCCGTCTGCGATGACGACGCCGTCATTGGCCAGTCGGGGCGTCAGCTCGGCGTAGACGCGAGCCGGATGTAGGGGCGAACGGTCATCCTCGAGTTCGGGTGCGCTGCGCTTGTCTTGCTCTACCGATCGCAGGTCTGCGATCCAGGCCTCTCGGTCCCTGGTCTTGGCTTCGGCCAGAGCATCGAAGGCGGCCTCGATGCTTCCCGCGAGCCAACCGGCGGGCTCGGCGTGGTGACCGATCTCGTCGGATGTCGTTGCGATGTGGATGACCTTGGCGTCGCCGAAGCGTCCGAAACCCAGGCGGAAATCCAACGCCGTGCCGATGACGATCACCAGATCGGCGTTCTTGAAGGCGTGGCCTCGAGCCGCGCTGAAGGCCAGTTCGTGGTCTGCGGGCACGATGCCTCTACCCATGCCGTTCATGAACGCCGGGATCCTCTGATCTTCGACGAACCTACGAGCAGCTTTCTCTGCACCATCGGCCCAGACATCGCTGCCAAGCAGCACGACGGGTCGTTCTGCGTTCGAGAGCAGCGTCGCGCAGGCCTTGGGATCGCCGTCGGGCTCGGCTGTCTCGACCGGCTTGGCGGTGGGGGTGTCGGCTTCGGTACGCATGAAGATGACATCCATCGGGAAGTCCAGGAACACCGGTCCCCTACGGCGCGACTTGGCGAGATCCAGAGCATCACCGGTCGCCGCGGGGATCTGGTTCACATCGAAGACGGTCTCGGCGCGCTTGGTCACCGAACCAACCAGGGGAAGATGATCCATCTCTTGCAGCGAGCCCTGGCCCCAACGGCCCTGCGGTGCCCGACCCCCTAGGACGAGCATCGGCGACCCGTTGAACCAGGCCGACACGATCGCGTTCATGCCGTTGACGACGCCAGGTCCTGCGGTGAGGGCGGCTACGCCAGGCTGGCGGGTCAGTTTGCCGTGAGCTTCCGCGGCGAAAGCAGCCGTCTGCTCGTGTCGAACATCGATGATCCGCATGTCGCGGGTATGCAGTCCGTCGTATATCGGGAATATGTGGCCTCCCGACAGGGTGTAGATGCGGTCGATGTCGTGGGCGCGCAGAGCCTCAGCGATGTGGTCTCCGCCGTGTCCTTCCAGGGTCGGCATCGCCCCATCCTGCCCCGACCCCGGTTGCGGGGCAACATCGCCAACCGTTGCAGACCTCGTCGCCGCCCGATACCGTCCCGGTCATGCGACGCTTCCCCCTGATCCTCGCGCTGGTGTTAGCCGCGAGTGCGTGCAGTTCGGGCACTCCGTCTGGAACTCAACGCACCCCGGATGCGGACCCGATCCCCACCGGGACCGCCGCACCGCGATCGGTCACGAGCAGGATGCCGATCGCGACCACGCCCGAGGTACCCGGAGGTTCCGCGCCCGCGCGCACGGCCGCAGCCGCGCCCCCTCCGCCGACCCAACCTGTGACCGAACCGGCGCGCGCAGGCACCTACCGTTACCGACAGCAGGGCAAGCAGACCTTCGGCGGGCTCGAGACGGACTTCGAACCGGTCGGCACCTACGAGGTCTCCGAACCGACGGGTCCTAGCAACGCCCGCAGGCAGCGCACGCTCCGCAGGTACTCCTCCTCGCGCAGCCGCGAGACGACGGTCGCCTATCGCTCCGATGCCATCTTGCTGGTCGAGGTGGTCGAGCGCATCTCGTTCGGCACCTATCAGCGAGAGTTCCGCTGCAAGACCGAAGAACCGATCCCGCTGCTACCGATCCCCTGGAAGGTTGGCGGAACCTGGCGGGGCGGCGGCTCGTGCAACGGACTGACCGCCGACTATCAGGCAACGCTGCGCGAGATCGAGCGCTACTCGATCGACGGCACCTCCATCCGTGTACTGGTGATCGATGCGAGAGCAACCGTGCGAGGCGACGGACTGGAACAAGACAGCGAGATCACGATGAAGCTCTCACCCGATCACCGCCTGATCGTGCACGCGGTCGAACGCAGCGAGGGCAGCCTCAACGGGACCCGCTTCAGCCGGAACCTGACCGAGACGCTCGAGACGCTGCGTCCGGCGTAGCCTCGCGATCCGTGGCAGATCAGTCCGAGTTCCTAGAGCGCGTCCAGGACGCGACCTTCGCCAGAGCGACCCCCTCGACGAGTTCGAGTTTCCCCGAACGCTTCCGGCTAAGTGGCGCGGACATCGTCACCTTCCTGGCACGCCGTCGCACCGCCGCGCTCGCGACCACACGCCCCGATGGCCGACCGCACGCTGCCCCGACGGGATTCGCGTTGGTTGACTCGAGGATCGTGATCGCATCGATCGCGGAGGCGACGCGCATCACGAACCTGCGACAGAGGCCACATGCGAGCCTGGTGGTCAACGAGGAGACCCCAGACTCGCATGGCGTCGTGATCATCGAAGGCACGACCCGTCTGTTCACCCCCAACGCTGCGTCACTGGAGGTTCGGGCGCCGTTCCGCCTGGAAGACGGACATCTGCCCAACTGGATCGGCACCTTCATCGTCTTGTCGCCAGAACGGATCATGAGTTACGGCAGCGAGGGTTTCACGCCCTAGCCCCACCCAACCAGAGTCGCGGCGATTCGCCTGCCGCGGCAGGTTCGGCTAGAACCGACCGCCATGAACATCCTTGTCTGCGTGAAGCAGGTGCCCGATCCGAACAACGCTTACGAGCTCGTGGACGGCCGCCTCAAGAGAGATGTACCACAGAATGTCCTAGATCCGGGCGATGAGTTCGGCGTCGAGGCGGCCCTCCAGTTGGCGGACGCTTCCGGCGGTGAGGTCACGGTCGTGTCGATGGGGCCAGAGCGTGCGATGGAGGCGATCCGGCGTGCGTTGTCGATGGGAGCTGCCAAAGGCATCCTCGTCACCGACGACTCACTGGTTGGAGCCGACGCTCTTGCGACGGCGAAGGTGCTGGCCAAGTGCGTGGAGCGGGTCTCTCCCGATCTGGTTATCGCGAGCGTCGAGAGCACCGACGGATACACCGGAACCGTCCCAGCGACGCTGGCCGCTCTGCTCGACTATCCGCAGGCGACCTTCGCGAAGTCGCTAGAGGTGGACGGTCAGACCTTGAGGATCCAGCGCCAGACCGAAGCCGGCTATGACGAGGTGGAGAGCCCGCTCCCGGCCGTCGTAACCGTGACCGCTGGCGTCAACGAGCCTCGGTATCCGACGCTCAAGGGCATCATGCAGGCGAAGTCCAAGCCCGTCGATCAGTTGTCGCTCGGAGATCTCGGTTTGGACGCCGGCGCGGTCGCACCGAAGCAGAACATCGCGGCGGTCAACGATGCGCCGGAGCGTGGCGCGGGCGAGAAGATCGTCGATGACGGCAGCGGGGCCGCGAAGATCGCGGACTTCCTCGCGGAAGCGAAGGTGATCTGAGATGGCGAAGATATGGGTCATCGGAGAACCCACGGCGGGTTCGACCGGATACAAGACGACGCTGGAGATCCTGACGAAGGCTTCGGGCCTTGGCGGCGAGGTCTCGGCGGTAACGCTGGGGCCAGGTTCGGCGGAGGCTGCCAAAGCCTTCGGCGAGCACGGCGCGTCGACCGTCTACGCATCAGACGCCCCGGTGTTCACCGAGAGCATCGGAGCAGCGTCGGCTCACGCGATCGCGGCCCTGGTCGCAGAGCATCAGCCCGACCTGCTGCTTTTCCCAGCCACCTACGACGCCCGCGACATCGCCGGTCGGTTGTCCGCGAAGCTCGATGCGACCCTGGTCAACAATGTGACCGACCTGAAGGACGCTGACACGGCGATCGTGCCGATCTTCGGTGGCTCGAAGATCGTGGAGGTTGCGCTGACGGGCAGCCCTCGGATCGTGCTGATCCGCCCCAAGTCCTTCGAAGCGTCACCCTCTGGCGGTTCGGCGTCGGTCGTCGAGGTCTCATCGGACATCCCGGCAGAAGCCGTCGGTGCGAAGGTGACCGCGAAGCATGAGGAAGCGACGGCAGGCGTGAAACTCGAGGACGCCTCGGTGGTGATCTCGGGCGGACGAGGACTGCAGCAAGCCGACAACTTCAAGCTCCTCGAGGAACTGTCGGGGCTGATCCCGAACTCGGCGGTCGGCGCGACTCGCGCGGTCGTCGACGCGGGCTGGGTGCCCTATGCGTTGCAGATCGGTCAGACCGGAAAGACCGTCAAGCCGAAGGTCTATCTCGCGGTCGGGATCTCGGGTGCGACCCAACACATCGTCGGCATGAAGAGCTCGGATCGGATCATCGCGATCAACAAGGATGAGGAAGCGCCGATCTTCTCCCTCGCCGATCTGGGGATCGTCGGTGATGCCCTGAAGATCGTTCCCCAGTTGAACGAAGAGGTCAAGTCCCGGAAGGGATGACCCCTGGAACGAGTAGAGGGCTGCCCTAGGGCAGCCCTCACTTCGTTGAAGTCTCGTTGTGCTACTCGCCGATCGCCTCGATGGCGGGAACATCGGCACACATCCAGGAAACCTCGTCCGGGTCGTTCTCGAGACGGCGCTCGACGATCTCTAAGACCCGAGCGATCAGCTCGTCTGGCTCTTGCGTAAGGACCCAGGTGACCATGGACTCTCCTTCCGATCGCGGTGGTGCGTTCGCATCCGCGTGGCAAAGGGTTTCAACATCCGGCGGCTGTTCCCTCCCGC
Organism: Actinomycetota bacterium; assembly: GCA_046565595.1. Lineage (GTDB taxonomy): Bacteria > Actinomycetota > AC-67 > AC-67 > AC-67 > JBKHYG01. The sequence goes on along the minus strand of JBKHYG010000123.1, from coordinate 3,387 downwards.
GAAACGGCAACATCGCCCACCAGATCTTCAAAGAACTCCGACCAAATCAGTAGCAGTTAGCAGGCAGGGCGAATCGCAGTGGTCACATCCGTTCCATGGGTAACGAACCGGACATGCGGCACTCGGGACTAATCTGACAGTCTCACCGCGACCCCAACGGAAGGACCACGATGCCGCTCTACGAGTTCGAAGGTAAGCGCCCGAACATCGCCGATTCCGCTTTCGTCCACCCCGATGCGGTCATCATCGGAGAGGTCACGATCGAAGAGGGAGCGTCCATCTGGCCGCTCGCGGTTCTGCGAGGAGACTTCGGTCCCATCACGGTCCGAAAGGGCGCGAATGTGCAGGAGGGGTCGGTGCTGCACGGCGTGCCAGGCGTGGAGATCGGAGCCGGCGCGACGGTCGGCCATCTGTGCGTCGTGCATGCCGCCACCGTCGCCGACGAAGCTCTCATCGCGAACGGCGCGACGGTCTTGGATGGCGCGAAGATCGGGCGTCGCGCCATGGTCGGTGCAGGAGCGCTGGTGCCGGCAGGCATGGAGGTTCCCGACGAGATGTTGGCGGTCGGGGTTCCTGCGAAGGTGAAGGGACCGATCACCGGAACGCCTGCAGAGTTCTGGGTGAACATCAACCCGTCCGCGTATCAGGAACTCGCGAAGCGTCACATCGCGGGCCTGAAGCGGATCGACTGAGCTACCTGGGCGGCATCCGCAGAGCGCCGTCCAGACGGATGACCTCTGCGTTGATGTAGGAGTTCTCGCAGATGTGTTGCACCAACGCCGCGAACTCTGAAGGCTCGCCCAGGCGTGAGGGATGTGGGATGCCGGCGGCTAGAGCCTTGCGCTGCTCTTCGCTCAGCAGCGCAAGCATCGGGGTGTTCATGGTGCCAGGAGCGATCGTGCACACGCGGATCTGCTGGCGCGACAGGTCCCTGGCGATCGGGAGGGTCATGGAGACGACCCCGCCCTTGCTGGCTGCGTAGGCGACCTGCCCGATCTGGCCGTCGAAGGCCGCGATGCTGGCGGTGTTGACGATCACGCCCCGCTCTTCGCCGTCGGGTTCCTGGCTGGCCATCTGGGCCGCGGCTAACCGGATGACATTGAAGGTTCCGATCAGGTTGACCTCGACGACCTTCTGGAACACCTCGAGAGGATGGGGCCCGTTCTTGTCGACGGTGCGCTGGGCCCAGGCGATCCCGGCACAGTTGACCGCGACATGCAGGCCCCCGAAGCGTTCGACAGCCGCGCTGATGGCGCCCTGGACCTGCTCGGCGTCGGACACATCGGTGCCGGCGAAGATCACCTGATCTCCCATCCCTTCGACCTCTTCGGCTCGATGAGGCAGGTCGCATATGACGATGTTCGCTCCGGCCTCGTTCAGTCGTTCCGCGACCGCACGGCCGAGTCCACTGGCCGCCCCTGTAACCAAGGCCGTCTTACCTTCGAGTTCCATCGCTCCTCCTGGGTCGGCGGCGAGTCTACGGACGGGCGCTACCCTCGCATCCATGGATGACATGGGATCTGCCCTCGGCGAACTCGAAGCCGAGCAGCGAGAACTAGATGAGATACTGAACGGCCTGTCCGCAGAGCAGTGGTCGACGCCGACTCCGTCACAAGGTTGGGACATCCGAGATCAGGTTTCGCATCTGGCCGACACCAACGAGATAGCCGTCGACACCATGACGGACGGACCTCGGTCCCTGAATGTCGAGGTGGGCAGGTTCGATACCCCCGAAGCTTTCACGCAGTCCGGCTGCGAGCGGGGACGCGCGATGGAACCGAAGGCGGTCCTGGAGTGGTGGCGCGAGTCGGGTGGACTTATGAACGAGACCTTCGGTCAGCTAGATCCCAAGCAGCGTGTCCCGTGGGGCCTTGGGATGACCGCCCGCACCCTGGTTACGGCACGACAGATGGAACATTGGGCCCATGGGCTGGACATCCGGGACGCACTCGGCATCGAAGTGAAGGCGAACCAACGCCTCCGCAGCGTCGCTTGGCTGATCACGCGCGCCCTCCCCTACGCCTTCACGGTCAGCCAGACCCCCTTGCCCGCCGACCGGTCCCTGCGGATAGAGCTCGACGCGATGATCGACGGGCAGGAGCAGCATTGGTCGTTCGGCCCGCAGGACGCGACCGATCTCATCCGCGGAGACGCGCTGGAGTTCTGTCGCCTAGGCGTGCAACGCTGCAGCCGCTCCGAAACCCGACTCGAGTTCGAAGGGTCCTTCGCAGACATGGCCCTGGATCGTCTACGCGCGTACCTCTAGAGATGTTCCGGGTCGTCGCGGTTGCCGAGAACACGCTGTGCGTCGGATTCGAGGGAGACCGTCGGATCGCCGGGCAGCGGGCACGCCAGGTAGCCAGGTCGCTGATCGACCATCTCGAGGCGCATAGCGTCGTCTCGGGGACCCGAACGGTCCTGCTCTCGAGCCAAAGCCTGACGGCCGAAGACCTCGAACCGATCATCTCCGAGGCGTTGTCCAACCAGATCGCTTCTGAGGCGGGGGTCGAACACACCCTCGAGGTCACCTACGACGGACCCGATCTGGAAGCCATCGCGGAAAGCCTGGTCGTCTCGGTCGACGAAGTGATCGAACTGCACTCGCGCCCGATCTACGAGGTGGCCTTCATCGGCTTCCAGCCGGGGTTCGCCTACCTAGAAGGCCTTGACCGCCGCCTCACAACGATCAAGCGACTCCCCAACCCGCGTGTGTCGATCCCGGCGGGAAGCGTCGCCATCGCAGGAGGGTGGGCGGGGGTCTACCCGTTGGAGGGACCGGGAGGCTGGCAGGTCGTCGGCACCACCGACGCGACGATCTGGGATCCCAACCGAGAGCGTCCAACGCTGTGGGTTCCGGGAGATCGGGTCAGGTTCAAGCGGTCATGATCCGCATCATCAAGCCGGGCCCAGCGACCACCATCCAGGACCAAGGACGGACCGGTCATCAACATCTGGGAGTACCGTGCTCTGGCCCCTTCGATCCTCTGGCTGCGATCGCAGCGAACCGATGCGTCGGTAACGGTCCCGACGCTCCTCTGCTGGAAGCCACACTCATCGGCCCCAGCATCCAGGTCGATGCAGGGACCACGGTCGCAGTCATCGGCACCGGCATACAGGCGACCCTCTGCGAACGAGAACTGATACCGGGGGAACCACGAACCTCCCAAACCGAGGGTCTGTTGCAGGTCAGGTCGACCGGCCACCACATCCGCTTCCCTATCGCTTTCCGAGGCGGCATCGTCGCGCGATCGCATCTCGGCTCGGTGTCACAGTTGCCGCGCGCACGGCTGGGGAACCCCCCGCTGCGTGCAGGCGACGAGTTCGAGTTGGGAGACCACGCCCGGTTGTCACCGATCGTCCTGACGCCGCCCTCTCTCTCGCGTCGCC
>JBKHYG010000122.1:0-25518 GCA_046565595.1 Actinomycetota bacterium | reverse complement strand
GCGGTCTTGGCCACGGTATGCAGATGCGCTAGGAGGGGGCGCTCGGAGTTCCTTCCTGAGGCTGTGTGGGCGATGGGCTCCGCGAACATATTCCCACGCTAGTTCGACGCTGGGACTACTTGATCGTCGCCGCGATGGCGGAGTTGGGGACGGGGGGCCCCAGTTCGGGTTTCACCCACGCCTTTCGTTGAGGTGGATGCCAGCGCCTCAGCAGTCGGTGGCGATCCCGAGCGCTTCGCACACCGACCCCAGTCTGTCGGACCCGAGTTCGGTTATCCGCTCGACGAAGTGCGCGCGCCGGACCAGATGGATGTTGTCAAGCGAAAGCACGCAATCTCGCGGCATGCCGTCGGCCTTGCCCAGCGGAACCTCGGTTGGGATGTCGCGGATCGTCGTGGTCGCGGGCACAGCAAGGATCTGCGTGAGTACACCGATGGCTGCGCTCCGCGTCAGGATCAGATGGGGACGGCGACCGGCCGCGGGGTCCTCCACCCACCAGATCTCGCCTCGCTTCACGACCAGCCTTCGGGTTCTTCGGCCGCAATGCGTTCCAAGGTTTCCTGGCGGCGCCGATCGGCAAGCCTTTCGAGGTCTCCCCAATGATCGGGCACGCCTTGAGGCTGCCTCTCGTAACCCTCGACGATCAGTCGGTCCAGCTTCGTCCTTCGAGTCGAAGTCAGGTACTCGGCCGCTGCTTCCCGGAGCACCGCTGATCTCGACACACCCTGGCGGGCGGCCTCGGCGTCGAGGGCAGCGACCAACTCCTCGGTCAACTGGACCATGGTCTGAGCGCGAGCCATAGCCCTATGATAGGCCTATTACTGGCCCTCGTCTAGATGGGTTCGCCGTACTTCTCGATCATCTCGATGTTCAGTTCGACGCCCAGGCCTGGCCCGTCTGGCATCACGAAACAGCCGTCGGCAGGATCTATCGCGAGGGTCTCGGTCAGCATCATGTCGCGGACCTCGGGCACGAACGAGGGTGGGTCGTATGGGAACTCCAGCTTGGCCGCATCGGTGGCTGCGCACACATGAGCGTTGGCGATGAGGCCGAGCCCGTTGCCATTCCATGTGTGCGGCGCGAACTCCAGCCCGGCGGCGCGCGCCATCTTCGCGAGTTGGATCGCTCCGGTCAGGCCACCTGAGAACATCGCATCAGGTTGGACGATGTCGATCGAGCGTCGCTCGATGTGCTCGCGGATCGGCCACAGGTCACCGGCTAGTTCGCCGGCCGCGATGCGCGTCGTCGTCTGTGCGCGCAGAGCCTTGTAACCCTCGAAATCGAACTGATCGAGCGGCTCTTCCAGCCACATGACATCGAACTCTTCGTACGCGCGAGCCGTCGCCAATGCTCGCTTGAAATCCCAACGCGGAGAGTTCGGATCGAAGACATCGACCCGCCATCCCTGGTTCGCGTCAGCCGCGATCCCGAAGCCGTCGCCGACCGCTTCGCGCACCGCGCGCACCTGCGCGACATCCTCAGCCATGGTGGGATTCCGCGGACGCAACTTCACGGCCTTGAATCCAGCCTCTCTCGCGGCGATCGTGTCGTCGGCGCGGCGTGCCGGATCGCGGATCTCGCCGAAGGACGCATAGGTCGGGATGCGCTCGCGCGAGCCGCCGAGGTAGCGGTAGAGCGGGAGCCCCGCGGCCTTGGCTGCCAGATCCAACAGCGCAGCCTCGATGAACCAGACACGGAAACCCAGGACACGAGACGCGGTCTCCAACACGGGACGGATCTCGGAGTGCCGCGACGGGTCCTTGCCCCAGAGGAACGCGCGCAGCACATTGATCGGCCCCTTGGCCTCATCGGCGAAGGCGATCATCGCCGTGTAGCCCTCGGCGCCCTCGTCGGTGCCGAATCGGTACACCACGCAGGTGTTGTTGGGATTCGCGAGCCCCGGCACCCACGACGGGTGGAAAGGTTCAGGCCATGGGAACTGGCACAGCCAAGCGTCGATACGGTCGATCTTCATCGGTCCCCCTCGAGACGGCGAGTCCCCATCCTGCCACGCGGGCACGCTCGGACGCTGGTGAGGAACTTGTTGACGCGCCGCAACTGTCGACGCGGCGCACCCTTGACGCGCCGAACCCCGCCTGGAGGCGGGGTTCGGAACCTGGAGTGGTTGACCGCGTTTCGCGGAGGGGGCGCGATCAACCTTTTCAATTCGGAGCGATGCGCTTTCACACATCCACCCTGCGAGGGCGGAGAGGGCGGTGTGCGGAGGCCACCCTCTCAAGACACAACATGACCGCTCGGTGCGTGGCGTTACGGTCCTCGGCTAAGTCGTCCGAGATGTCCCACTAGTCGTCATCGTCGCCGCTCCCGTCCTTGTTGGAGTCCTCGTCGGGCTTGGAGTCGTCACCGTCCCTGTTGGAGTTAGCACGGTCCTTGTCTTTGGCTTTGGGCCTATCCGAGGCTCGTTCTTCGGACCGCACCCCATCCTCCGACCTGGCGCTCTTGTGGGTTCCACCTTGACCCGACGAGTCCGAATCAGACGAAGAAGAGCCCGAGTCCTCGGGCTGATCGTCCGCGTCGCTTTCTCTATCTCGGTCCGATTCCCGGTCCCGATCTCCGTCGCGCTCGGCGTTCCGATCGGTCTTGGCTCCTTCCGATCCTTCACCTCCAGGACCGCCCGTGCCCGTGCGACCTTCGTCGATGTCTTCGTCGCGATCCTCATCCGATCCAGTCGCTCGACCCCGCTCGTCTCGATCGTGGACGGCGTCATGGTCCATCTCGAGTTCGTCCGCCCGCTGGGTCACGCGCGCACGCTCCTCCGCGGGAACCGCAGGAGAAGATCCGACCGCCCGCGCCGACGCGATCCGTGCCTTCGCGATGGCCAGAGCTTCGGCGGCTCGCTCGGCGGCTCCTCGAGCGACCAACTCCTGCGCTGCCTGCAGGGCGCCTTCGGCTTGCGACAGCAGCAACGAGGCCTTACCGCCAGGCGAGAAGGTCAACTGATACCGAACGACCTGCCCTACGCGCCGGATATCCCAGAGAGCATCGCCGGGCCGCGCGGTTCGCGCTGCGTTCCCGACGACTCCAACGGCCATCGCGATCACGACCGCGGCGACCAATGCCCGCTTTCCGAGAGACGGGCTGGTAGCAGTAGGCGCCTCGGCGGCCAGGCGCGCACGCTCGAGGACCGCTGGGTCAACCGCAGGCAATGATGCGGCAAGCAGCGACAACTCGCGTGCGGTCTGCACGCGCGGGTCGGTCGCGCCTGGATCTCCGAGCGCTCGCTCGAAGTCCATCACATCATCGAACTGGGTCAACCTGAGTCCTCTTCTAAACGCTTGGTTTCCAACTGGAGCCTGAGTGCCTCCAACGCACGCATCTGCTGGATCCGAACCGCACCCGCGCTCTTGCCGAGGCTCTCGCCCACTTCTTCACTCGACATCCCTCCGACGAACCGCAGCAGGAGCACCTGTCGGTGTTCGTCGCGCAGTTCTTCGAGTGCACCGCGGATCTCTTCGAGGTCGTGTTCGGCGATGAGGTTCTCTGTGGGCTCGGGCAATGTGCGGTCCTAGGGCTCTGGGAGTGCATCGATCGGGTGTGCAGGATGTCTCCTCCTATATCTGCGTTGCTCTCGGACCACATTCCTTGCGATTCCGAATAGCCAGGCTCGGTCCGGGTCGCCCGTCAGCGTCCTGTTCTGCCGCGGAGGGTTGCGAATCACTCGAGCGAATGTCTCGCTGACCGCGTCCTCAGCGTCAGAGGAATTGCCGAGCTCCAGGAGGCAGTAGCGGAAGATCGCGTCTGCATGCGCCTCGAACAGCCGCCCGACCAGGTCGGGCTTCTGCCTGTCGGCGCTTCCGCCGTGCTCCCCGTCGCCGGGTCCTTGCCTGCGTTTATCCATGACGAAGTGGCGGCAAGTGTTACACGACAACGCGCCCTCTTCCTAGAGGCAGTTTCGCACCATGTGGGTGGACATATCCGTAGCGTGCCCCTTCATCGAGCCGATCGGGGCGCGGATCGCGTCGATACGCTTGCCGATAGCCCGGACTACGATGCGGCGCGTGCCCGCCTATCTGCGTTGGATCGCAAGCCTGTCCGCAGGCCTGACCGCCCAGTTCATCTATGTGATCGCCGCCGGAGCAGCCTTCGTCGGGACCGGGAACACCGAACTCAGTGGCGGCGTCGGTGTCTTGGTCAGTTTCGGCAACGCTTTCGCCGGAATGATCCCCGCAGTGGCGGTCAACTCTTGGCTGTTGCGTCGCTATCCGCCCGCGGACCTGCTAGCCAACGCCCGCGAGACAGCTCGATCCGCTGACCCCGAGTGACCGCCTCGACCGAAGTCTGTCGCCGAGCCCGGTGCAGCCGGGGCCACTGACCCGTGCCGCCGCGCGCTTGTGCCCGACGCCCGGGACCCGAGTGGTTCAGCCCTCCAGCGATTCCAGGTACCGCTCGGCGTCGATCGCTGCCTGACAGCCGCTCCCGGCTGCGGTGACGGCCTGCCGGTAGGTGAAGTCGACCACATCGCCACAGCCGAACACGCCTTCCGTGCTCGTCTGGGTTCCCGGATGGGAGACCTTCAGGTAGCCGTTGTCGTGCAGATCCAACTTCCCAGCGAAAAGGGCCGTGTTCGGGTCATGTCCGATCGCTATGAATACGCCATCGGTCTTGAACTCGCGAGACTCGCCGGTCAGTGTGTCGGTGAGCGTGACGGCGTGCACCGACCCTGAGGTCTGATCACCCAGGTACTCGGTGATGGTCGCGTTCCAGATGAACTCGATCTTCGGATGCTTCAACGCGCGTTCAGCCATGATCTTCGAGGCTCGCAACTCGTCGCGGCGATGCACGACGGTCACCTTCGTGGCGAACTTGGTCAAGAAGATGGCCTCTTCCATCGCCGAGTCGCCTCCGCCGACCACGACCAGTTCCTTCTCGCGGAAGAAGAAACCGTCACAGGTCGCGCAGGTTGAGATGCCTCGCCCGAACAGCTCCTTCTCGCCTGGCACCTCGAGCGTGCGGGCCTTCGCGCCGGTGGACACGATGATCGAGTGCGTCTGGTACGACTCCGCCTCGGTCTTCACCGTGAAGGGGCGTTCGGTGAGAGAGACATCGATGGCGTCCATGGTCACGAAGCGGGCGCCGAACCGTTCCGCCTGCGCGCGGAACCGCTGCATCAGTTCGGGGCCTTGGATGCCTTCTGGGAACCCGGGGTAGTTCTCGACCTCGGTGGTCAGCATCAGCTGGCCGTAGGGGCTTGCTCCCTCGATCACCAGAGGTTCCAGGTTCGCTCGGGCGGTGTACAGGGCGGCTGTCAGTCCTGCCGGACCGCTGCCGATGATGATGACCTTCTCCATGGGTTCCTTCGAGTCGTCCAACTTGCCGGGCCGTTCGCCACCGCGGCGATGGGAGCCGTCCGGCGATCATGTTCAGCCTAACGACCCGGCCTTCCAAGGACGAAACACCCCTAGACCGTCGAGCCTTCCCGAAGTGGACCGCCCTCCGATCCGGGGGCCATCTCGATCCGTTTCGTCACCCGCGCTCAGCGGGTCGCGCGATACAGGACCTCGCAGCCGTCCTGGGCAACGGCGAACACCTCGATGCGGTTGGGGTCGTCACGCGGTACCTCGTAGGCCAGCAGGTATGCGGGCGTACCTTCGAACGAGCCGATGACATACCGCAGCGCGTGCGCACCCTCGTCGCCGCCTGGCCGGAAGATGCTCTCGCAACGAGCGATCTGGGCTCCGTGGTTCGCCTCGAGGTCTTCGTCGGGTACTGGCAGAGGAGCCAAGGGAGAGGCTGAGAGCGTGCGCGACGGGTCTTCGGAGTCGGCTGGGCCCGCGTCCTCTGAGCCGGCGGATCCTTCGGGCAGCGTCGAACTCATGTCGCTAGAGATCTGGGCGGGCGCCAGCTGCTCGTCGGCTACCCAGAATTCCAGATCCTCCGATGAGTAGTCGGCTCCCGTCGCCTCGATCGTCACATCCGAAGCCAGGATGTTCGACCCATCGTCGCCGGTTCCAAGGATCGTCAGTCCCACGAATGCTGCGATGGCGGCGGCCGTCCCCGCCACCGCGACCAGGGCACGCCACAGGTTCGCCGGCGCACGACGCGCCTTGTTGATCGACTTCCAGAGCTGCTTGCGATGCAGTTCGCTGATCTCGGGCCGAGGCGCGCTGCGGATGAATCCGCGCGCCTGCTGCAGCTCAGCAAGGGAGTCGCGGCACTGCTGGCATGTAGCGAGATGCTCGTCGAGGAGTTGTTGTTCGGCAGGTGAGAGTTCGCCGTCGATGACACCCGAGAGCAGTTCGGGTTCGAGGTGGCTCATGCCATCCTCCCAGCGTCGCGGTACGGCCGCAGGATCTCGGCCAGTTGGGCGCGCGCACGGTGCAGGCGACTGCGGACCGTTCCGATGGGGATGTCTAGAGCAGTGGCCACCTCGGCATAGTCGAGGTCTTCGAGGTCTCGCAGCACGATCACCGCCCGGAAGTCTTCGCTCAAGGCTTCGAGGGCTTCGTGCACCGCGTCGGCCGTGTCTGCAGCCAACGCCAGGTCGTCAGGCGAGCGATGCTCGTCGGCCAACCCATACTCGGCATCGTCGAGTGAGGATGCCGGCTTGCGGCGCCTGAGGAGGTTGATGGAACTGTTCACGGTGGACCTGTAGAACCAGACTGATAGGGGAGCTTCGACACGGAACCGCGGCAGAGCGCGGAACGCGTTTATGAATACCTCTTGAGAGACATCGCGAGCGTCCTCTGAGTTCCCGACCATCCGGTACGCGACCGCATATACGCGAGATTCGTGCGCACGCACGATCTCCTCGAAAGCGGACGGATCGCCGTCCGCGTGTCTCCTGACCAGGTCGGCGTCGCCTGACAGATCGCGGTGGCCGGCGGGCAGTTCCTCCTCATCGGCTGCTTCGGACACCTCGGACACCTGGGATACCCCGGGCGCCTCGGCCGCTTCGGACACCTCGAACACCTCAGCACCCGAGCCGCCTGGGGCCGGCTCGTTCTCGGGGGTGTCTCGCTGCTTCGGGCTCATGTGTGATCGACGCTCATACCCAGATGCGCGGGATCGCCGGCAACACCATCAGGCGCCTGGCCGGGATCCGCGCCACCGAGCCTACGACGATGTTCGGGTCGCTGACGGCGACGGTCGTGGTCTGCATGGAAACGCGGCCGATCACCTGCGCTCGAGGATCGGCGATCTGAAGGTCGGCTCCGTCCGGAGCGGCCGTGAAGATCACATGTCGCGGATCCTTGCGGTGCGCCGAGACAGCCCGCTTGATCCTGGCCAGGGTCTCTCGCCTCGAAGGGGATCGCGGCGCCGGTTCCGTCGAGAACCCGTCCGCCCATCCGATCGGCAGGGTCGCGATGCGGGTCGGTTTCTCAGCTAACCATTCGCGGCCATAGCCGACGCTCGAGCCCGCCGGCAGCTCGCGGACCGAAGCTACCCGGGCGTACCAGGCGAAGGTCTCCGGAGCGTTCCATGGCGCGCGCACCCCCGGCGGATCCTGCCCATACAGCAGCGTCCCTACCCGGACCATGTCGAACCGCGAGCCCGGGTGCGCAAGCAATGCCGCACTGTTAGCAGCGTGCACACGCAAACCCAGCGCGCCCTCTGCCCGCTCGGCACCGCCGCCGCGGCTGGCATCGCCTCCGTATTCCTCGAGTGCCGCGCGCACCGCGGCAACCACCTCGGTGAACCCGCGCAACTGTGCGCCCGTCACCGAAGAAGCCGCATCGGGGAAGTGAGTTGCGAGCCCAACCAGGCTCCCCGACTCGCGCAGCCGGAGTGCAGCATCCACCGCATCGCGCGGCGTCACTCCGAACCGTCCCATCCCCACATCCACCTTCAGGTGCACTCGCGAACCTGGGGGCAGCGGACGCATCACATCGTCCCACATGAACTCACAGCCGTTCGCGACCGCCGCGGCAGGATCGCTCGGCGGAACCAGCAAGAGGATGTCGCCGGTGACACCCGCGTTGCGCAAGAGTTCTGCTTCGGCGACCCGGCTGACCGCCAGCATCGCTGCGCCCGCTTCCAGGAAAGCCAGCGCTGACTCGACCAGTCCATGTCCGTAGCCGTTGGCTTTGATCACCGCGCACACCGGCACGCCCGCCGCCTCGGAGACACGGTCGAAGTTCGAGCGCAGGGCATCGCGCTGCACCTCGACCCAGGTCTCATGTTGTGCGGTCAATGCCCGCCCGCCCGGCGCCGTCGAAGCTCCAAGACCTTCGGACCAAGCGTTCGCCACAGCCAGTACCAACCACGGCGCAGCGGCAGATCCAGGGTTCCCACATACTCCTGATAGGAGGCTCCGAAGCCTGCCTTGAACCTGTTCAGCCCGGCCAGATGTTCTTCGACCGGTTCGCCGTTCACCTCTGGCGAGACGCCTCGGAAGTCATAGGTTGCGAAACCTGCCTCAGCCGCGTCTCGTATCGCGGTCCATTGCAGCAGATGGTTCGGCATGACCTCGCGATGCGAGTTGCTGCTAGCTCCGTACACATAGGTCACGCGCGAACCGAACTGGAACAGCATGATCCCCGCCAGCGGTTGGCCTTCGAGTTCTGCAAGCAGCAGACGCAACATGCCCGCCGCTCCGAGTTCGTCCCAGATCCTCTCGAAGTAACTGAGTCCGCGGACCAGGAACCGGTCCCGTTTCGCCGTCTCGGTCAGGATCTCGTAGAACGCGGGCAGATCCTCGCGTGAACCCTCGCGGATCTTCACGCCTTTGCGTTCAGCTAGCCGACAGTTGTACCGCCACTTGGACCTGAATCCCGAAAACACCTGGTCAGCTCCCGGTGTCAGATTCAGCGTCATCACCGCACGAGGTTGGACACCTCCGAACCCTTCGGTGGTCACATGTTGCATCCCTGCGGCCAGCAAACCTCGGGCGTCCTGTGCGGATAGAGGTGGATCGCATGTGAACAGGTAGGCGTTCCCAGAGTGCGCGCGCACCGCCTGAAGGACCGCCTGCACGGTCGCTTGATCATCAGCGCCGAGGACCGGTCCTCGAGGTGCGTAGACGATCGGGGGAACTCCTCGCAACGGTGTCAATCGAAGCATCTGACAGGTCGCGACGATCGAGTCGCTGTCGTCGAGCACCATCAGGCGGATCGGAACCCATCCGCTCGCGCGCTTCACCTCGCCCCAAGCCCAGGATTGCAGGGCGTCCCCGTGGGGCTGCGAAGCAACGAACGCGTCGAAACGCGCACGATCGGTCTCGGTTGCGATAACCGCCTGCATGGCCGGCGAGCCTAGCCGCGCGCACGAGACCCTCATGCCGTCAGGTCCGTCCCCTGGAGCCGATGGCCCTAGCCGAACACATCCAGTTCAGCGATGCTCGCGCGATAGGGGAAGGGGCTCTCGCCCTCGTCATCTGCAAGTTCGATCAGCCACACCAACACGAATCGAGCCGAAGTGCCGGCGGGCAGCGCGACACGCTCCTCGGTCCCGGCGACGAACGAGGCCGCGACGGCGAAGTCGTCCGCGGATGCCCCTGGTGCCTCTGCTGATGACACGCGGAGCTCTGCCTTCCACCCCGGCAGCGAGGTCTGCACGATCACCGTGCGTACCGGCTGCTCGGATCCCAGATCCAACAGCAACCCGACACCTGCCTTGTCCATGCCTGCCCGCTTGTAGCCAAGCGTGGACCACGCTGTCAGCGGATCATCATCCAGAACGCGCCCGACCTGATCGGGATGTTCCTCCCCGTTGCCGTCAGGATCGAAGTCGGTGATCGAGGCCACCTCCAAGGGCGTACCGGGCCCGGACGGAGACTTCGAAGCCGTCGGGGACGGCGAGGGCGACGAGTCCAGCGTCTCGATGAGTCGGGGTCCGAGCACGACGGCCACGACCGCAAGCGCAACGATCAGGGTCACCCCGATCAGCCATCCGAAATCCGAACCCGATCCGGCACCCCTCCCGCCGCGACGCACCGCGGCACGAGACCGAGCACTGATCGCTTCTGGCCGTGTGAGTGCGGCGCACGCGGTGACCAGATCCTCCAGCGAAACGCTCGGATCGTTCTGCAACATCGCCGAGAGCACCGGATGCAGCTCTTGTGGAACATCGCGCTTGGACAGCTTCGGTCCCGGCTCGTTGCCGGTCAGCATCCGCACCGCCAACGCAGCCAGAGCCGAAGGGCGAACCGCGACATCCGCGGTCCTGCGCACCCCTAGAGGGGCGATCTTGGCTCTGCCGTCTGGCGCCAACAGGATCCGTTCGGGGTCGAGGTCATGGATCTCATCTGGCATCGCCTGCATCGCGCGAGCCAGGTTCGAGACGATCCTTGCGGTTGCGGTCTCATCGAGGGGACCGTGTCGCAGACGATCCGAGAGTCGCCCTCCGCCGGGATCCTCGAACACCGCGAACACGGGATCCACTCCGATGTCATATATCGCGGCGACGCTTGGATGGGTCTGCACCGCAAGTCGTCCCGCCTCGTCCACGAAGTCTCGACGCGCGCCCTTGTCCTCCGCCAGAGCCTGATCCAAGAGCAGCACATACACCGGACGATCTAGCGTCCGGTCGCGAGCCTTCCAAACCTGTCCACGCGCACCGGTCCACGCCGCACGCTGCAACGAGTACCTCCCCGCCAGCACCTCACCCGGCGAGCCGCCGCTACCCGACGCTGCGCTCATGCGCGCCCCCCAGGGGTTCGTTCGGATGATCTAGACATCCGTCCGCGGACCATAGCGATGCCTTCGGAGATCTCGTCGATCCGCAATGCCCACGCGACGGCAAGGAAGACCGCCACGCCAGCTAACACGCCGACCGAAACGATCACGAAACTCCCCGACGGATCGAGCAGCATCCGGACTCCCCATGCGCCCAGACCCGCGAGCACCGAGGCGATCACGGTCTTGGTGAGCGACGACGAAAGCCTTCGACCGTCCAGTCCGCCCAGCCGGCCCCGCAACCAGAAGCCACCGACCAGAGCGCCGGCACCATACGAGAGCGCATGGGCGAGTCCCAAGCCTGGGACCCCCATGGCCTGATACAGCATGATCGCCGAAGCGATCAGCACGATCTCTACGATCACATTCACCACGAAAGGTGTCCGCGTGTCCTTCATCGCGTAGAAGGCTCGCATCAACATCTGGAACGCCGCATACATACCCAACCCGGTTGCCATCATCACGAAGGTCTCGGCGAACAGATCGGTCGAGGCTGCCGAGAAGACGCCCCGCTCCAACAGCAACTCGATGATCGGTCGTCCGAGCGCGACGAAACCCGCCGCTGCAGGTATCACCACGATCGCTGACAGCCGTATGCCAAGCGATACATCTCGTCGAACGGCGGGCAGATCTCCGTCCACGATGTGATCAGCCATCCGAGGGGACAGGAAGGTGAAGACCGACTGCGCGAAGAGCGCATAGGGCAACTGGTACAAGATCCAAGAGGTCTGATACGCGGTGACACCACCCTCTGAGCCGTTCGCCAAGACATTCACCGCCCACAATCCGACCTGGTTCGCTGCCACATACAGCAGCGACCATGTGGAGAGCGCGGCCACCTGGCGGATCTCGGGGTCTCGCCAATCGAACGCCCACATCGATACGCGTCCCGGAAGTTTCATCACCCACGGCCACAGGCACATGGTCATCGCGACGACCCCAAGCGAGGTTCCGCCTGCCAGCAGCATCTTCTCGCCGAAGGTCAGACCCGTCAGCGTCGGCGCGCCCGGACCATGCACCGCGCGGAAGATCAGGAAGGTCGCGATCACGATGAGGTTGTTCAGAAGCGGCGCGAACATGGGTGCCCCGAACCGACGATGCGCATTCAGCAGACCGGTCAGGACCATGCCCGCTGCGTAGAAGATCATCTGCGGCATGAAGATGCGCAGGAAGAACGCGCCGACCTCGCGTTGCAACTCGGCCTCTGGGCCTGACAGGTTCAGCGTGTAGAGGCTCATGATCTGAGGCGCGAACAGCACGGTCAGTGCGACCGCCACGCCCGAAGCGATCAACGCGAGGTTCAGGATCGTCCCGGCCAGTCGCCAACTCTCGGTTGGGCCGCGCTTCTTGAAAGAGGACACGAAAACAGGGACCAACAGGGTCGCGAGAACCTCGCCCACCACCAGTTGGTAGATGATGTTCGGCGTCGAGTTCGCCAGCATGTAGGTGTCGGCGACCTTCGATTCGGTTCCACCTATCGCGTACGCCATCGCAGCTACCCGCAGGAAGCCCGTGATCCGGCTGATCGCGGTCAGGCTGCTCATCAGGGCGGTGGCGCGCGCCATGGTTGGCCCGCCCGAGGTCACTGCCCCCGGCGTGGAACCGCCGCCGGGCAGTCCGCCCGAGGTCACTCCTCCCGGCGTGGAGCCGCCCGAAGGAGGTCCGCCGGGCGCCCCCGTGGGCGGCTCGGGTGCGCGCGGGTCATTCACCGCGCACTCATCCTCGTGGTCCTACGGCGCATGCCTTGGATCGTCAGATAGATGAGCCCTCCGATCACGATGAGCAAGGCCACATTCGAGACCTGTGTGCTCCTCAGCGTCATCGACGAGCGAGCCAGCAGAGCACCGCCGACCGTTCGCAATTCGACCGTGATCGGGAACTCGCCACGCCCCAACACCTCCACCGGAACCTCGATCGTCGTATCTCCGGGCGGCAGCTCAACCTCCTGTCGTGCGCCCTCGACGAAACGCACGCGGCGTCCGGACAACCGCAACTGCACTCGAGCGGTGATATCGGTGGCGTTCTCGAGCACGATCGGGACCGTTCCCTCGCGGGATGTCAGCGTCACCCTCCGGTCCGGAGCTGGTTTGATAGCTCGCGTATATCCACGAACATCGGTCAAGAGATCGCGAGCGAGCAACGCGTCGCCCAACTCGCCCTCGAATCGGATCCGTTCCGACAGCAGCAGTGCCCGTTCCCAGGTTTCCAATCGAGCCGCTGCCACCGGATCATCGGTGGCAGCGATCGTGGCTGCCGCGGTCTCGTAAGCCCGATGCGCCGCCGCGAGCGCTGGCGGTGCCGAGGAAGCGATCTGCGAGACGCCAGGGGTGGCCGCGGGAGGTGTCGCGCCGGCTGCGACGGTACCGGCGGTGGCATCTACCTCGCTAAGCGTCAGGGGTCGCAACCATGGAGCCGAAGCGAGGACCGGCAGCAGGTTTCTCGTCAACCCTGCGGCGGGAAGACGCGGAGGTGCGAACACCATCAACCGGTCTGGCGCATACAGAGGTAGTTCGAGCCATCGGATCGCCGTTTCCGCCAGGATGCTCTGGGCGGCTTCTGGCCCTGGCAACCGATCCTGCACATCGTTGAGTCGCGGGTCCGCCACCAACACCCTCCAGCGGCCTTCGAACGCCAGCGCAGTAGAGGTACCGAACAGGTCGGGACTGAACGGCTCATCTATCCGCTCGCCCAACGCCTGCTCGCCGACGATCACCGTTCCCTCATCGGGCAAGAGTTCCTCCAACACCCCGGCATCCAGGCGAGACATGTCGACAAGATGCACGGCACTTCCGTCGGCCCTGCCGATGACCCGCCGTTGAGAGTCGCCTGTTCGGGCGAGATGGCGTGCCGCGTCCTCACCCAAGCCGACCTCGTCCAGCCAGATCGGATCGATCCTGCCGTATCCGGTCGCGATGGGGGCGGTCCGCCGCGTCGCGTCTCGCAGCAAGCGTCGGACCTGCCGTCCCTGCTCAGCGAAGATCCCGTCCGCCGGATGGTTCACCAGCTCTCCCGACGCATCCTGACCGAGCGCCCCATCGTCTAGATCTTCGATCAGGTCCAGCACGGAACCTTGCGGAGCCAGCACCACCGGCGCTCCGACCGCCGGCTCCAAAGCGGCGATCATCGCGTCCAACTCCATCTCGGCCAGTGCCTGTTCGCGGTAGGCGCCGCCCAGAGGAACCGGCGGTGATCGCATCGACACCGGCAGCGCAGCGACGAATCCCAGCCGAGTCTCTGGCGCACCGACGACGATCGGTATGGCGGTGGTCGTGGACCAGATGAGCGTCTGCTCGCTCGGTACGAAACTCACACCTTCCGAGCCCGTCTGAGGATCTGCGCGTCGCACCTCCACCGAAGCCACGCGTAGCTCGAGGGGATAGACGCCCAAGCGCGGTCGTCCAAGCGCCGTCCAAGAGGCTTGCAGTCGGAAGCGTCCCGAGCCGCCGGCCCGTACGACTCGAGGAGCGTCCGAGAGCCGCTGCACGACGGCGCGCCCAGATGCGCCGTCGTCGATCAGGTTGTGCAACTCCAACCGAGAGGTGACGGGCCGATGCAGCGTGCCAAGCAGCATGATCGCTACCGCTTCGGAGGTCGGGTTGTTCACGGCGACCTCGACCTGCAGGGCTCGATCGGTTGCGACCCAGCCGCTCGTCGTGATCAGGCGCACCTGTATGCCCTCTTGGGCGTGCGCTTCGGGGAGCTCGAGCGGCGACCCTAGAGCGACCAACAGCGCTGTTACGCACAGGGCTACCGATCGCGGAAGGGCTCGCACGAACCCGATGCTATGGCCCGTAGTCTGTCGGCGTGGACACACGGCTCCGTGCCGCGATCATCGGCTTGGCCGGTGGGATCGCGTCTGGTCTGCTGGGGATCGGCGGGGGAGTCGTCATGGTCCCTCTGCTCGTCATGCTGTTGGCGCTCCCGCAACGGTCCGCCCATGCCATCTCGCTCGCTTCCATCGCGCCGATCGCTGTGGTTGCGGTCTCGGTGTATGTCCGCCAGGGGGAGGTCTGGTGGGCCGCGGCTGGCCTGATCGCCGCTGGAACGATCATCGGCGCACCCATCGGCGTCCGTATCCTCGCCCGTGCTCCCGAACATGTCCTCAAAGGAGCCTTCGGCCTGGTTGCCCTCGCGGCCGGACTCAGGCTGCTGATCGCATGAACCGCCTAGGAAGCCTGCCCTGGCGCGGAACCTCGAAGCGACCCTCATGAGCGGTCCAGAGATCCTGATCGCTCTTTCGACCGGTCTGCTCGCCGGAGCATTCGCGGGAGCGATGGGGGTGGGCGGCGGCGTCATCATGGTGCCTGTCCTCGTCGAGTTACTCGACGCCGGTCAGCACACCGCACAAGGGACCTCGCTCGCCGTGATCATCGTCACCGCGATCGTTGGCACGATCGCTTCCAATCGGGCCGGCTTGCTCGACATCCGCATCGCTGCATGGGTCGCGATCGGTGGTATCGCAGGCGGCGTCGCTGGCAGCACCCTCGCGCTGACGACGCTGGACGAACAGACGCTGCGCCGCATCTTCGGCGTGGTCGTCCTCGCGACAGCCGCTCGCATACTCAGCCAGGTGTTGGCCGCCAGCCGCAACCAGAAGACGGGCTCCTAGGATGCTCTCGGTGCTCGCTGGCATTGTCGATCAACTCGCGCCTTGGTTCCACGAGTGGGGCTTGCTCATCGTGTTCCTTGCTACCTTCCTAGAGTCGAGCATCCTGATCGCCTCCGTCGTGCCGGGTGAATCGACGCTGTTGCTCGCCGGGTTCTTCGCGTCCAACAATTCGCTGGTCTCTCAAGGTCCCGTGTTGGAACTCGAGTGGGTCATCACGGTCGCCTTCCTCGGCGCCCTCCTGGGAGATGTCGCGGGCTACTACATCGGTAGGCGTTTCGGTCCCCAGATCGTTGCGCGCTGGGGCCGTTATGTGTTCCTGTCCCCGGATCGGATGCCCGTCCTCGAGGCATACTTCCGCGTGTACGGACGGCGTGCCGTCCTGTTCGGAAGGTTCGCGCCGTTCCTGCGCAGCGTTCGTACGCTCATCGCTGGCACCGCAGGGATGGAGTTCCGCGTGTTCTTCTGGCCGGCGTTCGTCGGCGCGGCAGCATGGGCAACGCTGGTGGCGGTCACCGGGTTCATACTCTCCGAGAGTTATCGCGTCGCGGACCGTTATCTCGGAACCGGAGGATTCGTCGTGCTGGGCCTGCTGATCGTCGGCTTCTTCTTCACCTGGCGCGGAGTACAGCGCAAGGTTCAGCAAGAGATCGCTGGCCCGATGGCTCCAGATGGCGACATCGAACCCGGCGCGTGAACCGAGTCAACTTCCGAACCGCTCGCCGGTGAACCTCGAACGCGTGGTGCGCGCGACGCTATCCTGAACAGTGTGAGCGCAGATGTCGCAGCGGCGATCCAGGCCGTACTCGATGAGCGCTTGACGCTTCCCCCCGCCGTCGATGAGATCGCCGAGCGGTTCCAAGAGGCCGGCCACCAACTCTTCCTGGTCGGTGGCGCCATACGAGACGCGTTGCTCGGCCGCCTCCACGAGAACGAACTTCCCGACCTCGACTTCGCGACCGACGCGACCCCAGATGTCACCAGGGGCTTGCTCGAAGGACTCCACGAGGTGCTATGGACCCAGGGCGAAGCGTTCGGCTCGATCGGCTTCATGCGTGAGGGTCTTCGTTACGAGATCACGACCTTCCGTGCCGACGCCTACGCACCTGCCAGCCGCAAACCGGCGGTCAGCGAGGTCGCAGACATCGAGACCGACCTGTCTCGCCGCGACTTCACCGTCAACGCGATGGCGCTGTCGCTGCCAGACCGACGGTTCCTTGATCCGTTGGGCGGCATCGGGGATCTCCACCAGAAGTTGCTGCGCACCCCCGGCTCGGCGCAAGACTCATTCACTGATGATCCGTTGCGCATGGTTCGGGCGGCCCGGTTCGTGAGCCAACTCGGTCTGGCACCCGCGCCCGAGGTCATCGCCGCGATGAAGCAACTCGCGGAGCGGCTCGACATCGTCGCGCATGAACGCATCCGTGAAGAGTTCTCGAAACTGATGACCGGCACCTACCCCAGCATCGGCCTGGAACTCCTGACAGAGGCTGGATTGTCCGACCGGTTCCTGCCCGAACTCGCAGCACTCAAACTCGAACAGGATCCGATCCATCGGCACAAGGATGTCTACCGCCACTCCCTGGCCGTGTTGGACAAGATCTGTGCTTACGACTCTGAGCATCCTGATCTGGTCTTGAGGCTGGCGGGGTTGCTGCACGACATCGGCAAGCCGTCCACTCGCAAGATCGACTCCGATGGGGTCTCGTTCCATCATCATGATGTGGTCGGCGCGCGTATGGCGACCGAACGGCTACAGACGATGGCCTTCAGCGGCCAGATCATCCAGCCCGTCGCGAAACTCATCGAACTGCACCTGAGGTTCCACACCTTCAAGATGGGTTGGTCCGACTCGGCTGTGCGCCGCTACGCCCGCGACGCCGGCGACCTGCTCGACCGACTCAACATCCTCGTGCGCTGCGACTGCACGACACGCAACAAGCGGCGTGCGCGCGAACTGGAAGCGGCGATGGACGAGTTCGAGGCGAGGCTCGCCGAGCTACGAGAGAAGGAAGACCTCGCCGCGATCCGGCCGCCGATCGATGGCAACGAGATCATGGAGCACCTAGGCATCAAGCCCGGACCGCTGGTCGGCAAGGCGCTGGCCCATCTGCTCGAGATCCGACTCGAAGAGGGCGAGTACTCCCGCGAACGAGCTTTCGAGGAACTAGATGCGTGGGCGAAGGCGCAAGACATCTGAACCGGCTGGGCGATCGGTTGCGGCCGCCTTCGCCCAGCCTGTCTGGCGGAGACCACCTGCTTGGGCGTAGCGTCTGATGTTCGTTAGGTCGCTGATGCGACCATCCAAGGGAGGATCCCATGAAGCATCCTGTCGTTCACTTCGAGATCCACGCCAAGGATCGCAAGGCCGCCACCGAGTTCTATCGATCGCTGTTCGGATGGCACATCCAGCCGATGGAGGAGATGGACTACGGCATGGTCGACACGCACGCCGGATCAGGCTTCAACGGCGGGATAACCACCGCCGAAGGAGACCAGGCCTTCGCGA
This sequence comes from Actinomycetota bacterium, assembly GCA_046565595.1. Classification (GTDB taxonomy): domain Bacteria; phylum Actinomycetota; class AC-67; order AC-67; family AC-67; genus JBKHYG01. Next base: position 7,769 of record JBKHYG010000122.1, on the reverse strand, counting down.
CCGTCTACATCGAGACGCCAGACATCGAGGCGACGCTGAAGAAGGCCGAATCACTCGGCGCGAAGGTGCTCGTCCCTATCACCGAGATCCCCGATGTCGTGACGATCGCGTTCCTGCAGGATCCGGCAGGAAACCCGTTCGGGATCGTGAAGGGAGACGGCGGACCACAGGTCTCACCGGGCGACGGCGTGCCCGTCAATTGGTTCGAGATCATGGGCGATGATGCGCAGGCGCTCCAGGACTTCTACACCGAACTCTTCGAGTGGAAGATCAGCCAACAACCGATGCCTGGATACGGGATCGTCGAGTGGCCTGACCACAAGACCGGTGGCGCTATCGGGGCGATAGATAACGCTCCTTCCTATGTGGCGATCTATGCGATGGTTCCAGATCCCGCCGCTACCTCAGCCAAGGCTAAGGAACTCGGAGCGAGGATCATGATGGAGCCCAGTTACATGGAGGGTGGCGATGTGACGGTCGGGATGATGATCGACCCGCAGGGAGCGATGTTCGGCTTCTACAAGTCCGGCAAGTAACCCTTACGACGACTGGACCCCGGCGGTTCGCCGGGGTCCTTCGCGTGATGCCGGTGTCTTGGCTACTTCTTGGTGTCCCAGAAGATCTTGTCGATCTCGCCGATCAGGTCCAGCAGCTTCTGAGCGTCCGCCGCGTCGGTCGACTTCTTGACCGCGCCGGCTGCCTTGGTCGCGTCCCAGAACAGCTGGTGCAGTTGCGGGTACTTCTCGAGATGCTCGGGCTTGAAATAGTCGGTCCACAGCACCCACAGGTGGTGTTTGACCAGTTCGGCACGCTCCTCCTTGATCGCGATCGCGCGAGCCTTGAAGTCGGCATCGTCGGTGCCGTTGTATTTGTCTATGCAACCCTTCACGCTCTCAGCCTCGATCCGAGCCTGGGCCGGGTCGTAGACGCCGCAGGGCAGGTCGCAGTGGGCGTGGACCTCGCGGGTCGGGAAGATCCAGTTCAGCATCGTTCCTCCTTGGTCGATCCCTCGCGTTCTACCACGCTCCGGCAACTCGAACACATGCAACGCAGACCCATGGACAGGCCAGAGCCATAGGAGTATGGTCGGAGTCATGAAGATCAGGCTGCTAGTTGCACTAGCGACATTGACGCTGCCGTTGCCGATCATGGCGGCGACCCTCGGGAGCGACGGTAAGCCGATAACCACCGACCCCGCTTACGAAGCATCAACCGATGATCCTGTGGTCGTGGATGCGGCACAAGGTCTGCTTGCCTTCATCTCAACACCGGAACTGGCCGGGAACGGTTCCGTCGTCTATGTGCGCGACCCGGCCAGGATCCGGTTGTTCTGGCCCGGTGATCTTCCTGCGGCAGTAACTGCCCGGGTCGAAGAGATCAGGCGCGCAGGCGTGACCGTCGAGGTCTTGCCCGCACCGCATGCTGCTGCCGAACTCGACGAGGAAGGAGCCAGGCTGAGGAGTTTGGATCCCACTCGGATCGGATTCACCATCACGAGCGTCGGTCCGCTCGGCGACCTTTCGGGCATGCATGTCGGCGTGCTGCCAGGCGACCTGGAGAAGGCCCGCGCCTTCTTCGCTGAGGGCCGTTTCCATTACGAGATCTCAGAACGAGCCCCTACCGCCGCGGGTTCCACGCCTTCCAGCTAGACCCCGCTCCGAGCTAGTTAGGCAAGTCGCTTCGGGCTGGCTAGGTCCCGCTCCCTGGATCCGGCCAAACTCATCCGCGGATGACATCGACCACATCAAGTGCCAGGTGCGTCTCAACCGCGTCTGCCAGATGTGAGTCGGCCGTCACCAGCGGCACGCCAAGAGCTTCCGCAAGTGACACATAGGCGGCGTCATATGCGCTGAGGTTGTCCCGCAACTCGATGATCCGCTGCAGCGTTGCCTCGTGCCCGAACCGTCGAAGCGGTAGCGCCAGGTAGTCGTCGGTTGCTTGCAGAGCCCGCTCGGGGGTCAGCCGCTTGGTGCGGATCGCCTTCCTCATCGCGGACATGACTTCGACATCGCAGAGGGCGGGGATCGCCAAGCCGTCAGAGTGCTCGCGCAGCATGGGTCCGAGTCCTGATCCCACCTGCGTCTGCAGCAGATACTCTGTCAGCGCAGACGCATCGAGGACGATCAGGAAGCGCTCCTGCCCCGCCGCTCGGATGCGATCAGAGACGCGGCGGTACCCCGCAGGTTGACCGGCTCGGAAGATTCGATCCGAGCGAAGACATCCTCGGGAAGGGGAAACTGGACTTCGCGCTCTAGCAGTTCCTGGATGTAATCCGTGAGCGTCTGCCGGCGGCGCTTCGCTCTGCGCACGAGTTCGCGGTGCAGCCTGTCGGGCACATCCCGGACCTGGATCATCTTGGACATGTGCTCAGCATGCCACATGTGTTCCACATGTTCAAGCTTCGGCCCTCCCGGCTACGCTTTCGCCCTGTGTTCGGCTTGATTCCTGTACGGGTCCGCGGCGACTCGATGCTCCCTGCGCTCAAGGACGGGGATCGGCTGGCAGTACGACGACTGCGGAAGGGCGAGCCGAAACAAGGCCAGTTGGTGGTGATCCGCGAGTCCGGCAGGCCGATGGTCAAGCGGGTCTCCGCGGTCCTGGCCGCTGGGATAGAGGTGGCGGGCGACAACCCTTCGGAGAGCAGGGACTCGCGTCATTTCGGCCCGGTCCTTACCCGAGACATCGAAGGGGTCGTCGCCTTCAGATACTGGCCGCCGAAAGGACCGCGAGGCAGGTAACTCTGCTATCCCCCGCGTCGGAGCTGCTCGGCGAAGTCCGTCACAGCCTGCAGTTCCGGTTCGGCACTGTCGGGAAGAGGATTCAGTTGGACCACCCATCCCGAGTCGAGCACCAGGACGGTTGGTGGACCGACCTCATCTCCACCTTGCGAGTCTTGGTATGCCCACAGCGAGAATCCCGAGACCGCGTGGGTCTGAGTGCTGGTGGGCTGGCCGAAGGGCAAGGGTGATGAGGTCCAGTCTTGGCGCGACGGCCCCTGGGTGACTAGGACCTGACCGGATGGCAAGTCGTAGGAGAGCATCGCTCGGTCACCCTCGAATCGGAGAGCGTCGGGATTGCCGGCTAGCAGGTAGGAGGCCGATGGTTCCAGATCGGGGTGAAGGAAGAGCGGGCCTACCGCCCCTTGGAGCGAAGCAACCGACATCGGCGTCGGCGAGGGTGCTCCCTCGCCCCCGTTGATCGCTGCCGGCGATGTGCAGGCCCCGAGGGCAAGTGTGACAAGGAGCCACATCGCGCGACTCCTCGTGCAGGCAGAGTATTCGGATTCCATTGGCAACTTCGCCCGCAGTTTAGCGCGAGCGTAGCCAGGCAGTCGTCTCTGCTTCTGCTTGCTCGATGAGAGCCGCTGTGTGCGAGAGGTCGTCGTAGCGCATGATCGGCGGGTCGCTGACCGGGATCCGCTTGATCTTGGCTACCTTCGCGAAGCGTTCCAGGTCGTGGTCGACGCGGCTGGCACGCGAGTGTGCGAACGCCTGCACCATCACATCCAGAGGCCTGCGCACCTCGCGCTGCACCTGGTTGGTGTGACCACAGTTGATGACGAAGATCTTGGTAGCGCCCGCAGCAACCGCGACGCTGATCGGAGTGTTGTTGACGACGCCTCCGTCGGTGTAAGGCTCGCCGTCGATGACGACTGGAGGGAACACGCCTGGGAGCGCCGCCGATGCGAGCACTGCTGGCGCGATCGGCCCTGAATCGAACACGGTCTCCGAACCGGTTCCCAGATGAGCGGCGACGACATGTGCGGGTATCTGTAGGTCTTCGAATCGGCGAGCGTTGATGCATGCGATCACGCGCCGCAGGCCCTCGTTGCTGTAGAGGTGATCGCCGCGACGGATCGCCAGCAGCGCGCGCTTCCACGAGCCGCCGGGGAAGATGTCTTCGGTGCGCATCTGCATCCAGATGTCGACGAGACGCTGCAAGCCGTTCGGCGTCGGATCGGCGGCAAGGGCGGTCGCATTGATCGCGCCGATGCTGGTTCCAACGACCATGTCGGGAGTGATCCCGGCGTTGAACAGCGCGCGCACCTGCCCCAGCTGCATCGCACCATAGGTTCCGCCGCCGCTGAACACGAAAGCCGTTCCGCGCGCCTGGAACCGTCCCGCGGCCCGAGGCCTGAGGCGGTGGCTGATGCGCTGTCGAACGGTCATGGTGTCCTGTCTAACGAGAGATATTCCCTAGAAGTTTCGTTCCGATGTAAGTATCGGCCTTGTAGAACGAATCCCTTAGATGGGGAGGATCCGCTCAACTTCCCATCTCTCGCCTCGCTCAGCGACCCTCAGACGCAGCCTCTGACCGGCACATTCGACCACGAACACCCGCCAATGGACCCCCGCTTCGTCAGCGACGGCCCGCCAGACGACCTTCAGGGGCAGCCCAACGCCAGCGACCACGATCTCTCGAGGTTCCTCATCCGCCCGACCGCCGGCGTAAGAGCGAACCATCACCAGATCGCCTGCCGAGAAGACGGGACCATCGTTCGTGGCTTCCGACACGAGGAGCGAAGGCGGAGCGCCCGGCACCGACTCGTCGCGATCCTCCAACACCCGCAGCCGAGCCGACAACCACAACGCGGTGGCCACGAACGCGACCCCGGTGATGAAGGTCAACGCGACGCTTGAGGCGCCGAGGACGAACAGCACCGCCATCGTCGCGGTTCCGACGACGCGCGCAAGGTTGAACAACATGTCGTAGATCGCGAACGCGCGTCCGCGTGTCGTGTCGCCGATGTCTTCCTGCACGAGCGTGTCCACCGGGATCTTGGCCAGTGAGTAACTCAAACCGACGAAGCCTGCCGCGAACGCCAACATCCCTCGACTCAGGAAGAGGGCCGCTAGCAGCGGTCCGATAGCTCCGATCGCGAATGCCCAAGGGATCGTTCGATCGTTGCCGATCCGCTCGGCGATCAACGGCACCAACACGACGCCGGCTCCGACTCCTATCGCTAAGACCGCCAACATCGCGAACCCGCTCGCCGGACCCATGCCGAGTTCTCCGACCAGATACTGGATCAGTATCGCAACCATCGCGCCGACGAACACCTGCATCATGCCGATCGCCGTCATGCCGAACCGGACTCGAGGGCGTGCGCGCATCACCGAGAAGCCTTCGCTCATCTCGCGCCAGGTTCGCCGCAGTTCTTCGCCAAGTGGCGCGGGTTCCTCTTCGAGTCCCTTGGTGAAGTGCAGGTCCTTCGCGATCACTCCGCTACCCGCGAACGCCACCGCCGCGACCGCCGCGGTCGAACGGCCTCCGCCAACCTCGGCGATGATCGAGCCGATCGCGTGGCCGGTCACATTCGCGACCGCGCCCCCGGTCGAAGAGGTTGCGTTGGCGACCAACAGGTCTTCCGGCGGGACCAGTTGCGGTAATACCGCGCCCAGCGTCGCCAGGAAGAAGCGGTTGATCGACAGCACGATGAGCACGATCGCGAAGAACACCGGACCATCGGTCGTGGTCGCGCCGATGGGGATCAGCATCGCCAACCCCGCGCGCACGAACGGCGTATAGACCAGGATCTTGCGCCGATCGAACCGGTCGATGAACACTCCCGACAGCGGCCCCACCAGGCTGAAGGGGACCAGGATGATCGCCGTGATCTTCAGCAGGTCAACAGACGGATTGCCAGAGGCCTGCTCGAACAGCAGCACCGCCGCTGCCGCTTGCTGGAACAGCCCGTCGCCACCCTGAGAGGTCGCCTTGGCTGCCAGATAGCGCATGAACGCACGCTGCCTGATGATCGCCCGCAGCTTCGCGCGCACACCGCCCGCGACAGGAAACGCTTCGGTCGATCCGGCGCGTTTCCTGGTGAACATGCCCGTCAAGCGTATGCGAGCGCAACGCGAACTCAAGAAGCTGAAGCCGTTTCCGTCTCAGCATTCGTCGTTGGGGCAGCCACCCAGAAGGCCCAAGAGATCTTGGGCCATAAGCGTGTGACCGCTATCCCCGCGGAACTGTTCGACCGGCTGGTTGCCAGCCTCGATGATCCGGACCCCGCGCCTGGCCTGGCTACCGCAGTGAAGCGCGCGCGCAAGCAGCCGCGCATCGCGTGACCTACCGCCTCGAACCACTCACCCAGGACGATTCCGTCCGCGAATTCGAGTGCGGCGAACCGAGCCTCGACCGCTGGCTCATCGACCATGCCCTGACCGCACGAGGACAGGGCACGAAGACCTACCTACTCAGAGCCCCAAACGGGGAGGTGGCAGGGTACGCAGCGATCAGCCCTCACGCTGCGTCCCGGCACGAACTCACTGCCAAACTTGCTCGCGGTGCGCCTCAACTGATCCCTGGCTACCTGATCGCCAAACTCGCGATCGCAGAGGAAGAACAAGGCGCTGGCCTCGGCGCGGAGCTTCTGCTCGCCGTTCTGACGCAGATCATCGCGGCGGCGCGGTCGGTCGGTGGCAGACTGGTGTTCGTCGACGCCTTGAACGACAAGGCAGAAGCCTTCTATGAAGCACTGAGCTTCATCCCCTGCGGTCGTGGCCGCCTGGTGATGAAGCTCAGTACTGCCGCTAGGCAGTTGGGTCTGGACTGGCCCTAGCCCGTCAGCGTCCTGCGTCGAAGGAGGCCAGTTCGCTTTCGTCGATCCGCAGGTGCCCGTTCCCGTTCACGCTGACAGAGCCTTCGATGAAACTCTCGACCAGGTTGCGAGCGATCTCGTCTGGATACTGTTCAGGCGGGCTCTTCATGAAGTAAGCCGACGGCCCGATCAGCGGTCCGCCGATACGGCGCTCGAGCGCGATCTTGGCGATACGCACCGCGTCGATCACGATGCCTGCCGAGTTCGGTGAGTCCCAGACCTCGAGCTTCAGTTCGGCGGTCAGCGGAACATCTCCGAAACTGCGACCCTCGACGCGGATGTGCGCCCACTTGCGGTCAGCAAGCCACGGAACATGATCGCTCGGTCCGACATGGATGTCCTTCTCGACGACCTCTCCGGTCATGTTCGATGTGACGGCCTGCGTCTTCGAGATCTTCTTGGACTCCAAACGCTCGCGTTCGAGCATGTTCTTGAAGTCCATGTTGCCGCCGAAGTTCAGCTGGTACATGCGCTCGATCTTGACGCCACGGTCCTCGAACAGCTTCGCGAGTGTGCGGTGCACGATGGTCGCGCCGACCTGGCTCTTGATGTCGTCTCCGACGATCGGAACGCCAGCTTCGCGGAACTTGGCGACCCACTCGGGACGCGAAGCGATGAAGACAGGGATGCAGTTGACGAACCCGACGCCCGCGTCGACAGCCGCTTGCGCGTAGAACTTGGTCGCCTCTTCCGAACCGACGGGAAGGTAACTGACCAACACATCCGCCTTGGTGTCGCGAAGAACCTGCGCCACATCGACCGGAGCTTCCGGGCTCTCGGTGACGGTCTCGCGGTAGTAGCGGCCTAGCCCGTCGAGGGTCTCGCCGCGTTGAACCGTCACGCCCAACTTCGGCAGATCGAAGAAGACGGTCGTGTTGTTCGGCTCGCTCTTCAGGGCGTCCGATAGGTCCTTGCCGACTTTGTTCGAGTCCACATCGAAGGCCGCGACGAACTCGATGTCGCGGACATGCAATCCGCCGAGGTCGACATGCATCAAGCCGGGGACCTGCGTGGTCGGGTCGGCGTCCGCGTAATAGTGGACGCCCTGGACGAGCGACCAGGCGCAGTTACCTACGCCGGCGATCGCGACGCGGACCTTACGGTTCTCGGACATCTTCATCCTCCTGGGATGTTTGCCTTCTCAGGCTCGGTTCGGGGCGGTCGG
>JBKHYG010000121.1:0-68158 GCA_046565595.1 Actinomycetota bacterium | reverse complement strand
GCCGCTCCGACGAGCGGGGTGAAGACGATCAGCGTCAGGAGCCAGTCCTCGAACAGCATCAGCGCGCTACTCCCGGTTAGAACCTTGTGAAAAGGACGGTAAGTACGACGACCCCGATCAACAGCATGGCCGCGTACCTTTGGACATCACCAGATTGGACGAGACGAAGACGGGCCGATCCCGCTCTCGCTCCTCGACCGGCACCGTTCACGGCGCCATCGATGATCTGCTGGTCGAGGACCTCATAGACGCTCTTGCCGAGCTTCTTGGTCCCCGAAGCAGCTCCGTTGACCGCGCCATCGAACACATTCTGATTGAGCCAGTACATGGCTCTGCTGACGCGGTCACGGATGGGAAGGACGACTCCCTTCATGTAGAGGTCGTCCAAGTAGTACTTGTTCTCCAACAGTCGGTAGAAGCCACCTAGCTTCGTAAGCGGATCGGTGGCGGGTTGGCCGAGGTACAAACGCCTTCCAAGCCAGATGCCGCCGAGGGCTACGGCGACGCTCAGCACGATGAGTATGTAGTTTGCGTCGGGAACCTTCGACTCGCCGCCCACGGCAACCCAGGTACCGAAGCCGTCCTTCCACCACGGGATACCGACGAGTCCGGCTACGACGCTCATGCCACCCAGGAAGATGAGCGGGCTGGTCATCATGCGGCCGGATTCGTGCGGTGTTCCGTGGCCTCGGAACTTCCCGAAGAAGGTCAGATGGAAGGCTCGAGACATGTAGAAGGCGGTCAGGAAGGCGGTGATGACGCCGACCACCCAGACGACCAGGGCGACCCAATCCGAACTGACGCCGGCGTCGCTGGTGCCGAAGTGGAAGGCCTCAGCGAGGATCTCATCCTTGCTCCAGAAGCCCGCGAAAGGCGGGATACCCGCGAGCGCAAGCGTTCCGGCAGCGAAGGTCAGGTAGGTGATAGGCATGAACTTCTTGAGGCCGCCCATGTCGCTCATGTTGTTGGAGTGCACGGCATGGATCAGCGAACCTGCGCCCATGAAGAGCAAGGCCTTGAACCAAGCGTGGGTGTACAGGTGGAAGATCGCGGCGTTGCCGGCACCAACCCCCAGGGCCGCGAACATGTACGCAAGTTGACTGATCGTCGAGTAGGCGAGCACGCGTTTGATGTCATCCTGGATCATCGCCAGCAGGGCCGCCATGAGCATCGTGATCGCGCCGATGAGCGCGATCGTGTTCATGGCGACCAAGGAGACCTCGAACACGGGGAACATCCTGGCAACCAGGAATACGCCGGCGGTCACCATGGTCGCAGCGTGGATGAGCGCGCTGGCAGGTGTCGGGCCGGCCATCGCGTCTGGCAGCCACACATACAGGGGGAACTGAGCGGACTTCCCGATCGCTCCACCGAACAGCAGCAGGGCTCCGGCGGTGAGCACCAGGTTCGAGAGTTCTCCGCCCTCTGCCTGCTCGATCAGCGACGGGATGTCGAAGGTGCCTGCGGCGGCGAAGAGCACGAAGATGCCGAGCACGAAGGGGACATCGCCCGTCTTGGTGGTGATGAACGCCTTGATGGCCGCGTCGGAGTTCTTCTTCTCCTCCCACCAGAAGCCGATCAAGAGATAGGAGCAGACGCCGACCAGCTCCCACCCGACGAGCATCTGAAGCAGGTTCGGCGCGATCACCAATACCAACATCGAGCCGGTGAACAGGTTCAGCACGGTGTAGTACCAGGTGAACCTCGGGTCGTCGTGCATGTAGCCCACCGAGTAGATGTGCACCATCAGCGAGATGAGGGTTACGACGACGAACATGACTGCGGTCAGACCGTCCAACTGGAGGCCGAAGGTCAAGGACAGGCCATCGCCGAACGGGAACCAGTCGAACGACTTGGTGAAACCTTCGACACGGGCGTTGCCGATGAAGTTGTTGATCAGCACCATCACGCTGAAGATGGCTGCCAGACCGATGTTCAGGACACCGATCTCTGAGCCCTTCTTGGGCAGCCTCTTGCCGACCGCAGCGATCAGGATGACCGACAGGAAGGGGAGAGCGACGATCAACCACGCGTTGTTGGCGAACCAGTCGGCGGCCTTGTGGGCGTACTCGGCGACGAGTTCTCCGCCCTCGCCGGGTTCTTCGCCGACGGCGGCGATCAAGGTGAGGTAGGCCTGGGTCACCACTTGAGAAGATCCACCTCATCCACATTGATGGTCTTGCGACGGCGGAACACCAGCAGGACGATCGCCAGCCCCACGCCGACCTCGGCGGCGGCGATGGCGATGATGAACAAGCTGAAGATCTGGCCGACGGCGTTGGGATCGCCGAGCCAGGCGTTGAATCCGACAAGGTTTATGTTGACCGCGTTCAGCATGAGCTCGATCGACATCAGGACCAGCACGGCGTTCTTCCGCGCCAACACGCCATAGATGCCGACGCTGAACAGGAACGCGCCGAGGGTCAGGAGCCAGGCCAGGTTCATCGGCTCTCGTCCTTCCTGCTCAGCAGGATGGCTCCTACTAGTGCGGCAAGCAGCACGACGCTGACGACCTCGAAAGGCAGGATGAAGTTGGTGAAGATCGAGCGGCCTACATCCTCGGTTCTAACGATCTGCTCCAGCGGGATCTCTTGATCTCCGAAGGCGCGCCATATGAGAGTGGTGAAGAGGCTGAAGACGGCGACGCTGGTGAATAGGGCGATGCCCCGCTGCTCGTTGTCGAGGGCCACGCGACCGATCGGTGCAGCCGTGAGCATCAGACCGAACAGCAACAACACGACGATCGCACCCACATAGACCAGTATCTGGGTCCATCCGACGAACTCTGCACCGAGCAGGATGAAGATGATGCCGAGGCCTCCGAGAACACCGACCAACGCCAGCGCAGCCCTCACGACATTGCGACTCGTGACCACTCCGACAGCGCTGATGCCGGATACGACACCGAACAGGACGAGGAAGAACTCCGGCCCGCTCATCCTTGCTCCTTGCGCTTCTTCAGGATCCAAGCCTTCTTCGCCAGCGCCCGGGCCTCGCGTTCGCTCTTGCCCGCAGCGATGGCTTCGTCGAAGGCTTCCTGGTCGATCTGGGGAGGTTCGCTGACCTTAGGCGGTTCAGGCGCAGCGGCTTCGGCCGGCGTCTCTTGGCTCGGTTCAGCGGTCTCGGACGAGGGCTGCTCGTCTTCCGGAGCCGCGGCGGGGGTTGGCGGCGCCTCGACGACCGTGCCCGCAGACTCGTACACGGCGGGCTCCGCCTCGAGTTCCTTGGGCTCCTCGGCACCTTCCTCTAGCTCTGGCGGAGGCGGCACGGAGAGCATGTTCTCGTTCAGCTGCGCGATCTCGTGGGTGAGATCGATTATGTCGTCGGTGGAGTACTCGAAGTGCGGTGACCAGAAGAGCGCATCGAAGGGACAGACCTCTACGCAGATCCCGCAATACATGCACAGCGCGAAGTCGATCGCGAAACGGTCCAGCATGTTGCGCGTACGGGGCCGCGCGCCGGGTGTCTTGGGTGCGACGGTCTCCTTGTGCGAGTCGATGTAGATGCACCAGTCGGGGCATTCGCGGCTGCAGAGCATGCAGACGGTGCAGTTCTCTTCCTTCAGAGCGATCAATCCGCGGCTGCGAGGAGGAAGGTCTGGCTTCTCGTGCGGGTACTGCTGAGTGGTCGCCGGCTTCAGCATCGTGCGGAGCGTCACCGACAGACCCTTGGCGAAGCCATACACGGCTCCGATGGCCTTGCGTCTGCCGATGGCCGCCTCGAGATTGCGGATCATCTGCTGCCGATCTGGTTTGGTCATCGCCATCAGAAGACCACCTTGAAGATGCCGGTCGCCAGGATGTTGATGAGCGAGATCGGGATGAGCCACTTCCATGCGAGCTTCTGCAACTGGTCCTCGCGGAGACGCGGCATGGTCGCCCGCAACCAGATGACGAAGAAGCTAAGCGCGCCGATCTTGGCCAGCGTCCATAGCGGAGCGGGGATGGGAAGACCGAAGATGCCGTTCCAGCCGCCCAGGTACAGCACGACCGCAACCGCCGAGAGCGCGACGATGCCTGCGTACTCGGCGAGCAGGAACAACGCGAACCGCAGGCCGGTGTACTCGGTCATGTGACCGAAGATGATCTCGGAATCGGCGATCGGCATATCGAAGGGAGGGCGGGAGAGTTCGGCGAGCGATGCCATCACGAAGATGGCGAAACCGGCGAACTGGGGAACCACGAACCAAAGGGTGTTCTCTTGCGCGGCGGCGATCTCGACCAGAGACACGCTTCCGGCCATCATCGCGACCGCGGCAGCTGCCAGGACCAGAGGAAGCTCGTATGCGATCAGCTGCGCAGCTCCACGCAGGGCGCCGATCAGCGAATACTTGTTGGCGCTGGACCATCCGGCCATGAGCATCCCGATGACTCCGACCGCGCTGATGGCTAGCACGAAGAACAGGGACAGATCCAGGTTCTCGCCCCAGTACCCCGCGGCTTCGTTGCCTGCGGGACCGGGGCCGAAGGGCAGCACCAGGAAGGTCAGCATCACCGGAAGGAGCGCGACCGCCGGCGCGAAGGCGAAGACCTTGCGGTCAGCGGCCGCCGGGATGATGTCTTCCTTCTGGACGAACTTCACGCCATCGGCTATCAGCTGTGCCCAACCGTGGAACTTGCCCGCCTCCATCGGACCAAGCCGTGACTGCATGTGCGCCAGGACCTTGTGCTCGGCGTAACCGATGATCAACGGCGCGGTCAGGAAGAAGCCGAAGACCGCGCCCAACTTGAGGCCGAGCACGACCCAAGCGTTGTCGAAGAAGTGCTCGAAGATCACCTGTCGACATCCCCCACGACATAGAAGACGCTACCCAACACACTGATCAGGTCGGGCAACAGGATGCCCTCGAGTAGTTCGGGGATCATCGAAACATTGTGGAAGCTGGGTGTGCGCATCTTGAAGCGCCATGGCTCCTTCTCGCCGCGGCTGACCAGGTAGTAGCCGGTCTCGCCGAGCGAGTTCTCGGTGCGCTGATAGACCCAACCTTCCGGCGGCTTGAGGTTCTTCGGCATCTTGCCCGGCATGATCGGGCCGGCAGGGATCTTGTCGTGGATCTGCTCGATGATCTTCAGCGATTCCTGGACGCGGCGGTACAGCACGAAGAACCGATCGAACGAGTCGCCGTTGTCTCCGACCGGAACCTCGAAGTCGATCTGGTCGTACTTGAGATATGGGTCGGTCTTGCGTGAGTCCTCTGCGACGCCGGTGGCCTGAAGGATCGGACCCGTCACGCCGTAGGCCTTGGCGATCTCGGGCGCCAGGGCGCCGATACCTACGGTGCGCTTCTTGAATATCTCGTTCCCGAGCAGCAGACCTTCGTAATCGACCAGGCGGCTACGGATCGTCTTGACCATCTGCTCGGACCGCTTGAGGAACCCGCGAGGAAGATCTTCCTTCAGCCCGCCGACGCGGCAGTAGGTGTAGTGCATCCGCGCGCCGGTTGCCATCTCGAGGAGTGCCTGGATCTGTTCGCGTTCACGGAAAGCCAGGAAGATCGGCGTCATCGCTCCGAGCTCGAGCCCGAAGGAGCCGATGAACATCAGGTGATTCAGGATCCGGTTCCACTCGCAGAACAGCATCCTGATCCACTGCGCCCGATCGGGAACCTCGAGGTCCATCAGGCGTTCGACCGCCAGCGCGACGCCGACCTCGTTCCCGAACGCCGAGAGCCAGTCGTGGCGATTGCTGAGCGCGATGATCTGGCGGTAGTCGCGGACCTCGGCAAGTTTGTCGAACCCGCGGTGCATGTAGCCGATGACGGGCACGGCTTCCTTGATGACCTCTCCGTCGAGGGTCAGCACGACACGCAGGACCCCGTGGGTCGCAGGGTGCTGCGGCCCGATGGACAGCGTCATCTCTTGTGTCGCGAAGTCGTCATCGCCGGCGATGATCACCTGCACGCCTTCGCCTGGACCGCCAGGGAGCATGCCGAGTTCAGAGGTGTCCATGCTCATGCCGGCTCCTTCTCCCCCGGCCATTCCTTGGCCTCGCGGGTCATGAGCAGGAAGTCCTTACGGAGCGGATAGCCGTCGAACTCGACCGGAAGCAGCAGTTTCACGAGGTTCGGGTGTCCGTCGAACTGGATCCCGAACTGCTCCCATGTCTCACGCTCACACCAGTTCATGCCCTTCCAGACCTGAGAAAGGGTCGGCAAGCGCGGTGCCTCGCGACCGACGATCGTCTTCAGCAGCACACGGTGGATGCGACGCACAGAGTAGAGGTTCGCCACGATCTCGAAGCCGTCGGTCTCAAGATCCACAGCGGTCAGGAAGGTCACGAAGTCGAAGTGCAATCGCGGGTCGTCCCGCAGGAGCGTCGCGACGTCGACCCAGCGCGAGGGGTCTACCCAGATCGACAGTTGCCCGCACGATTCCTCGTGCCGGGAGACCGCGTCGGTCTGGCCGGTGATGTAGGTGGCTAGTTCGGAAGCGTTCATCCGTCGTCGATGCTCGTGTCGTTGATGGAGCCGCCACCGACCACGATCGGTTCGGTCGCGGCGCGCCGCTCGAAGCGTTCCTTCAAGGACTCGTCCTTGATGCGGTCTTGCAGCAGCAGGATGCCTTCGAGCAGGGCCTCGGGACGCGGAGGGCAACCCGGTACATAGACATCCACGGGAACGATCTGGTCGACCCCCTTGGTGACCGAATACGAGTCCCAGAAGGGACCCCCGCAGTTGGAGCAGGAGCCGAAACTGATCACATACTTGGGCTCGGGGATCTGCTCATAGACGCGCTTCAGGGCAGGAGCCATCTTGTCGGTCAGCGTGCCAGCCACGACCAGCAGGTCCGCCTGGCGGGGACCATGCGCCACGGGGATGACGCCCAGGCGGATGAAGTCATGACGACTGGTGGAAGCCGCGATCAGTTCGATCGCACAGCAAGCCAGGCCGAAGTTCATGACCCAAAGGGAATACCGCCGGCCCCAGTTGAAGATGAACTTCGCCGGTTGCGGGAAATCGACCTTGTCGATCAGACCCATGTCAGAGCCACTCGAGGACGCGGCGGCGCCATGCATACAGCAGGCCGACCGCCAGGATGAGGATGAAGATGATCATCTCGACCAACACGAGACCGGGGTTCGGGAAGGTCTCGAAGATGGTCGCGAACGGGAACAGGAAGACGCTTTCAACATCGAAGATCACGAACAGGAAGGCGAAGACGTAGTAACGGATCTGCGTCTGAGACCAACCGTCACCGACGGGATCCACGCCACACTCGTAGGTCGTGAGCTTCTCGGGGCGAGGCTTCTTGGGCCTCATGATGCGGTTGACCGTGAATCCGACCGCGACGAACCCGACCGCGAGGACCGCGAGAGCCCCAAGGGTTCCGTACTGCCAGAAGTAGTCGGTCACTGCCGTTGGCGCCCCCCGGTCGCCTTGCGTCGCCGCGCGCACCGGCGCGGACCGCGGATCTCCCCACGGCGCGCGGCATCATAACCCAGCATTCCGGGCGCTCTTCAAAGCGGCGCATCAGGCATGCGCGCTCGTGCGCGCGGCGCGGCCTACCTAGGCGTCGATCAGCCGTATCGAGTCGAAACTCGTCCAGCCAGATGGGCCGTCCAGCATCACAGCCACCCGGACGCCGTCGAAGCGCTTGGCCGAGCTGATGCGGATCTCGCGGTAGGTCCAGGCGTGATCTGGCCCTGTGAAGTCCAACACCTGCGCTGAACGGGTGCCGTCGGTGTGGAAGAAGGTCACCGCCACATCCACGCGGCCCGATCTGGCCCTGCTGGAATTGTTCCAGGCTGCCAGACGGAAGGTCCGGCTGGGGGTGCCCCGCAGGACGAGGTTCTGGGTGACGAAGGATCTGGCCGGCCCGGTCAGGCGCAGGCCCAGGTCGCCGTCCCGAGCGGCCCAAGTGGCGACCTGGTCGTCTGGTTGGAGACCGCCGGTGTTCCACGCCGACAGGTCACCTGCCTCGAAACTGGCGTCGCTGACCCTCGAGCGGAAGACTCGGATCTGATCCATATAGAGAGAGCCCGTCTGGCCCTCGGCCCGGAATCGGAGGATCCCTTCGGTGACCGGTTTTCGAGCCACCAGCTCGGCCCGCGCGCTCTCCCAAGGATGTTGCGCTGTGTCTATCGGGATCTCCGAGACGGTCTCGGTGCCGTCGGGATGCACGAGTGTCAGCGAAGCCAGCCACGATCCCTGGCCCGCCGTGGACTGGTAGGACCGATGGCTGAAGCGCCACGAGTAGCGTTCCCATGCCGGAGCGTCCAGAGCGAACCGCTGTTCGACGAGGATCGGTTCGACCCGACCGGGGATGATCAGGGCCTGATCTCCGTCGGAGGCGGTCCAAGTCGCGGTGCGCGCGAACGGCGCGTCCGCAGGAGCCAAAGGGATCGACCAGGCGGTCAGCTCGTCCTGCTCGAAGCTCGAGTTGGCGACCGGATCCTCGATCAGTCTGACAGCGTCCAGGCGGGCAGATCCCCCGACGGACCTGGCCTCGAAACGGATGTTCGATACCTGCCGGTCCGCAGCGGTCCGGAACCCCTGCTCGGTGTATGTCCAGTCGTGAGGACCACCCGGTACGGCGAGACGCTTGATGTAGCTGCGTCCGTCCGCGAAGGTCACAAGCACCTTGACCTCGAGGTCTGCGCCCTGGTCCGCGCTCGTCCAGGCTCCCCACATGAAACGACGCCCGGAACCGCCAGCCAGGTTCACGGTCTGGGTGATCGAGCCTCCGGGCTGCATTGACACGCCTCGGGTCAGGTCACGGCCATCGACGAGCGAAGCACGGTCAGCGCTCCAAGCCCAGAGTCCCTTCTCGAAGGAACCGTTCGACAGGATGTTGGGAGCCAACTCGAACCAGGACGGCACGACATCTACCTTCAGGTTGATCGCATCCAGCCGCGTGCCGCCCTCGACCTCTAGCCGTAGGGGCAGGGTCACGCTGCCCACCGGGGCAGACGATGTGTCGAGCGCGACGATCAGTTCGGCTACCTCCCCCTCGGCGATGCTCGATGCGGCGGGGCGGGTCACATTGCGAGAGATCCAGGCGGGGCGGGTCGGTGACGGCCAGGAGGCGGCTTGCAGGCTGCTTCCGGCATCGGTGGAGAAGCCGACCGTCCCGCCGACCGGCCACGGCTCGGTGCCGAGGTTGCGGAACCGGTAGGTCAGTTGTTTCGATTGGCCTCTCGGGATGGTCGTCGAGCCGGGGGTGAGGACCCGTTCGGAAGCCCAGTAGCCGATCGTGAACCAACTCGAACGGAGGCCGTCGGACTTGGAAGGCCAGGCGAAGGCTCCTCGGAAGGCGTCCCCAGAGATCTCGATCGTCTTCGACGACCCGACGATCCTCAGACGCTTCACGCGGCCACCCCACTCGCCGAAGCCGTTGCGTTCGGTCACCTCGATGCGGACCAGGCGACCGATGGCGGGCCAGGTGGACTCGATCTCGCGGACCGATACCTTCGCGGTCCACTCATGGTGTGGGCTCACGGCATCGGTCGGGTCAGGGACCGCCTTCTGATATGGGACCGAGCCAGGGGCTGTGTAGCCACCCGTGCTGCTCGAATACTCCGCCAGGATGGCCTTTCCGGCGTAGTTCAGGACGGTCCCCTTCGTCGCCGAGAGCGCCCCGTCGGTTGAGGATGCCTCGAGGCTGCTGATGGCCCCGCCGGGGCGGGAGCGTTGGCCTGCGCCTCCGTAGACCTGACACGCGGTAGTCGCACAGATGTCGAAGGTGTTGCCGCGCGATCTCGAGTCGTCGCGCTTGCGGTACGCATAGGTGCGTGCAGCGACCGCTTGAGACTTCAACTGTTCTGCCGGCCAACCCGAGGGAGATTCGCGAGGCACGACGCCGCGCAGATAGTCCTCCATCCGGAGGCTGTTTATCGTGCGCATACCATCGACACTCGCGTAGCGGGCGATGATGTTCCCCCGATAGCGCCGCACGGTTCCGTTGCCGAAGACGACCTCGAGCAATGAGCCCTGCGGCGCGAAGATCATGTACCGGGTATCGGTGGCGACGGTCTCCCAGGGGCCGTTCCAGGCTTCGGATCGCTGAGCGCGATGCGCGCCCCCGGTGTAGATGACACGCCAGAAGGGCTTCGCATCGCCAGATGTCGCTAAGACCTCGCCGTCTGAGTAACTGATCTTGAAGCTCGACTCGCTCGTGATGACGACATCGGGAGACGCTTCCACCAGCACCCGCAACCACTCATCGCCTCTGTCTCCGAACTCGACCGAGGAGTAGTAGTAGGACAGGATCTCTCGGTAGTTCTTACCCTGGTCGGCCATGCCCTTGGCTCCCCACTGGCCCATCCCCCGGCCGTGGCCCCAACCATGACCGGGGATCGTGAGGACGGCGTCAGGCGGGAGCGGGGTCTGTGCGCGCGCAGCCACGGCCGGCAGCGTGAGCGTTAACGCCGCCGCCACGACACATGCAGCGGCGCGTCGCATACGGGGAGGGAGACTGATGCTTAAGGACATGCGGAAGCAGGTCAAGGACCTCCGGTAGTTCACAGGGACCACACCGGATACGCAACCACTACGAATCAGCCCAAAGCGGGGCGAAATAGTGCGGTTACAGGGTGGATATCTTGTCGTCGCGTAGACCACGACGACCGAAGGCGTTCCGGGTATCGACGATCAGGTCTGCAGTCGCCAGGACCATGTCGTAGTCGAAAGCCGAGTGATCGGTGAGCACCAGGACGCAGTCCGCCCCCCGGATGGCCTCTTCGCTCAGTTCGACGGAGGCCAGATCGACACCGTGCTCTCGGTAGGTGGGTGCGTGCGGATCTGAGTATGTGACGCGCGCGCCGAGCTTCTGGAGCCTCAAGATGCAGGCGGCCGCAGGCGACTCGCGCTGATCGCTCACATCCGGCTTGTAGGCGACCCCCAGAACCAGGATGTTCGAGCCGCGTACCGATCTGCTCCTGTCGTTCAGAGCTTCCGTCACACGGTCGACCACCACGCGCGGCATCGAGGAGTTGACCGACTCGGCAAGTTCGACGAAGCGCGTCCCCTCGCCGGTGACCTTGGCCACCCACTGCAGGTAGAACGGGTCGAGTGGGATGCAGTGTCCGCCCACACCGGGGCCGGGATAGAAGGGCATGAAGCCGAACGGCTTGGTCGCCGCCGCGTCGATGACCTCGTAGATGTCGACGCCGATCGCTCGCGCGACGAAGGTCAACTCGTTGACGAGAGCTATGTTGACCCACCGGAAGGTGTTCTCGAGCAGTTTGGCCATCTCGGCGGTGCGCGCGCTGCTGACGGTGAAGATCTTCGGCACGATCCTCGAGTAGATGAGCTCTGCAGCCCGGGTCGATAGGGGTGTCACGCCACCGACGACGCGCGGGATGTTCATCGTGTGGAACGAGCTGTTGCCTGGATCCACGCGCTCGGGCGAATAGGCGAGCAGGAAATCCTTATCGAGTTTCAGGCCCGATCCTTCGAGGATCGGTAGCACGGCGTCGTCGGTCGTGCCGGGATATGTCGTCGACTCGAGGATCACGAGTTGGCCTGGCCTCATGACCGTCGCGATCAGGTGGGCGGCGCGCTCTATGTAGGACACATCCGGCTGCTTCCCGACGGCGAGCGGGGTCGGAACGCAGATGAAGATGACATCGGCAACCTCGATGTCTTGGATGTCGGCGGTGAACCGGGTCAGCGCGGAGACCTCGGCGAGGTCGGCATCGGAGACATCGTCGATGTGACTGACACCTCTGCCCAGGCGGCTCGCGACATCGGGCTTCACATCGAAACCGATCACCGGCACGCCGGTGCGGGCGAGGCTGATCACCAGAGGCAAGCCGACATAGCCCAGGCCCAGCACCGCAGCCTTGCTCTGGGAGTTCTCTAGACGGGAAAGGAGCGCTTCGACGGTCACCTACAGCCTCCGGGACGGGCCGCACCGTGCGGCTCGTAGACTCGCTCGAACACTAGCGCAGGGCGAGGCAGGCCCATCGGAGGTACTCGAAGCATCGTGAAGGTTCTACATGTCGCCGGAGCACGCCCGAACTTCATGAAGGTCGCTCCGGTCCTTCGAGCCCTGAAGGAGCGTGGCGCCTCCAACATCCTGGTTCACACGGGCCAGCATTACGACCACAAGATGTCTCAAGCCTTCTTCGACGATCTGGATCTGCCCGAGCCAGATCACCATCTAGAGGTCGGCAGCGGGAGCCATGCGTATCAGACCGCCCGGATCATGGAGACCATAGAGCCGGTGCTACTCGAGCATCGCCCCGACCTGACCATCGTCGTAGGTGATGTGAACTCGACGATCGCAGCCGCGTTGGTGTGCGCCAAGGAGCGGCTGCCGATCGCACATGTCGAGGCAGGCTTACGCTCCTTCGACCGAGAGATGCCAGAAGAGATCAACCGGGTACTCACCGACCAGATCTCGGATCTGCTGTTCACGACCTCCCCGGAAGCCTTGGACAACCTCGTCGCCGAGGGTGTCGCAAAGGAGCGGGTGCACTTCGTAGGCAACCCGATGATCGATTCGCTGCTCAGGCATCTGGATCGTGCCAACTCCTCGAACATCGTCAGCAACCTGGGGGCTGATCCCCACGCCTACGGGCTCGTGACCCTGCATCGCCCGTCCAATGTCGATGATCCAGAGACGCTGAAGGGCATCCTCGAAGCCCTTGCTGATCTTGCTCGCGAAGTGCCCATCCTGTTCCCGGCTCATCCGCGCACGGTGAAGATGATGGCGTCCTTCGGTTTGGACCATCTGGTCGATCTGCGCTCTGGTCATGTGGTCAGCGGACGGGTCAGCGTCATAGAACCCGTCGGCTATCTGGATTTCCTCAAGTTGATGGCCGATGCGAGGGTGGTACTCACCGACTCGGGAGGCATACAAGAGGAGACCACGGTCCTGGGCGTGCCTTGTCTGACGCTGCGTTGGAACACCGAGAGGCCGATCACCTGCTCCATGGGGACCAACCGTCTGATCGGCCCCGACCCAGAGACGATCCGCAAGGAAGGCGCAGATGCGATCCGCGCGGGTCGATCACCTGATCCCAAGCGGCCTCCGCTGTGGGATGGCCGGGCCGGTGAGCGGATCGCCGAGGTCGTCTCAACGACGCTTGCCGCTCAGTAGCGGCGGCGCAAGGCTTCCGCGAACGAGGCAGCGATCCGGTCGGGCGCGATCTCTTCCGCCCGCTTCCTAGCTGCCGCCTCGTAGTTCGGATCTCGCAGATCCTTAACCTGTAAGAGGGCGCGCTTCAGGCCACCCGGCTCGTCGGGGTCGTAGGTGATCCCGATGTCAGAGGTCACCAGCCGCTCAAGCGCCCCGCGCTTGGCAGCGATCACAGGGCGGCCGAAGGTCAGCGACAGCGGCAGTACGCCAGAGTTCAACACGGCATCGTGGGCTAGCACGATGGCGTCTGCGGCCTTCGCGTAGCGCTGCAGTTGATCCTCGGGGACCCGTCCGAAGAAGGAGATGATCCGATCATCGCCTTCGCAGCGTCCGCGCAGCGCCTTGGCCTCTGGGAAAGCGATCGGTTTGCCTGCGACGATCAGACGGAGGCGTGGCTCTTGCTCGGCAGCTTGTTCGAAGGCTTCCAGGAGCGGGCCGATGCCCTTATAGGCCCGGATGCCTCCGAGCGTGGCTACGACCAGATCATCGTCTGTGAGCCCGAGTTCGAAACGAGCCTGCAGTTTGGAGAGATGCTCGGGGTAGACGCCGATGTACGAGGGATGAGGGATGACCTCGATCTTGTCTGAGGGCAGATCGATGGTCGGCTTCACCAGATCGGGGGCATCCTCGGTCAGGCAGTGAACGAGGCTGGCGCGATCCAAGATCGCCTTGACCACGCCTGCTTCCAGAGCTGGGAACTCGTGTTCGTGAGGCAAGGCATTGTGGACCGTGTAAGCGATCCGCACACCCGCGTGCACGAGCCCCTCCAGCCGTTCGGTGAAGGCCTTCAGTCTCTCGGCCGCGTCCGACTTGGATGTCGCACCTTGCAGCACCTGACCGGTCCAGTGGATGTGGAACCAGGTCTCGACGCCGAGACCAGGCAGCGCCTTGGCCTCGTCAGCGACATCCAGATCGGTCAGCGGCAGCGGCGCGATCCCGGACTCCCAACATGCGCTGTACAGCAGAGCCTGGAACGGGTTGTTGCGGACCAGTGGCGCGTACAAGAGGATGCCCGGAGGCCGGTCGCCTCCCTTGGGTAGCGTGGCAAGAGCGGTCCTGGCGAGTTCGAGCAGAGACCCTTCGCTTCCCTCCGAGGCGAGGCTCGGCAGGGCTTGCGTCTTGCGCGCGACGATCCTCTGCGGCGGGAAACGGTCAGGCGTTTCCAGCCGGGCTGCTCTCCACCGTCTCGCCACGCGCACCAACTGCTTCAGTTTTCCGATCGGACCGGACGCCTTCAAGACCTCGCGGACCCCCTTTCGAACCTTGCGCATCGGATCGTTCCAATACTTCTCTTCTGTGGCCGCAGCCCTGGAACGGGCCTTGGCGATCCGGGTCCCGAGTTGCTCGATCTCGACGCGTAAGGCTTCCGCCTCTCCTAGTGCCGCCGGCGCCGGATCGCCAACCGGCGTACTCCGGCTAGCGGCCACCTCGGATGCTCGCGCATAGACATCCCTATACATCGGACCGACCCTGTCCCAGGTCCTCTCGGACAGGACCCAGCGTCTAGCCTCTTCCCCCAGGCGTTCGCGTTCGGCATGATCGCGGATCAGTGGCGTGGCGGCGTCCGCCATCGAGATCGGATCTTCCGGAGTGAACGCGGCTCCGCGGAGGGGCGGCTCCGCAACCTCCAGGAGCGCCGGCAAACCTGCAACCAGTAGCGGCTTGCCGAGAGCCATCGCCTCGTACGGCTTCAACGGCGTCACGAGCCTCGCGGCGCGCTCATCGCGGCGAGGGATCACGAACAGGTCGATCGCCGCGTAGTAGTCCGCGACAACCTCATGCGAGACCGGTCCCGTGATCGCCACACGATCGGTGATACCTAACTCCTCGGCGAGTTCACGCAGGGCGGGTAACTGCGGACCGTCTCCGACGATCAGGCCGCCGACATCCTCTCCGCGAGAGATCAGTTCAGCCAGGCCTCGCACCATGATGTCGAGGCCTTCCCGGTAACCGATGTTAGAGATGTAGCCGAGCACCACTCGATCCTCTAGGCCGAGTGATCGCAGGAGTTCAGGGTCCTTGGGACGGGGTTGGAACCTCTCTGGATCGACACCGTTCGGGATGACCGTGACATGGTCACTGGGGATCCCGCGACCCACGATCTCTTGCTTCATGCTTTCGGCGATCGTCACGACATGGTCGGCCTCACGCATGCACCGGTTCTCTTGTTCGGTGCGTAAGCGATAGAGCTCGCCCCGCTCCATCCACTCGACATCGTCGGTCCAGGTTCCCTCGAGGAACATCGAAGCCTCGTAGACCAGAGGGATCCCGAAGTGCCTCGACAGTGCCAAGCCGACCAGCGGTATCTCGTAGCCGCGGAAGCCAGAGCGGGCGTGGATGACGGCCGGCTTCAACGCCCGGACCTTCTCGGCCGCGGTCCAAGCGAACAGCTCGAGATATTCGTGAGGGGGCAGACCCAGGTAGGGCAGGTCCCCGAGGTCGAGTCGGTGGTGTTCGATCCCATCGACCGCCTCGACGAGCGGGAAGTCGGTCAGCCCGTCGAGCCTCGGCTGGCCCAAGGATGTGACCACGACCGGATCGAGCCCAGCGCCGCGTTGGGCGAGCATCGTGTAACGGCTACGAGCGGTGTACCCCGAGGTGTGTTGGGGCATCGAGTTCTTCAGCAGATGCAAGACCCGGCCGGGAACGGCCTCGTACCGCTCGGGACGACCCGGGATCGGCGGCAGCCAGGTGGGATCGAGTTCCTTCAGGCGGCTCTCGAGCACGCGTTCTGACCGACGCAGGCTCTCGAGTTCGCCCAGTGCGCGCGCCTGCCGAACGGTGGCGAGCATGCCTGAGAGGTCACCCATCTTGCCGAGGATCTCTCGCTTGAAGCGCAACACCGGAAGGTCCGCGGGGTTGTCTCGAAGGATCTCGTCACACCTCGCGAGCGCATCCTCGTATCGTCGATCCTCGAAGCAACGCCGTGCCTCGGAGAAGGCGCGGCGGCGCTTCGGGCCAGCGAAGCGCGTACGGGCTAGCAGATAGAAGAGTTTCGGCAGCTTCCAGGGACGCTTCCATCCAGCCGACAAGATGATCCCCAGCAATCCCCAGATGCTCTTGCCGAACATCTGGAGCCGCTCGTTGGCGGCGCGCGCACGGGCCTCTTCGATCTCGGCTCGAAGAGTTAGCGTGTCGCGGGTGCGTCGTAGGACGCCGATGGCGTCAAGGTCGGCGGGGTTGGCGTCCGTCATGAGATGCAGCGAGGCTATCACCGGGCTTCGCGGGCCTCCGGTCTGCGTAGGCTGAAGGAGTGCGCGTCCTGATGCTGCTTCGCAACCCCTTCACCCGGGACGCTCGCGTCTTGCGGGAGGCAAGGAGCGCTATACAAGCCGGCCATGAAGTGACGATCCTCTGCCTGCAAGCGGGAGACCTTCCGAAGGACGATCTGGTAGATCGGATCCGAGTGGTGAGAGGAGTCCGGACGGGTCGTTGGGCGGGACCCACCATCACGGGCACGGCTGGAAGGGCATCTGCCTCGAGCGCGGGCGAAGCCGATGGCCACAGCCGGATAGGGATCAGACCGCCTCGCGGACTGATCGCTACCGGCATCCTGGCGAGGGATCTCTGGCTGGATAGGGCGTTCGTCCGCGCGGCCAGCCGATTGCCGATGCCGGAACTGGTGCATGCCCACGACCTGAACACCCTGGCCGCTGGCGCTGCCGTCGCGAATCATTCGCGAGCGCACCTGGTGTACGACGCTCATGAGTTGTATCCCGATCTCACCGGCCTGACGAAACTCGAACGGCGCGCTTGGCGAGCGGTGGAAGCCAGGTACATCTCGCACGCCCAGGCGACGATCGTGCCAACAGCCGCCAGGGGACAGATACTCGTCGAGCGTTACGGTATCCCAGAGCCGACGGTGGTCATGAACTGTCCCGATCCGCCCGCGCAGATCCAGCCCGATCCCCGGATCGTCGAGCTTCGCCGAGGCGACGAACGGCTGCTCATCTATGCGGGAGGCTTCACTCCGAACCGTGGACTCGAGGCCCTCGTATCGGCGATGGCTGATCTGACCGGAGCCAGGCTGGTGATGCTGGGTTGGGGCCCGATCGAGGACCAGCTCCGTCAACTCGCTCAACCTGCCGGCGACCGTGTGGTCTTCGCAGGCTCGGTGGAACCCGACGGGGTAGTGAACGCCGCGGCGGCTGCGGACATCGGGATCGTCAGCTACGAACCGGTGGGTTTGAACAACGAGCTCGCCGCACCGAACAAGCTCTTCGAGTACATGCATGCCGGCCTCGCGATCTGCGCATCGGACCTGCCTGATATCGCGAGGATCGTCCGCGGAGAGAAGCTGGGTGAGGTGTTCAGGCCTGGCGACGCGAGCGACATGAAGCAGGCTCTGGCGCGATTGATCGGTGCCGACCTGGGGCCACTGAAAGAGCGAAGTTCGAAGCTGGCTGGCAACTTCACCTGGGACGGCCAGGCGAAGGAACTCCTGGGTGTCTACGAACGCTTGGCCTGAACCCTGGGGCCGTCGCCCTCGGTTGCGTTACCGTCGCCACCCGCGTCCTTAGGGCCCGCGCCACCCGCGTCCCTAGGGCCAGCGCCGCCGGCGGCCTTTGGATCAGCGGCGTCAGCGGCCTTTGGCTCGAGAGGTGGTAGGCCCTTGCTTGCGAGGTACTCGTTGGCGACGGTCTCCGGGTCTCCGAGCATCCGGGCCTTGCCCTTGTCCAGCCACATGACCTGCTGGCACATGTCGACGATGACATCCATGTTGTGCTGGACCATGACGACCGTCGCACCGTTGGTGAACAACTCGCGGATCTTGTCCGAACACTTCTGACGGAACTGCGCGTCGCCGACGACCAACACCTCGTCCACGACCAGGATCTCGGGATCGACATGGACCGCGATAGCGAAACCCAGCCGTGCTCGCATACCGCTCGAATAGGTTCGGACGGGGGCGTGGATGAACTTCCCGATGTCCGCGAACTCTATGATCGCTTCCTTCTTGCGCTCGATCTCTTGGCGCGACAGTCCGAGCAACATGCCGTTGAAGGTGATGTTCTCCATGCCAGACAGCGTCTTCTGGAAACCTGCCCCCAGCGAGATCAGGTTCGAGATCTTGCCACGGACCTTCAGGGATCCTTCGTCGGGATGGTAGATGCGCGCGATGGTACGCAGCATGGTCGACTTGCCAGATCCGTTCGCCCCGATGAATCCGAAGACGCTCCCCCTCGGGATGTCGAAGTCGATGTGTCGCAACGCCCAGAACTCGTCAGGCTTGACCTTCCCCTTCATGAACCGCACCAGGCCCGAGTGGACCGTCGGGGTGTGATGGCGGATGAAGAACCGGACGCCGACATCGCGCGCTTGGATCGCAAACTCGTTGCTCACAACATCTTCCCGAACTGCGCTTCTCGGCGCGTGAAGTAATAGGTGCCGCCGATCAGCAGCACGGTGCCCAGCGTGAGGGTCCACATCAGATCCCAGACCCGCCATGGATCACCCAGGATCGCCGAGTGATATCCCTGGAAGAGCCCGCTCAAGGGATTGAGACTGACCAGCCAGTGGTACCTCTCGGGCACCCTCTCGATGCTCCAGATCGCTGGAGAGAGATAGAACCACAGCCTCAGGATGTTGCCCATGAGGTTCGGCAGGTTGCGGTAGTTCAAGCCGAGGACCGACATCGGATAGGCGAGGCCGAGGCCGAAGATCAACTGAACCAACATGATCCCGGGCAGCGCGAGCAGGTTCCAGGTCGCCGGGACACCCATGATGATCATGAGCACCGGAACGACCAACAGACCCACCGAGAAATGCGCGAGCCCGATGACGGTCTCGGTCATCGGTAGTAGAGCCCGCGGGAAGTACACATCGGTTATCAGGCTCGCGTGCGACCGGACCGTACCCATGGACTGGACGATCGTCTGGTTGAACCACTTGAAGGGCAGCAGAGCCGTGAGCAGAACGAGTAGATAGTTCTCACGGCGGTTGTTGAAGATCACACTGAAGAGGATGAAGTAGACCCCGGTCAGGGTGAGGGGCTCGAGCAGCCACCACATGAAGCCGACGACATTCATGTCGTAGGACGACTTCAACTCGCGACTGGCGAGCACCCGGACGAGCCCCTTGCGCTCCCACATCTCGTTGATGTAGGCCCCATAGGACGCGAGTCTCGAGTCGTTCTCTATGACGACGCTGTCGGTCTTGGTGCTCATCGGTCCCGCCTGCGTTGGGCGGCCTCCGCGGCGAGGATAGCAACGACGATGACGCTCTTCTGCAGCATCACGCCCCCTCGACCGCCGCCAGGAGGACCTTGGCCTGTGACTCGAAGTCGACCGCCTCGGCCCGCTGCTGCGCCAGCTCTAGGCGACGAGCGGTGTCTTGGCCGGCCTGGACCTCGCGGATACAGCGGCACAGGTCCTCTAGATCGCCGGGTTCGTGCAGCCAGATCGAGTCCGATCCGAACACCGCCTCGAGTGCATCGGTTCGACCAGCCACGACGGGCAGCCTGAGGCTCGCCCACTCGAGGATCTTGGTCGACAGGCTGTGATCCATCAGCGCATCGCTACGGTTGGGCTGCACCCCGATCCAAGCCGACGCGATGAGCCCAGGCACCTGATCCAGCGGCACCGGGGCGAGGAACTCGACCCTGTCGGATACCCCCAGGGATGTTGCCTTCGCGCGACAGTCCTCGATGAGATCGCCATCCCCGACGATCCGCAGGCGCAGACCAGGGATCTCTGCCTTGAGGAGCGCGACCGCATGAACCGCCAGATCCACGCCATAGCGTTCTGCCACCGTGCCGGTGTAGAGCATGGTCCGATCAGAGGGGTCCCGTCTGACATCGGTCACCTTGAAGAGCCTCGTGTCGGGCGCGTTCATCGCGACCTTGATCTTGGATGGATCGACACTGCGCGCATACAGCCGAGCCATCGAACCGACCACCGTCAGGATCTGGTCGGCAAGGCGACAAGAGAAACGCTCCTCGGCGAGCAAGAGCCGATGCGCCAGGGACCCAGCCGGCATCTGATACTTGGCCTGGAAGAACTCGGGCAATGGATCACGCATGTCGAGCAGGATCCTCGGACGCTGCTGCTTGCGGGGTCGCAGGACGAGCGTGGAAGCCACCAGGAAGTTCGGGATGCCGAGCACGATGATCGCGTCGTAGCGGCCTCTTCTCCGTAGCAGCGCCAGCGAAGCCATGAGCGTGAAGGAGAGATACTCGAAGATGTATCGGAGCTTGGATCCGCGCTTGCGTCTAGCAGGTAGCCGGCGGATCTTCACTCCCCCGATCTCCTCGGAGGCAGATTCGTCGACATCGCGCGCGCAGATGACCTCGACCTGGTGTCCGGCGCGAGAGAGGATGGCGGCGTGACGGCGAGGACGGGTGTCTCGCAGGTAGTAGGAGTGAACGATGATCGCGACCCGCATCACAGCGTCCGATCGTCGAGTGTCTCGGCCATCCATCTGAGCGCGTCAGCCGCGTCGGACCTAGGAAGTTGCTCCAAGGCCTGAAGCGCCATGTCTCGATGGGCGCGTACCTTTTCCCGCGCAAGATCGATGCTGCCGTCCTGCCGCAACAGTTCGATCGCCGTATCCAGATCCGCCTCCTGAAGGGCCGACCGCAGACGCTTCGCTGACTCGGAGTCGCTGGACAAGGTCAGCAGCGGCGCCAGGGTCAGGACCCCTTCACGCAGGTCCGTTCCCGGCCGCTTGCCTGTCTCGCTCTCGTCCCCAACGAGGTCGAGCAGATCGTCGGATAACTGGAAGGCAAGGCCGATCTGTGCGCCGAACCTCGTCAGCGCCTGGACTGTCCCGTGGTCTGCTCCACTTAGATAGGCCCCGAGGTGGCATGAGGTTTCGATCAGCACGGCAGTCTTCAACCGCAGCACCTCGAGGTGTTCCTCTACGGTAGGCACACGCTGGTCTCCACCGGAGGAGAGTTCGGTCTCCATGACCTGACCGGTTACCAGGTCCCCGATCGTCGAAGCCAATCTCTCTGATACATATACCCCGAGCGGTGCGGACAGTTTCGAGGCTCGCGCGAACAGGAAGTCGCCGACCAAGATCGCGGTCGCGTTGCCGTACCTGCGATGGGCCGTGTCGACCCCGCGACGGGTCATGGTCTCATCCATCACATCGTCGTGATACAGCGTCGCGAGATGCGTCAGTTCGATCGCCGCCGCGCACGCACGCAGGCTCTCGGGCGCGTCCTGTTTCCCGAAGCGTCCCGACAGGAGCACCAGGAGAGGGCGGAAGCGCTTCCCTCCGGCCTCGATCAAGAAGCGCGAAGCTTCGTCCAGCAGTGGCAGATCCGAGGCGACGGAGGACCTGAGGAGCGACTCGACCGCCTCAAGATCTTCTCGCAGCTCAGCCTCTAGCCGAGGGAGCGCGGGCAGTTTCAGGCCCATCAGCCTGCCAGCGTCGCGGCGTTGCGGGCGAGGTCGATCAACGCCTGTGGGTAGATGCCGATGATCGCGACGAGACCTGCTGCTGCGCCGAGCGTCCAGGCACTGACCCGATCGAGCGCGGATCGCTGCATGTCCAGCGGGTCCTGCAGCCACATGAGGACTATCACGCGGAGATAGAAGAACGCCGCTACGACGCTGCTCAAGACACCCACGATCACCAGTCCTGTTTCACCCTGGCCTTCGGCGGCGGCGAACACCAGGAACTTGGCGGCGAAACCTCCCGTAGGCGGGATCCCTGCGAGCGACAACAGGAAGAAGGTCATGACGCCCGCGAACAGCGGCTCGGCGTGCCCGAGCCCAGCCCAGGATGCCAGGTCGCTTCGCTCATCGTCTCCCCTACCACTGGCCATCACCGACACGAACGCTCCGATGGTCATCAGGGCGTAGACGGCCAGATAGAACAGAGAGGAGGCGAGCCCGTCACGATCGGCCGCGACCACGCCGATGAGGATGAAACCCGCATGTGCGACGCTCGAATATCCGAGCATCCGTTTGATGTCGGTCTGGACGATCGCGACCACGGATCCGAGGACCATGCTTGCGATGGCGATGGCCCAGAGCACCGGACGCCAATCCCACGCGATCGCTCCGAAGGACACCAGCAGCGTGCGGAGCAACGCTGCGAAGGCGGCGGCCTTGGTCCCCGCAGCCATGAATGCCGTCACAGCGGTGGGAGCGCCCTGATACACATCTGGTGTCCAAGCGTGGAACGGCACCGCGCCGATCTTGAAGGCGAAACCGGTGATGAGCAAGGCGAGCCCGGCGAAGACCAGTCTGCCGTCAGCTCCGCCCGCAGCGATCGTGTCGGCGATGGCGGGGATCCGAGTGGATCCGGTACCGCCGAACAACAAGGCCACTCCGTAGAGCAGGATCGCGCTGGAGAAGGCACCGAGGAGGAAGTACTTCAGGCTCGCTTCCTGAGCCGTGCGTTCTCTCTTGGCGATGCCCACCATCGTGTACAGCGCGAGCGACAAGACCTCGATGGCGATGAAGACCATGATGAGATCGTTCGCCGTGGCGAGCATGACCATCCCGAGGGTCGCGAACAACAGCAGCGGCTGATACTCGACCCGGTTCCATCCATGTTCGCGGAGATACGAATGGGTCACCGGGATCACGAACGCCGCAGCTGCGAGGATCACCATCGAAGCGAAGAGGCCCACACCATCGATGATGACCATGTCGTTCATGGTGATGCGAGGTTGGGAAGGGAGCTGAGCGGCGAGGAAGATGCCCGACAGCACGACGGTCAGGAACGATCCGATCGCCAGGAAGCGACGGGGAAGGGCGGGAGCGAACACTCCAACGAGGAGCAGCAGCATGCCGCCAGCCAGCAGGATCAGCATCGGCGAGAGCGCGTGCCAGATGATCTCGGGAGCCTGCTCTACCGGCATCAGCGGGCCTCCTGCGCAGCGCGGATCTGTTCAACCCGCTCGAGCAGCGAACGCACGGTTGGTTCGCTGCGCTCGAGGATCGGACGCGGGAAGAGGCCGAAGACGATCAGCAGAGCCAATACCGGTGCCAACACCAGACGCTCTCGGCCGGTGAGGTCGACGATGCGGTTCTCCGGTCGCTCGATAGGTCCTTGGAAGCTCCGCTGGTAGGCCCACAACAGGTAGAGAGCCGCGAGGATCACGCCGCTGACACCGACGATCGCGTAGAGCTTGTTCACCCCGAAGCTGCCGGCGAGGATCAGGAACTCGCCCACGAAGCCGTTCAAGCCGGGCAGGCCAAGGCTGGCGAGGCTCGCCAACAGCATCGCTCCTCCCATCAACGGCGCAGCCGACGCGAGGCCGCCGAGTTCCTCGATCTGTCTGGTGTGGCGTCGCTCGTAGACCATCCCGACCACCAGGAACAAGGCTCCGGTCGACAGTCCATGATTGATCATCTGCAGGGTCGCGCCTTGCAGACTGGTGGTGGTCAGAGCGGCGATCCCCAGGACCACGAAACCCAGGTGGCTGACGCTCGAATATGCGACCAGACGCTTCAGGTCGGTCTGCATCGTTGCGACCAGAGCGCCATAGACGATACCGATGATCGCAAGGACCGCAAGTATCGGACCCGCCTCGATCGCCACTTCCGGGAACAGCCCCAGCCCGTAACGCAGCATCCCGTAGGCACCCAACTTCAGCAGCACTCCGGCCAGCATGACCGACCCTGCCGTCGGCGCTTCGGTGTGCGCATCGGGAAGCCAGGTATGGAAGGGGAAGATCGGGATCTTGATCGCGAAGGCGAGCATGAAGGCAGCGAACAACCACCGCTGCGTGCCAAGTCCTATCGTCGCGGTCTGGAGTTGCTCGAGATCGAAGGTGATGCCACCAAGCTGGCCCTTCGCGCTGAAGGCCAACACGACGACCCCCGCGAGCATGACCAGACCTCCCAGCAGCGTGTAGAGGAAGAACTTGATCGCCGCGTAGATCCGCCGCTCGTGACCCCACATCCCGATCAGGAAGTACATCGGGATCAGCATCGCTTCCCAGAACAGGTAGAACAGCAGCAGGTCCGTAGCCATGAACACGCCGATGACTGCGGTCTCGAGGACGAGCAGCAACGCGAAGAAGCGCTTGGGCTCGTTGATGTTGTCCCAAGAGGCAAGGATGCAGATCGGTGTCAGGAACGCGGTGAGGATGACCAGCCAGAGACTGATCCCGTCGACGGCGAGTCCATAGGAAGCGCCCAAGGACCGGATCCACTCGGCCTTCTCGGCCAGTTGATAGCCGGCCACTCCGGTCTCGAACAGCCCGAGCACGACCAGCGACGAGATGAAGGCTGTCAAGGAAGCGGCCAGGGCGAGCCCCTTGGCAGCGGCACCGTACCGACGCGGAAGGAACCCGATGACTAGAGCCCCCACGACAGGCGCCCAGAGGGTCACCGACAGCCAGCCCATCTACCAGTTCCTCCCCACCATGTACGCGAGCATCAGGACCGTCCCCGCCAGGATCCCGAGCGCGTAGGTCCGTACCAGGCCGTTCTGTAGGCGCCGAGCGAGCTGCGCGACCCTGGTGGACACAGCTCCGACCGACCCGACCGCTCCGTCGATCCATCGCGCATCGACGACATAGGCAAGCGCGGTAGCGCCAACCTTCCCGAGGCCGGTGAAGATGAACTCGTACGCGTGGTCGACATAGAACCTGTCGCGGGCAACCCGCCAGAGGATCCCCGGCCTCTCGCGGCGGGCCTGCCAGTCGAAGCGGCGGAAGCCGTACGCGACGATGGCTACCAGGGCTCCTATGAGGCCGGCGCCAGAGGCGATGATCGACAGCGTCGTCGCAGAGAGTGCCCCGTGGGCGGCCTCGTGCTGGCCAAGGACTGGAGCGAGCCAGCCGACGAGACGACCATCCTCGGGATGCGCGTTGATCAGCCAACCGCCGACGAGGCTCGCGACCGCCAGCAACACCAGCGGGAAGACCATGGAGGGAGGCGACTCGTGAGGATGTAGATCCGGATCTCGTGGCTTGCCGAAGAAGGTCAGCACAACCAGGCGGGTCATGTAGAACCCGGTGATGACTGCTCCAACCAGACCGAGGATCCAGATGGCCTGCTGGTCGGCGACATAGGCGCCCTCGAGGATCTGGTCCTTGGAGAAGAAGCCCGCAGTCAAGGGGAAGCCGATGATCGCTAGCCAACCAGCGATGAAGGTGACCGAGGTCCACGGGATCTTGCGGAACAAGCCACCCATCGTGGTGATGTCGGTGCGCCCGGAGAGGGCATGCATGACGCTCCCCGCGCCCAGGAACAGCAACGCCTTGAAGAAGGCGTGTGTGACGAGATGGAAGAGACCAGCGGCGCTGGCTCCAACTCCGACCCCGATGAACATGTAGCCGAGCTGGCTGACGGTCGAGTAGGCGAGGATCTTCTTGATGTCGTCCTGGACGATCGCCATCAACCCAGCCAGGAGCATCGTCGCGACACCGACCCATGCGACCACATCGGAGGCCAGCGGAGATACCTCGAAGATGGGGGCCGCACGCACCACCAGATAGATGCCGGCAGTGACCATGGTGGCGGCATGGATGAGAGCCGACACCGGCGTGGGCCCGGCCATGGCGTCCGGCAGCCACACATACAGCGGGATCTGGGCGCTCTTGGCGGCTGCCCCCACGAACAGCAGCAGCGCGATCGCCAGCGCGGTGCCCGCGGACAGGACCGCGCCGGAAGCCTGCCCGATCACCTCGAACGAGAAGGAACCGAAGGTCGACAGCATCAGGAAGAGCGCGATCAGGAAGGCCGCGTCTCCCACACGGTTCGTGATGAACGCCTTCTTGGCCGCAGCGGCGTTGCCTCGATCCTCGAACCAGAATCCGATCAACAGGTACGAGCACATGCCGACCAGCTCCCAGCCGAGGAACAGCACCAGGAAGTTGTCAGCCAGCACCAGTACAAGCATCGAGGCCGCGAAGAGATTGAGGTAGGCGAAGAAGCGCGGTTCGCGCGCGTCGCCCCTCATGTAGCCGACCGAGTAGAGGTGGATCAGCGCCCCCACGCAGGTCACTACCAGCAGCATCATGACCGTCAGAGGATCGATACGGGTCGAGATGCTGACGCTCGCATCGCCCGCGCTGAACCACTGCCATAGAGGCTCGACGAAGGATCTCTGTTCGCTCGGTCGCTTCAGCAACTCGCCGAAGATCATCAGCGAGCCCACCGCCGATCCGATCATCATGATCGTCGCGATAGGTCCGGAACCGCGGCCGATCCTCCGCCCGAAGGCGAACAACAAGGCTGCACCTAGGAGGGGGAAGGCGACGACGATCCACGCGTTCTCGATGATCGCGGGTGTGCTCTGGTGGGCTATCACCATCTGAGCGAACTCCGATCATCCACATCGGCGCCTCGGACCCGTCGGAACATCTGCACGATGATCGCGAGTCCGACAACCACCTCGGCAGCAGCGACGACGATGACGAAGAAGGCGAGCACCTGACCGTCGAGCGTCCCATGCACCTTGGCGAAGGTGACCAGGGTCAGGTTGACCGCGTTCAGCATCAGCTCGATCCCCATGAACATCACCAGCGGGTTCCGACGCAGGATCACGCCAGCCGAACCGACCGCGAAGAGCATGGCGGCCAATGCCAAGAACTGTGCGGGCTGGATCATGCGTCACGATCCTGATGAGTGAGTTCCCTGGTTGGACGCTTGCGCCCAAGGACCATGGCAGCGATCGCTGCGACTACCAACAGGACCGATACGACCTCGAAGGGCCAGAGGTAACTGCTGAAGAGCAGCCGACCGAGCGCCTCGATGTTCCCACTCTCGTTCGCAGCAGATAGGTCACCGAAGGTCGTGGTCGCGTAGACCGCACGGACGACCAGGACGGTTATCGCGCCGATCCCCAGCACGGATGCCAAGCCGATCGCGCGCTGACCCGGGACCTTCTCGGCAAGGTCCTCTCGCCGATCCACGCCGAGCAACATGATCACGAAGAGGAAGAGGACGACGATCGCTCCCGCGTAGACCACCACCTGAGCCGCAGCCAGGAAGTGTGCGTCCAACAGCAGGTACAGCACCGCGATCGAGAACAGGTTCGCAACCAGGGCCAGGGCAGCATGCACCGCGTTGGGAGTGACGATGACGATCATCGCGCTCGCCAGAGCGAACACGGCCATCGGCCAGAAGACCCACTGTTCCATCAGGGCGCCCCCGGTTCCGGCGGAGGTAGATGCTCTGCGCGCTCAGAAGACGCCAGGGGGTCGGTCGCCTGCGGTCCGCCGTAGTAGTCGATGCCTCTCGCCTGGACCTCGGCGTCGGTGTGAGGTGTCGGCGCCGCTCCCTCGTTGGGTGCGGCCAGCAACATGCCCTTTGTGTAGACGAGAGCCTCGCGGCTCGGTCCGGCCAGTTCGTACTCGGTCGACATGGTGAGTGCGCGCGTCGGGCAGGCTTCGATGCACAGGCCACAGAAGATGCACCGCGCGTAAGAGATCTGGTAGTCGATCGCGTACCGTTCGCCTGGCGAGTACCGCTCCTCCGGAGAGTTCTCGGCGCTCTCCACGAATATGGCGTCGGCCGGACATGCCCAAGCGCACAGTTCGCACCCGATGCAGCGCTCGAGGCCATCCTCATACCTGTTCAGGACATGACGACCGTGGTAACGCGGGGACGGGTCCTTGGGGTCTTCGGGATAGCTCTTGGTCACCGGCTTCTTGAAGAGGTGCCGTGCGACGATCGACATCCCTCTTGCGATGTCACTGAACGCCATGACGCACCTTCCTCATCAGGGCTAGGGGTCCTAGCGTGCCGAACCGACGCCAGGTCACAAGCGCGGCACGCCCCAGGATCACCAGTGCCGCGATCAAGCCGAGGACGGAGGCGAGCGTTGGCCGATCGAGTTCCGAACTCAGGACCAGCAGGACCGCGGTGATGGCAACCCAGCCCAGCGATGCGGGCAGCAGGGTCTTCCATCCGTACCGCATGAGGATGTCGTAGCGGACCCGTGGAAGGCTTGCGCGCACCCACATGAACAGGAACACCATGAAGCCGAGCTTCAGCCCGAACCAGACGAGCGGCCACAGCGGTGTCAGGAAGGGCAGCGTGGGTCCGCGCCAGCCGCCGAGGAACAAGGTCACCGCGATCGCGCTCGTGGTGATGACATGTAGGTACTCGGCCAGCATGAACATCGCGAACTTGATGCTCGAGTACTCGGTATGGAAGCCGCCGACGAGCTCACTCTCGGCTTCTGCCAGATCGAAGGGAGCTCGGTTCGTCTCAGCCAGACCCGCCACGCAGAAGATCAGGAAAGCCGGCAGCTGGGTGAAGATGTTCCACGCAGGAAGGACTCCCAGGAAGGAGCCCGCTTGGGCGTCCACGATCCCCGAGGTCGACAAGGTTCCCGACTGCATCACCACAGCGACCACCGAGAGGCCAAGCGCCATCTCGTAGGAGATCATCTGTGCGGCGCTGCGGACGCCACCGAGCAGCGGATAGACCGAGCCAGACGACCAACCGGCCAGCGTTACGCCGTAGACCATCATGCTTCCCATCGCCAGGAAGAACAACACGCCCACATTCAGTTCGGCCAGTTGCATCGAGACGACACGGCCGCCGATCGTGATGTCTGGACCGAAGGGGATCACCGCTGCTGACAGGAAGGCCGGGATCACCGACATCATGGGCGCCGCGATGTAGGTGCCTCTGTCCACATTGGTCGGCCGGATGTCCTCCTTGAAGAAGAGCTTCACGCCATCGGCGAGGCCTTGAAGGATGCCGAAAGGCCCTACGCGGTTAGGTCCGAGCCGCTGCTGCATGAAGGCGACGACCCGGCGCTCAGCCCATACGGCCAGAGGTACGGATCCCATCAGGGCTCCGAAGACGATCACGGCTTTGATGGTCGAGATGAGCAGGCCCTCGTTCATGGCCCCTCCTTCTCGATCCGGACGGTCGTCACGCCACTCGCGGCCTGGAGATCCACGCCCTCGAGGGAGGAATGTTGCGCCGGGATGAAGACGACTCCGTTAGCGACACGACCCTCGACCCTGATCGGACCCTTCAGCGACCCGTGAGAGCTCGTTACGCGAACCAGTTGCCCGTCGGTCAGGTTCAGGCGCGCTGCGTCATCGGGTGAGATCTCGATGGCGGCCGGATGAGCCGTTGCAGCCAGCGCGTCGGATCCGTGCATCATCGCGCCCGAATCGATCAGCAGCGGGTAGGTGCACAACACCATCTCTGCTGGCGTCTGATCGAGTGCTTCGGTCGGAACGGGTCGTGGTGCGCCACCGTCGGGCGATAGCCGCGCCATCTCGTCCTGCACGGCTTGTGCCGTTCGAGGGAACCCGCTGTGTCCGAGCTCGGTTGCGATCTGAGCGAGTATCTCGCGGTCCTCTTGGGCAAGGCCAGGAGGGTCGATCGCGGCTCTCACCCGCGAGCGCCGTCCCTCCCACGAGGTGATCGAACCCGCCCGCTCGTAGACGGCCGCCGCAGGCAGCACAACATCTGCGCGCCTCGCGGTCTCGGTCAGGAACATGTCGATCGACACCACGAAGCCGGCAGCGTCGATCCCCGAGGCTGCCTTCAGCGATCCCGCCGCGTCAGCAACCGGGTCTGCGCCGACGATCAGGAGGAAACCGAGCTCGGCGGCTTCGCGCAGGATCGCGGCGCCTTCCCTGCCAGGCTGATCGGGCGGAACGCTGTTCCAGACCTTCTGCACGGCTGCTCGATCCTCGGGTTCGGTGATCGAGCGACCTCCCGGCAGAGCGGTCGGCAAGCAGCCCGCGGCCACAGCGCCTCGGGCATTCGCTCTACGCGGCACCCACCCGAACTTCCAACCCCGATCCAGGGCCAGGTTCCAGGCGTGCGCGAAGGAGCCGTCTCCGATCAGAGCGTCACCGACCAGCAGGATGGTGCGACCGTCGGACTCGAGGCTCCGGAGTGCTGCGGCCTCTGCTCCCGTCTTGACGGGAACCCAGCTAGCGCCGTTCTCGATCAGCCGAGATGCTCGCGGCGCTACCTCGATGACCCTGACGCCGCCCGCGTGGAGACGCTTGCGGATCCGTAGAGCAACGATGGGCGACACCTCTCGGAGGTCCGCTCCAGCGATGACGATGGTGTCGGCTGCATCGATGTCGGCGAAGCCCGCGGTCTCGACGCCGCTGGCGATCTGTCCCAGCGCCGCGTAGTCCTCAGGGGTCGACCCGCCCAGACGGTGATCTATGTCGTTGGTCGCCAGCACGACGCGAGCGAACCTGGAGAGCGCATACGCGTCCTCATCGGTCGAGATCGATCCTCCCAGAACGGCACTTCCGAGCCTCGAATCGCGGGTCTCGCGGATCGCCGCTGCCACCGTGGAGATGGCCTCGGCCCACGAGACGGCCACGAAGCCGTCACCTTTGCGGACCAGCGGTTCGGTCACGCGTTCGGGGGTCTGTGCGTACAGATACCCGAACCTGCCCTTGTCGCAGATCCACTCATCCTGCCCGGTCGGATCGGTCGAGCTGAGTACCCGTACGAGTTGGCCGCGGCGCTCTTGCACGAGGGTCTGACAGCCAGACGCACAACGGTTGCAGGTCGAGACCGTCGTGGTCATGTCGAAGGGTCGAGCCTGGAAGCGGAACTCGCTCGAGGTCAGCGCTCCGACCGGACAGATCTGGACCACATTGCCCGAGTATTCGCTGCGATAGGGCTCATCCTCGTAGATCGCTACCTGCTCCAGGGCGCCTCGTTCGAACAACTCGATGAACGGATCGTCGGCGATCTGATCGCTGAAGCGTGTGCAGCGCGCGCACAGGACGCACCGCTCTCGATCCAACTTGATCAGCGGGCTTATGGCTACGGGCTTGGTGAAACGCCGTTTGGTGTCGATGTAGCGCGAGCCGCCGGGGCCATACTCGAGGGCCTGATCCTGCAGCGGGCACTCACCGCCCTTGTCGCACATCGGGCAGTCCAAGGGGTGGTTGATGAGCAACAGTTCGAGGACGCTGCGCTGCGCCTCGGCCGCCGCGTCGCTAGAGAGCTGGGTGCGCACGACCATGCCTTCGGTGCACACGGTGGTGCAACTGGTCAGGGGTTTGCGCTGCCCTTCGACATCCACGATGCACTGGCGACACGCTCCCGCTGGATCCAGTAGCGGATGGTCGCAGAAGCGCGGGATGTAGATCCCGAGTTGCTCGGCGGCGCGGATCACCAGGGTTCCGGCAGGAACCGTGATCTCGCGATCGTCGATGGTGAGCGTCACCGTGCCGTTGCTCATGGTTCGATCGGGCAGCCTCCCCCGCTGCCAATGTGTTTGCGGAAATCGGCCTCCCAGCGCCTCACGGTCGAAGTGACCGGTGCGGCAGAGAAGTCACCGAGCGCACAGAACGAACGCCCCGGGATGCTGTTGGCGACATCCAG
Organism: Actinomycetota bacterium; assembly: GCA_046565595.1. GTDB lineage: Bacteria > Actinomycetota > AC-67 > AC-67 > AC-67 > JBKHYG01. The sequence continues at coordinate 36,831 of JBKHYG010000121.1, read as the reverse complement.
CAAGATCGGGAGGTCATCCTCCCGTCCTCCGCCTGCCTCGAACCGACGGAGCGTCTGCTCGAGCCAGTAGGTCCCTTCGCGGCATGGCGTGCACTTGCCGCATGACTCGTGCGCGTAGAAACGCGTGTAACGATGGGCCGCTCGTACCATGCACCTGTCCTCGGAGAAGACGATGATCGCGCCGGTACCAAGGAGGGACCCCGCCTCTTGGACGGACTCCCAATCCATGCCGACATCCAGTTCCTCGGGGCCGAAGAAGGGTGTCGAGGATGCGCCACCGGGGGTGAAGGCCTTCAATCCCTTCCCGCCCTTAACGCCGCCGGCGAAGCCCTCGATCAGGTCTCGAGCCGATGTGCCGAAGGGCACCTCGTAGTTACCCGGCTTCTCCACATCGCCAGAGATGCTGAAGATCTTGGTTCCCGACGCCTTCTCGGTACCCAGCGAACGGAACCACTCCGCTCCCCGAGAGATGATGTGGGGGACGCATGCGAAGGTCTCGACATTGTTGACGACGGTCGGCAGGTTGAACAGTCCGTGGGTGGCCGGGAACGGTGGGCGGAGACGAGGTTGACCTCGACGGCCTTCTATCGCCTCGAGCAACGCGGTCTCCTCGCCACAGATGTATGCGCCTGCACCGCGCACGAGGATGCAATCCAGGTCGTAGTCGCTTCCCAGGATCCCCTTCCCCAGATATCCCTCCTGCATCGCCTCGGCGATCGCGCGCTCGAGGACACGGGCGGCGTAGGCGAACTCACCTCGGCAGAAGATGTACATCTCGTGTGCGCCGATCGCCAGGGATGCGATGGCCATGCCTTCGATCATCTGGTGCGGGTCACGCTCGACCAGTTCGCGGTCCTTGAAAGTTCCAGGCTCGCCTTCGTCGAAATTACAGACTATGTAGGACGGTCTACGGTCCTTGGGGATGAAGGACCACTTCAGTCCAGCCGGGAATCCTGCGCCTCCGCGGCCCCGCAGGTTCGACTCTTTGACGGTCTCGATGATCTGGTCGGGCTGCATCTCGAGGGCCGTGCGCAGCGCCTCGTACCCTCCGGTCGCGAGGTATCCGGCCAGCGTGTTGCCGTCGGGCCGGTCCCATCTGGCGGACAGGATCTTGGTCTCTTGAAGCGTCGCGCTCATCGCGGCGCCTCCACTCCGCTCATGCGGCGCGACACGGTCTTGAAGTCCGCCGGGATCTCACCGCGCGCACCCGCAGGAGGCTCGCCGCCAGATCTCAAGGACTCGACCATCGACACGGCGTCCTCGACGGCCATGCGTTCGTAGTTCTCATAGTTGACGCTGAACACCGGTGCGCCGTCACAGGCGCATAGACACTCGACCTCTTCGATGGAGATCGTGCCGTCAGGGCTCGTGCCTCCACGCTCGACGCCCAGCGTCTCCTCCAACCTCCGGATGAGTTCGGTCCCGCCAGCGAACGCGCACGCGGGTTGGGTACACACGCTGATCAACCATCTTCCTTGCGGCGACCGTTTGAACATCGTGTAGAAGCTGGCCACGCCCGCCACTTCGGCTCGGGTCAGGCCAAGCATCTCCGAGATGGCGCTGATGCCTTGGCTCGAGACGAAGCCGTGCTCACCCTGGACCAGGTAGAGCAGCGGAAGTAGCGCGCTGCGTTCCTGGCCCTTGGGGTATCTAGCGATCACCTCGTCGGCGTCGGAACGGAACCGATCCGAGAGAGGCGCAACGGCCGGTCTGATCAGGGGTACCCCCATCAGCGATGTATCCGCCTTGCCACCACCGCTCATCGATCCACACCTCCCATCACCGGGTCGATCGACGCGACGGCCGAGATCACATCTGCCACCAGCAACCCGCGGACCATGTGCGGCATCGCTTGGAGGTTCACGAAGGAGGCGTCGCGTACATGGACGCGCCAAGGCCTGTTCTTGCCTCCGCTCGCCACACGGAACGAGGTCTCACCGCGGGGCGACTCGACCGCGACGGTCGTCTCGCCGACCGGGATGCTGAAGCCTTCGGTAACCAGCTTGAAATGCTGGATCAGCGCTTCCATCGATTCGCCCATGATCCGGCGGATGTACTCCTGAGCGTTCCCGAGCCCGTCCGGGCCCAGCGACAGTTGCGCTGGCCAAGCGATCTTCGGGTCCTCGATCATGATCCGTCCGGCGGGCAGGGAATCGAGGACCTGCCGCACGATCCTCATCGATTGGCGCATCTCTTCCAGACGCACCCGGTACCGGGCCATGCAGTCGGCGTCGGTGTCGGTCGGGACATCGAACTCGTAGTTCTCATAACCGCAGTATGGGCGTTGCTTGCGGAGATCCCAGTCGACGCCTGCTGCGCGTAGAAGCGGACCGGTCACGCCGAGTCCGAGAGCGGTAGGAGCGTCGAGGATCCCGATCCCGCGGTTGCGGTCGATCCAGGTCGGGTTCTGGGTCAGCAACCCTTCGTACTCTGCGAGACGGTCGGGGAACGAGGCCAGGAACTCCTCGATCTTCTCGACCGACCCTTCAGGAAGATCGGTCACGAGACCGCCCGGCCTGATGAAAGCGTGGTTCATCCGTAGGCCGGTTATGTGCTCGAAGATGTCCAGGAGTTGTTCGCGCTCGCGGAAGCCGTAGAGCATCATCGACAACGCTCCGAGCTCCATGCCTGTCGTCGCCAGCCAGACCAGGTGGCTGCTGATCCTGTTCAACTCCATCAGCAGGACGCGGATGGCCTGCGCGCGTGGCGGAGCTTCGATCCCCAGCAGCTGTTCGACGGCAAGGCAGTAACCCACCTCGTTGAAGAACGGCGACAGGTAATCCATACGAGTCACGAAGGTGACGCCCTGGACCCAGGTACGAACCTCGGCGTTCTTCTCGATGCCGGTATGTAGGTACCCGATGACGCTGTCGGCGTCGATCACCGTCTCACCGTCGAGGGTGAGAACCAACCGGAGCACCCCGTGGGTGGACGGATGCTGCGGCCCCATGTTGATGACCAGCGTCTCGTCGCTGATCTCGGAGACCGCGGCGCTCCAATCCTGTCCGGTGGTGAAGACCTCGCTCATGCGGTCCTGCCCGGATAGCCAGAGGTGGTCGTCGAACGCTTCGCACGGTCATCGGGTGGGGTGACAGCCTGCCCATGCTCGTAACGAACATCGATCCCGCCGAGGGGATAGTCCTTGCGCTGAGGGTGACCCTCCCAATCGTCGGGCATGAACATGCGACGCAGGTTCGGATGGCCCTCGAACCCGATCCCGAAGAAGTCGTACGCCTCGCGTTCCAGCGCATCCGCACCCGGCCACAGACCGGTCAAGGAAGCGACCTTAGGCTGTTGCGACCCGAGGTAGACGCGCAGTTGCAACCGTGCGGGATGCTGTGGCGATGCGAGCATGTACCCCACGCAAAAGCGCTTCTCGTCAGGATTGATCCCGAGCCAGTCGATCACCGATAGGTCGGCTAGAAGTTCGAAGGGTCCGTTGTCCCTGAACCAGGTGACGACTTCGACCAAACGATCCGCGGCCACTTCCAGGCTCGTCACGCCTCGCTCATCCACAGGTTCAAGCGAGCCTCCGACCTCGGACGAGGCTCGTGCGCAAAGCGCTAGCAACTCTTCGCTCGTCATCGGTCCGCCTTCAGCGGGGTCGCCTTGATCTGCTCGTGCAACTTCAAGATGCCGTCCATCAGCATCTCGGGCCGTGGGGGACACCCGGGCACATACATGTCCACGGGGACGATCTGGTCGACGCCTTGGACTATCGCATAGTTGTTGAACATGCCTCCGCTGGTGGCACACACGCCCATGCTGATGACCCACTTGGGCTCGGGCATCTGGTCGTAGATCTGACGGAGGACCGGCGCCATCTTCTGGCTGACGCGGCCGGCGACGATCATCAGGTCGGCTTGGCGCGGCGATGCCCGGAAGACCTCCATCCCGAACCGAGCGAGATCATGGGTCGCTGCGCCGGTAGCCATCATCTCGATGGCGCAGCAGGCCAGACCGAAGGTCGCCGGCCAGAGGGAATTCGCGCGAGACCACTGGACGAACTTCTCTACGCTCGTAAGGAGGATCCCGTTGGGGAGGTTCTGCTCCCAGCCCATCAGGCGCCCAGCCTCTCACCGCTGTCCGACTGTGTCCTGTACCGCTGGATGAGCTGCGCCGAGACACGCCGCCGCAGGGTGGTCTCTTCTTCTTCCCATTCCAAGCCGCCCGCCCGGCGGATGTACAGGTAAGCCCCGAGCAGCAGCAGCAGGAACACACCCATCTCCATCAGCCCGAAGATGCCGAGCTCGCGTGTCATGACCGCGTAGGGCAGCAACAAGATGATCTCGATGTCGAAGATGATGAACAGCATCGCGATCCCGTAGAACTTCACGGGGAACCGTTCGACCAGCTCCCGCTCAGGTTCGATGCCACACTCGTAAGGCGCGAGTTTCTCGGGGGATGGAGCCCTTGGGCCGGTCTTGGAGGCGACCAGGATCGACAGACCCGCGAACGCGGTTGCGATCGCGAGCAGGATCAAGATGGGCAGGTAATCAACGAGCGTCAAGAAGTGGTCCTCCCCCGGGACGACCGCAGGCTATGGACCGCTTGCTGGGGTTCGCAAACACCCCGGGGCTTCACGAGCGCACACTCGAGATGCATCAGATCCCCACCACCTTGTTGATGGTGGGCGCGACCTTGACCATCGCGTTGAACAACCGGTCGTGAGAGTCACCACGACGAGGTTCCGCCAGGTTCGCCAAGACCTTGAAGGCGAAGCGCATCAGATCTCGGCGCTTCAAACCATGTTGGGTCAGGAAGCGCATGACCTTCGGCTCGCCGATCAACCTGACGAACGCACGCCCCAAGATGAAGTAGCCCTCGTAGGTCTCCTTCAGTCGATCGGGGTAGACCCGCAAGGCGTGAGGAGAGCCCGAAGCCAAGGCCTCGATAGCGGCACCGGCGGCCAACTCGCCGGTCTCCATCGCGTAGGCGATCCCCTCGCCGTTGAAGGGGTTCACCGCTCCCGCCGCGTCTCCGATGAGCATGAGCCCGGGCTTGGCCAGAGCGGTCCGGTTGAAGCCCATCGGCAGGCCGGCTCCCCTGATCTGGCCGACCTGGTTGTCCCGGTCCAGTTCCCAATCTGGCGGCAGGTTCGCCACCCAGTCGGTCAGCAGCCCTCGATAGTCGACCTGCTGGAAGTGCGCGGAGGAGTTCAACAATCCCAGCCCGATGTTCACGGTCCCGTCTGGGGTCGGGAAGATCCACCCGTAGCCTGGCAGCAGATCGTCGCCGCGCCACAGTTCCAGGTAGCTCTCGAGGTAGTTATCGCTGGCCCGAGGAGAGCGGAAGTAGGTTCGTACCGCGACGCCCATGGGGCGCTTCTCGATCCGTCTGATCCCGAGGGCCTGTCCGAACCTGTTCGCCACGCCATCCGCGGCGATCACGACCGGAGCTCGAACCTCGAGGATCTCGCCGCGGACCCGACCCCGTTTAGCGTGGCCGTCGAACAGGCTGGGCTGATCGTCGTCTGGCGACTGCACCGAGCGGCACCGCACCCCGATCACGACGCCGTCAGGGTCAAGGATGGGATCCACGACCTCGGTCTCGGTCCAGACCGTCGCACCCGCCTTCTCGGCGTGGCGCAGCAATAGCTCATCTAGATCGAGGCGCGCGCGCACCAAGGCATAGCCCGGCCATCCGTTCAACTCTGGCCAGGGGAGCTCGAGGGTATGCCCAGCCCCGATGATCCTGAGCCCCTCGGAACGAGCCCATTCGGGGCCGGTGGTGTCCAGGCCGAGGTGGTGGAGCGCCTTGACCGCCCTGGGAGTGAGTCCGTCACCGCAGACCTTCTCGCGAGGAAAGGCGCTCTTCTCGATCACCAGTACGCGCTTGCCGCGGACGGCCAGATGGTAGGCAGCGGTGGACCCGCCGGGTCCTCCCCCGGCGATGATCACATCGACCTCTCGGACCACCATCCCCCTATCGCTTTCGCACCGCTAACGCTTGTGAACGGCTTCACTAGCGCAGCCTAGTCCTCTCTACCGATCTGGTCACCTCATCTGCGTCCCGCTTCGCCCGAGGTTCCATATCTCGGCCCGCCGAGGGCGACAGCTCTCCCCCGGTCGAGGGTTTGTGAACGCGTTCACGAGGTCGTATCCTGAACCTCATGCGGGACCGTCCCATCCCCGAGGCAACCGTCTCCCGCCTCCCGGCTTACCTGGAGGCTCTCACCGAGATGCTCCAGGGCGGCGCGCACACCACCTCCAGCCAGGAACTTGCCGAGGCGACCAGCGTCAACGCGGCCAAGGTGCGGAAGGACCTCTCCTACCTCGGCCAGTACGGGACCCGCGGGGTCGGATATGACATCCCCTACCTGATCCACCACATCGAGCGGGTGCTCGGCCTGACCGAGCAATGGCGCTGCGCGATCGTCGGCGTGGGCAACCTGGGCCGAGCCCTGGCCTCGTATCCGGGATTCGATGAACGAGGCTTCCGCCTGGTAGCAGCGTTCGATGTTTCTAGCGAGACCATCGGAACCCGTGTCGGCAGTGTCGTCGTGGACGATCTCGACGACCTAGAGCGCACCGTCAAGGAACGCGAGGTCGTGATCGGCATCATCGCAACGCCCGCCGAATCTGCGCAGGATGCGTGCGACCGGCTCGTCTCGGCGGGCGTCAAGAGCATCCTGTCCTTCGCGCCGACGACGCTGCAGACACCCGAAGATGTCACGGTCCGCAAGGTGGACCTCTCGATGGAGTTGCAGATCCTGTCCTTCCACGAGCAGCGCAAGCAGGCGCTCGAAGAGCACGCTTGACACCCGCTCACACACGGCATCACGCACGCCGCAGCGACCGTAGACTCGCCTCATGCCGCGAAGCGTCCTACGCATAGGCACCAGGACCTCTCCCCTGGCGCTCGCCCAGGCCGAGTTGGTTCGCCAACAGGTCTCACAGGTGATCACCCATCGGAGCTTCGAGTTGGTGCCGATGTCCACCGCCGGCGATCGAGGTGACGACCCTGCCGCCAACAAGGAAGCCTGGGTTGCGGAACTTCAGGAGGCATTGACCTCGAACAAGGTGGACCTGGTAGTTCACTCGGTGAAGGATCTCCCGGTCGACTCACCTCGGGGCATCGTCCTAGGCGGCGTGCCTAAGCGAGAGGACCCGAGGGATTGCATCCTCACCCGGACAGGTAAGGGACTGGGAGGTCTGGCCACCGGATCCACGGTGGGGACATCGAGCCTGCGTCGCAGCGCACAGTTGCGAGCATTGCCAAAGGGTCTGCGTCCGGTCCCCATCCGAGGCAATGTGGATACGCGCATCAAGAAGATGACCGACGCAGAGGTCGATGCGGTCGTCCTGGCGGTGGCCGGCCTGAAGAGACTTCGGCGCTCGATGGCGTCAGCAGAGATCCTGCCCATCACCACGATGCTGCCCGCGCCAGGCCAAGGAGCGCTGGCGGTCGAATGTCGCGCTACGGACCGGAACATGCGGGCGGCCTTGGGCAAGATCGAGGACGAGGCGAGCCGTCGAGCCGTGGATGCAGAGCGATCACTGGTAGCTGCACTGGGAGGGGACTGTCACCTTCCCATCGCCGCGCTCGCCGAGATCCGAGACGACACCGTTCGTCTACGAGGATTGGTCGCCTCCGAAGACGGCACGACGGTGCTCACCGATCAGGTCGAACACACCGACGCAGAGAAAGCTGGCATCGAACTTGCCGAGCGCCTGCGTGCGCGCGGCGCGGACGCTCTGCTCAGGTCATGACCTCAGGCGGCGGTGCGCGCGGTCGCGTCGCCATCGTCGGCGCCGGCCCCGGAGCCGCCGATCTGTTGACGCTGCGAGCATTGGAGGAGATCCGCAGAGCCGAGATCGTCTACATCGATCGGCTCGTGGGAGCTGAGATCAGAGCCCTGATCGCACCGACGTCTGAGGTGGTCGAGGTCGGCAAGGCTCCTGGCTCTGGACCCCAGCAGGATGACATCACCCAGGCGCTGGTCGATCAGGCGCGGAGGGGACGCCGCGTCGTGCGACTGAAGGGAGGCGACCCTTTCGTCTTCGGGCGCGGCGGCGAAGAGGTTTCGCGGCTCATCCAAGAGGGAACGGAGTGCGTCGTGGTTCCCGGTATCAGTTCCGCCCTGGCGGCTCCCGCTTCGGCAGGGATACCGGTGACCCACCGGGGTGCCGCGTCGTCCTTCTGCGTGCTGACCGCCACCGAAGCCGACGGCCCGCGGCGCGACTGGTCCGCGGCGTCTGCAGCCGACACCGTCGTCGTGCTCATGGGACTTGCATCGGTCCGTGATGTCAGCCGGGGGTTGATCGACGCAGGACGAGAGCCGGACGAACCGGCGGCAGCCATCCAGGCGGCAACGACTCCTCTCGAGCAGACGGTAGTGACGACGCTCGCAGAACTTCCAGGAGCAACGAGCCACCTGGAAGCTCCGGTAACGATCGTCGTCGGCGCAACCGTCCGGTTCGCGGAACCAAGGGATCCACGCCCGATCGTCTGGGTGACGCGACCGATCCGCCAGGTCTCGAGGCTCGTCAAGGAGTTGGCCGATCGTCACATCGCAGCGCACATCGAGCCGACGATAAAGATCGCACCCACCAACGACGGATCCATAGCTCGGGCCGAGGGGATCGCCTGGTTCGTGTTCACCAGCCGCAACGGCTCCGAGGCTTTCGCCTCTGCCATGCGTTCGCAAGGCAGGGGAGGTAGGGAACTCGCGGGGATCGGATTCGCCTGCATCGGACCTGCGACCGGCGAACCTCTGCGTCCGCTCATCGGGAGACCCGATCTCGTGCCCGAGGCCTACTCCGTAGCGGATCTCGCCGCGGGCTTCCCTCGAGGAAAGGGAACCGTCGCCATCGTCGGAGGGAACATGACGGACCCGGGCTTAGCGATCGCGCTGGAAGCCAAAGGCTGGACGGTCGAACACCGCCATGCGTACACAACCGCGCGAGTTGAAGCCCTCTCTGACCAGCTCTTGCAGATGATCGAGCGCGGCCAGGTCCGAGCCGTTCTGCTGGCAAGCGCAGAGACAGCACGCTCGACGGCGGAACTGATGAGGTCGCACGGCTCGGAACCAGCGCACCTGCCAGCGGTTTGCCTGGGGCCCCCAACCGCCGAGGCGGCGAGGTCCGAGGGCTTCCCCGTGGTTGGCGTAGCAGAGGTCGCGAGCGCATCGAGCCTCGCGGCAGCCGCACGCGCCTGGCTCGACCAGGCCGGCATACGCCCGTGACGAGAGAGGCCCCGCCGAACGGCGAGGCCTCCCGGATGTACCTGGCCCCGGTTAAGCCATCGCTGGCTCGGGTGCTTCTCCCATCTGCTCTTCGCGCTGGCGCTCTTCCTCCTCGTACCGTGCGAGCAGCCAGGTATGAAGGACGAACCCGAGCACGCTGACGATCAGGAACAGCAGCGAGGGCAGGAACACCAGACCCTTGTCCCTGTAGACGAACACGGTCATGCCGCGATGCTTGTCGGTAGCCGGGATCTGGATCCCCGCGATCAGCTTGGTCGAAGCGGCCTGATTGAACTTGACCGTGGCCGCGGCCGCCTTATCCCTTTCGTCCGGGGTTAGAGGACCCTTCTGTTGGTCGTAGAACAGCCAGTCGCTCGGTTCGGTCGCTTCGAGTCCTTGAACGACGGCGAGATCCGCCAGCGCGGTGGCGACATCGTTACGGACGACCTCGAATTCGCCGTTGGTGTCAACATTGCCCGGGAACACGGTACCGATCGGTTCCCATCCCCCACCGCTCGGGAACGACTCGATCTCTGCCCTGAAATCGTTCGCGAATTCAGAGTTCGGCAGGAAAGGCACCCATGACACTTCTCGTCCACGCGGACCCGTCATGGTCGTGGTCCCCGGTCCTCCGATCATCCAGAGCAAGCTCAAGATCATCATGAACGCCGACAACGAGACCATCACGACCAGATAAGCCAGCCGTGCTCCAAGGTTCGACCAGAGCAGAACCCAGATGCTGCCGATGAGACTCACCACCAGCAGGAAGAGGCCGACCCATGCGGGGAACCCCTTGAAACACCCGTCGCACGCGAGCGGGAAGAACTGAGTGAGCGCTGCGATCATCGTCATCAACCCTTCTGGATGCTCGCTATGAAGTCGATCAGCTTCTCGATAGCCCTGTCTCCGAGCCCCGCCCAGGCAGGCATCGATGGCCTGTTCGTGTTCAAGCGGCCCTCATGTATGGCAGTCCTGACCTGCTCGCGCGTGAGTCGATCGAAGGCGACCTGAAGGTTGGGGCCGATCGCGCCTTGACCCTCCTTACCGTGGCAGATCGCACAGTTGGCAGCGAACAACTGCTCACCAGTGGCACCCGCATCAGGTTTCGGGAAGTCTTCTTGGATGCTCTGCAGCCAGAGCATGATGTTCTCGACCTGAGCACTGTTCAACGGGCCTCCGTAGGCGAGGCTCCAGGTAGGCATCGGGGTACCCGGGCGGCCGCGTGCTATCGCGTCGTGAAGCAACTGGGTGATGTCTTCCTCGTTGCGCCCGGCCTGGCGGTAGCGCGAGTAGGCGTACTTGAGTGGCGGCTCCGCGTACTGGAACTGCTTGCCGTCGATGAAGACCGTCCTGGGACTGCCTTGAGCCTCCTGCCCATGGCAGGTCGAACACAGACTCAGGTACAGATCCTGTCCTTCGGCGACCTCGCGTTCGAGGAAGAACTGCTGCTTGCCGGCGAGCCGTGAGGGCTCCTTCAGCCAGTACAGCGGCATCCAGATCGCGATACCGAGCGCGGTCAAAGCCCCTACCAACAGGTACCGCTCGATGACCGACTTCTCGAGATCCGCATCGGAGGAACCCGGTCGCATCGCAGCAGGGATGCGAGCCTTACGCTTGCCCTTTATCTCTCCGCGGGCCGTCACATAGAGCAGCCCGCCGATCAGCAGGAGCACGATCGCCACCGTCAAAGCGATGGTCGTGCGGGAGGAGAGTGCGAGGATCGTCATCAGGTCTACCTCACTCCGCTGCGCCAACGCCGACGCAGAAGGGGCCTTCGGGGTCCTGGCCGGTGGTGTTGGTGCCTCGTGGCGGGCCGGTCACGATCACGCCGGTGTTGACGGTGACGACATCGTCGGCGACCTCGATCGGGAATCGGTCCAATCCCCGGGGCGCAGGGCCGGCACGGAACTCTCCGGCCCTGTTGTACTTCGATCCATGACAAGGGCACTCGAACCACTGGGAAGTCTCGCAGAAGGGCACGCGGCATCCGAGGTGCACGCATCGCTGGTACAGCGCCATCAGGCCGTCGGACACCAGGCCGGCATCGGTATAGATGCCGTTGGCGTCGTCAGCGGCGTCGTACCGGACCACATAGACGCGTCCCGGTGCGAAGTAATAGGGCTGCTTGGTCTGTGCGATGGTTTCCTTGATCGTCGTCGCGCTGTCGGGCAGGCGGATCTTCCCGCCGAAGCCTCCTGACTGGCTCGGCCAGAGGTAGGCCAGCGAGGTCAGCGCCAAACCTTCGGTGATGGCGAGAGCGAAACCCGCTCCTAGGACGCGCCTGAAGAACGCACGACGAGACAGCTGCTGGGGACGACCCAGCAACTTGCGGGGGGTCTTCTCTTCACCGGGTTTGCGTGGCCTGAGGATGGCCAGAGCGTTCACGGCCATCAGGGCTAGACCAGCGAGCGCAACCAGGATCGCGATCCCGGCGACGGCCCATTGAACTTTGGTCAGCGCGAACATCCATCCACTCCTAGAGGTCGAAGAACACGCCGTCGTTCCACGGCCAGATGAAGTTGTAGCCGGGGCCACGGAACAGGACACCGACGATGGTCAAGACGGCCCAGAACATCATGAAGATCGTGAACAAGATGATCGCCAACTTGCGCCGGTCGGGCCGCATGCTCGGATTCTTGTCCGCGTACGGAACCGCCATAAGAGCGAACAAGCCCAGACCGGGGATCGTCACACCGGCGACCATCGGGTGGAAGTAGCGCAGCAACTCCTGCAGGCCCAGGAAGTACCACGGAGCCTTGGAAGGGTTCGGGGTCAGGCTCGGGTTCGCGAGTTCCCGGAAGGGTGCGTCCTTGAAGCTCGAGAAGACCAGGACGAAGGCGGTCATCACCAGGATCGCGACGAACTCGGCGAGGATCAGATGCGGCCAGGTGTTGACCTTGTCGTCCTGCCGCTTGGAGACACGCTGGATACCGGCCGGCGGGACCACCGCGAGGAGTCGCTGGGTCTGCTCACCGGTCAAGCCGCGGCCGCCCCCGCCGTTCTCGTCGACCTTGCGCCCTGTCGCGGCGGCCACGCGGGCGGCACGCTGCTCGGGCGTCAGTCTCTCGACCGAGCCGGCTGCAGGAGCAGCCACCGCGGTCGCGGTAGGGGCTGCACCCGCCCCGGCTGCGGGTGCCGCGCTCGATGGTTCAGGGGTGCCAGCTTCGGCCGCTGCCGCCTTCGGGGTGCCGGGGTCGGCCGGACCGCGCGTCTTACGAACCCACGCAGATTTCGCCAACGCGCGAGCCACGCGTTCGCTCTTCCCATCGGCGATCGCCTTATCGAATACCTCTTGATCGAGACCGACTTCATCGCTCATAGCGAGTCTCCCGTATACATCAACATCGGCCTAGAGCGGACCTGAGATCCCGCCGTCCTTGCGGATGCGCCAGAAGTGCACGGCCATCAGCAACACGGCTACGAACGGTAACGCCAACACATGAAGCACATACCATCGGATCAAGGTAGGGGGCCCTACCTCTAGCCCGCCCACGAGCACGAACTTCACCTGCCTTCCGAACACCGGGGTGTAACCCATCATGTTCGTACCAACGGTCACGGCCCAGATCGCCAACTGGTCCCAGGGCAGCAGATAGCCGGTGAAACTCAGCAGCAAGGTGATCTGCAACAGGTTGACGCCGACCACCCAGTTGAACTCGCGCGGGGGCTTGTACGCGCCGTGATAGAAGACCCGAGCCATGTGCAGGAACACGCTGAACACCATGAGGTGAGCAGCCCAACGGTGCATGTTTCGAACGAGTTGGCCGAAGGTGATGGCCTGCGACAGGTCCTTCATATCTTGGAAGACCGGCGCACTGATCAGATCCACCGCGGGACGGTAGAAGAACATCAGATAGATGCCCGTGATGGTCAGGAGCACGAACAGGAAGAACGAGAGCCCACCCAAGCAGAAGGTGTAGGTCAGTTTGAGCCCGTGCCTCCGCACCTTGGTCGGATGGAGGTGGTACAGGACATTGTTCATGGTCGCCAGAGCGCGATCGCGAGAGGTGTCGCGGTAGCCCTTGCGCAGGAAGGACCCCGGCCGGAAGATCGACTTCCAGACCTGTGAGTCCTGCGTCTTCTCCTTGAGAAGCGTCAACTGCTCCTGGAGGAGCGGCTTGTCTTCCTTGGTCGACACGGTTCGGTTCCCCTGCCTCTATCAGCAGCCCTACTGGGCCATCCGGATGTAGAACAACGCGTCAGAAGGGCAGCGGTCAACGCAGATCCCGCAACGCGTGCACTCGGTGTCATCGATCACGAACACAGCATGAGCTTGGCCGGCGGCGTCCTTGATCGCGGGCTGGTCCGCGGTCGCCACGATGTCGCCAGAGAGCATGTAGATGCAATCCCACGGACAGACATCTTCACATGCGCGACACAGGATGCACAGGTCGGCTTCGAGACCGATGTGGCGCTTGGGCTTGACGCGCTTCTGCAGCCATCCAGGATCGACGACCTGCAGGTCGTAGTCATCGTAGAACTGCGGCTTGTTGCTCTTGGCGCTCACTTGTATCCGCCCGTGGTCTCGAGTTTCTCTTCACCGGGGGCGAGTTGCTTCGGGTGCTTCTTCTGCCACCACACGAACGCGGCCACGAACCCTCCAAGGACGACTGCGTTCTGGATCACGACGACGAGATCCTTGCCGACCTGCTTGTAACACTGGATGCCGTCTGGGGTGTTCGGGGTGATCTCGATGCAACCTTGACCGCCCCACCCCATGCGACCCTCGGCGAAGTAGAGCCACCAACTGGGGATGATCGCCAGCAGACGGAAGCCGAGGATCGAGATCCCCAGTCCGGCCAGCGTGGCGCGGACCCATTCGCTCTTGACCCTCGACGACCAGAGCAGCAGTCCGACGGCGATGACGATGTAAACGCCCTCGAACAGCAGCAGGATCGGGTCGAGCGGGTCCCAGGTGATGTTCACCGTCAGTAACTCCCCGGATCGGTGCGGTTCGAGCGCGAGACTATCTCGCTTGGCGACGGCGCGTCGACATGGCGGTCGGGCCTTCGTGAAGAAGTGAAGCCTCAGGCGGCTAGGGCTTCGTCCACCAAGGTCCGGATCTCCTCGAAGGTCAACTCACCGAATCGTCGAGCGGCGACCGTCCCTTCGGCATCTACGACGATCGTGAACGGCATGATGGGGCGGGCCGTAGCTCCGAAGAGGCCGTAGAAGCGTCCGTCACGGTCGGCAAGGCTCTCATAGGAAACCCCCATCGACTCGAAGAACCTGCGGCCGGCTTCGAGTGACTCGCCCTGAAGCCCGATGACATCGACCCCTAGCACCCTCACCTCCGGGGTCTCCGAGGCGTACCGGTCAAGTGCGGGCATCTCCTTCTGGCATGCCAGGCACCAGGATGCCCAGAAGTTCAGCAAGGTCGGCTTGCCCAACAGGTCGGAAGTAGCCACGACCTCCGATCCGTCGAGCGTCTCGAAGCGGCACTCGGGCAGCCGATCGCCCTCCTTCAAGAGCTTGGGCGCGGAGCAGTCCCCGAGTTCGTCCGCCACCGGACCTCCCGTAGCGCACGCCGCCAGGACCAGCAGAACCATCGCCAACCAACGCTGCATGACCCCTCATCCAACCACCCGAGAGCGCCCACTGCCGGTCCTGGTTAGCCTTCCAGGTGTGATCCGACCGCGCCCCGCCGCGCTCCTGCTGCTCGCCTTGGCGAGTTGCTCTTCTGGAACCCAGATCGCTGGCATATCTGTAGCCGAGGGCACGAACATCTCTCGGATCGCGCCATCTGATCGCCGAGAAGCTCCGGCCTTGGAAGGCGAGACCCTTCAGAGCGGATACTTCGCAGCCTCCCAGATCGAAGGCAAGGTGGCGGTCGTCAACTTCTGGGGCTCCTGGTGCGGACCCTGCAGGCTCGAAGAGCCCCGGCTGGAAGAAGCATGGAAGCGTCTCGAGCCTGAGGGCGTTGTATTCGTAGGCGTCAACACCAGGCGCGATCAACGGGCCGCCGCGATCGCGTTCCTCGAGGAGTTCGAAGTGTCCTACCCGAGCATCTACGACCCCGACTCCAACATCGCGTTCGCGTACGGGGTTCGGGTCATGCCGGCGACCTTCGTGATCGACGCCGAGGGGAGGATCGCGGCACAGGTTCTGGGGGCGGTTCGTTCTGCCGACGAACTGGTCGGGCTGATCAGAGAGGTCCAGGCGTGAGCGGCGTCGAGGATGCACTGCTCGGACCGATCGGGCCGCTGATCGCCTTCATCGTCGGCACCGTCTCGTTCTTCTCGCCCTGCGTCTTGCCGTTGTTGCCGGGATACCTCTCGTACATGGGAGGCGTTGGCGGCCAGGAACTCGCGGCTCAACCGGGCCAAGGCCGTAAACGCCTGATCTTCGCAACCCTGCTGTTCATCCTGGGGTTCACTGTCATCTTCGCTGCGCTCGGCGCTTCGGCGAGCGCTTTGGGATCCGTACTGACCCGCAATCTCAAGGCGATAACCCGCATCGCCGGCGTGATCGTCATAGTGATGGGGATGGCCTTCATCCTCCCACGACTCTTCCCGTTCCTGGAACGCGAGAAGCGTCCATTCTTGAAGAGCGTAAAGCCCGGCATGGCCGGTGCGTTCCCTCTCGGGATGGCCTTCGGCGCTGGATGGACACCCTGCGTGGGACCGGGCCTCGGGGTCATCCTGACGCTGGCAGCGAACGAGGGCTCGGTCGTCCGAGGCACGCTTCTGCTGATCTTCTTCTCGCTCGGTTTCGGTCTGTGGTTCCTGCTCGCGTCCCTGGGAGCAGAACGCATCCTCCGTGGCTCGTTCTTCAAGAGGAACCTCCGCAAGATCCAGGTCGTAGGCGGCACCTTCATGGTCGCGATCGGCATCCTGCTCGTGACCGATCTCTGGACCTCGTTGATGGCTCCGATCCTGCGCTGGTCCAACAACTTCGTGCCCGCCATCTAAGAGCGAGGCCTGATGCGCCGCCCTCCGAAGGCGCGTACCCTGTAGACCCGGATGAGACGCGCCTGGCAGGGGCTGACGCGGATGCGTACGGCGATCATCCTGCTGTTCTTCTTGGCTGCCGGATCGGCAGTGGGTTCGCTGTTCCCTCAGCGAGCCATCTCGGCGCGTTCGGTCAGCCAGTGGCAGAGCAAGAACCCGGGTTGGACGCCTGTCGCGGAGTTCTTCGATCTGTTCGATGTCTACGGCTCTTGGTGGTTCACTCCCATCTATCTGCTCCTGTTGGTCTCCTTGATCGGCTGCTTGACGAGCCGATACCGGGTCCAACTTCGACGGCTGCGTCGTGATCCGCACGCGACCGGAGACCTCGAGCGTCAGGAACGGTATGTGCGCGCGCGCACGACCCGCTCGCCCAGCGAGGTCCTCGAGTCCGCGCGCTCGGTGCTGCTCCGAAGGCGATTCAAGGTCGTCGATATCGACGACGGCGTAGCCGCTGAGCGTGGGCACCTGCGCGAGTCGGGCAGTCTGCTGTTCCACACCTCCATCCTCGTCATATTGCTCGGGGTTGCCCTTGGGAGACTCTTCGGAGCGAGCGGCCAGGTCCTCGTGGTCGAAGGAGCGACCTTCACCGACACGCCTACCGAATACGACACCATCTCTCCCGGACGCTTCTTCGGCTCACGCCATACCGGGTTCCAACTCCGTCTAGAGGAGTTCGATGTCGAGTGGTTCCCATCCGGGATCCCGAAGCACTTCGAGTCGACCGTCACCCTGCGCGACGCCGATGGCCAGGTCATCGTGGAAGACGAGAAGATCACCGTCAACTATCCCCTGCGGTACGAGGGCCGAAGGATCTACCAGATCGCCTGGGGCTGGGCTCCGGTGATCAAGGTCGAACAGGAGGGTCGGGTCCTGTATGACGGCCCCACCGTATTCCTGCCCAACAACGGCGCATGGACCGGGGTAGCCAAGGTGCCGGGAACACAGCCGCAGCAACTAGGTCTCGCCATGCAACTCTTCGTCGACCCGTTCGAGGGGCCCGAGGGAGGGTTGCGAGACCGCAACCGAGCGCCCCGCGACCCTGTCATCGTCTCGCAGGTGCTGCTCGGTGACCTGGGTTTGGACAAGCCGCAGAATGTCTACGCTCTCGACCCTGCCGGACTGACCCGAGTCGGTGATTCGATCGTGGGGATAGGACGAAGCGACGAGCTGACCAACGGCATCACGATCACCTTCTCCGACATGGTTCAATACTCGGTGTTCCAGATCGGGTACAACCCTGGCGCCTGGATGCTGTTCGCAGGGGCGGTCGCCATGTTGGTCGGGCTCATCCCAGGCCTGTATGGTTTCCGCCGCCGTGTATGGCTGCGAGCCACGACGGACGGCTACATGACCGTCCTCGAGATCGCAGGACACGCTTTCCAACGCAAGCAGGCCGCCAGCGAAGAGTTCGATGGGCTGGTCGAGGAGATCGATCGAGTGATCGGGCACGAACGAGCACTAGGAGGGGTGAAGGTACCGTGATCGACACCGGACTGGCTGCGCTATCGGATTCGCTGTTCTGGTGGGCGTTGGCTGCTTACGGCGTTGCGATGGTCGCCAGCTTCGCGTTCCTGGCCTTCAAGAAGGACCGACTGGGTTCCCTCGCAGTAGGGGTCACCTGGCTCGGAGCGGCGGTCCATCTCGGATCCGTCACAGCAAGAGGCCTGGCTGCTGGCAGGGTCCCTTGGGGCAATATGTACGAGTACTCATCGTTGCTCGGCTTGCTGTTGGTGCTCGTCTATCTACTCTGGATCGATAGGCGCCTCGGACTGCGCGAGTTCGCCGGATTCGCCCTAGGCGCCGCGGTCCTCTCTCTCGCCTTCGCGAGGATGGTCTATGTACCGGCGCGCGAATTGGTGCCCGCCCTGAACTCGATCTGGCTGAAGTTCCATGTGATCGCTGCGATCATCGGTTCGACCCTCTTCGGCATCTCCTTCCTATTCACCGTGCTCACGGTCACCAAGAGACGCTGGGAGCGGCGGACCATCGGATCCACCGTCGGAGCAGCCCATGTTTCGACATTCGAGCCGGAGACCGAGATCGACCCAGCCCTGCCCCCGGAACCGAGGCGAAGCGGCCTGATGGCACGCCTCCCATCGTCGCTCGCTCTCGATCGCATGTCGGCTCGCACAGTGGCATTCGCCTTCCCGATCTGGACCTTCGCTGTCCTGGCCGGTGCGGTCTGGGCGCACGAAGCGTGGGGGCGGTATTGGGGTTGGGACCCTAAAGAGACCTGGGCCTTCGTGACCTGGGTCATCTACGCAGCGGAACTACACGCCCGTTCGACGGCTGGATGGAAGGGCACGCGCGTTGCGGTCATCAACACGGTCGGGTTCGCTGCGGTGATGTTCACCTACTTCGCGGTGAACCTCTGGATCGCTGGCTTGCATTCCTACGCGAAGTGACCGTGCGACGGTAGCGTCGCAGTCATGACCGTCTCTTTCGCCTTCGGGCAGATGACACTGCAGCGGCCGTCCTGGGAGACCCGCTCGTACAGAGAGCTGTATGCCGACGCGCTCGAGTTGGCCCAGTACGCCGATGAGTTGGGATACCACTCATTCTGGCTAGCTGAGCACCATGGGAGCGAGGATGGATACATCCCGTCGACGCTTGCCTTCCTGGCGGCCGTCGCCGCGCGCACGCAGAACATCGGGATAGGAACCGGCGTCCTACTAGCTCCGCTGCATGACCCGATCCGGATCGCAGAGGATGCCGCCGTCGTGGATCTCATCTCGGGAGGGAGGCTCCGACTCGGACTCGGACTCGGCTGGAGCGAAGAGGAATACCGCATGTTCGGGGTCGAGAAGCGAGCACGCGGTAAGCGCATGAGCGAACTCGTCTCGATGTTGCGCGACGCTTGGTCGGGTGGTCGGTTCTCGACCGATGGCGACCAACTGAGGTATGACGACATCCGGATCACGCCGGTACCTGGCCATCAGATCCCGATCTTCCTCGGCGGCGCGAGTGAACCCGCGATCAAGCGGGCCGCTCTCGAGGCGGACGGCTACTTCCCACCCTCCACCGCAGGCGGACCCGAACAACTGCTCGAGAAGGTCAAGGAGGTACTCGCCATACGCGGCGCCCACGGCGTGACGGCTCCGTTCTCGTTCGGGTGTTTCCTGCCCATCGGGATCGGTGATGACGCCGACGACGCCTGGGCATCGATCCGGCGAGGCGTCCTCCACACGCGGGGCTCCTACCTGCGGTGGGCTCAGGGGCGCAGCGATCTAGAGGGATGCGACGAAGAGGCAGCGCAGTGGGAAGATGCCGTCAGAGCGGGCACCGTCATCGGCACGCCCGAGGAGGTCGCCACACAACTGAGGCCGCTGGTAGATGGGCTCGCAGACCTTCCGCTACGAGAAGCCTTCATCAGCGGGATCCTCGCTCCCGTCGGCATGCCGAAGGACCGCGCCAGGAGATCGCTCGAGCGCTTCCAGCATGAGGTCGTACCCGTGCTACAGAGGAAGTGACGCCCCCGCGGCGAATCGTTAGGCACCCCGGCTCCCGCCGGTCCATACTCATGGAGGGACGATGCGAAGGATCCTGCTGGCCGCTATGGCCGTACTGATGGCCATGGGCAGCGCTCAGGCTGACACGCGTACAGAGACCAAGCTCTACACACAACTAGCCGGGGACGCGATCGTGCTGCAGTGCGACGCATCCGACCCTGACCTTGGCGGCCTCGGCGGGGCTTGCTTCGATCTGATCGGCGACGAGACGAGCGTGCAGATCACGATCGAGGATGTCAGTGGGTTACCCGTTGGCGGCTACTGGGACCTGTCGGATGCCATCGGCCTGGACGGAAACAGCCTCGCGAACGGCTCTTTCTGCGGTTCGACCGCCGACATCGAGGTACCCGATGGCGCGTTCAGCCTCGCGGTCTATGTGGACGCCGCTCTCGGCCCGATCGACTGCCTGGGCACCTCTCCGGGCGTCGGACTACAGGGCGAGATCATCGTCACCTCGACGGTACCTGGCAACTGATCTCCGGATGAGCAACAGGACTTCGAGGGTCGGCCTTCAGGCCGGCCCTCAGCCTTTAGGTTGGCGCTTCAATGCGGCGCGCACCGGGCGCATGCTGACCCGACCCTCGGTGACGATCCGTCCGTCCACCTTGATGACCGGGATGCGCTCATCGAACGCTGGATCGTGCGCTACTAGGAACTCGATGCCGAGTGCCCGCAACATCTCGGCGGCATCCTCACACAGGTGACAGCCATCCTTCGAGTACAGGACGACGCGAGGAGGGTCAGGTCGACTGTTCACCGGGATCGGTCACCTCGAACCTAGGTGCTCTGCTCGCAGCGCGGAAGCCCGCGTACATGAAGGCGACCCCCATGGCCAGGGTCGCGGAGAAAGCCGCGGTCCCTCCTAGCCTTCCCAGCGCGAATCCACCGACGGCGACGATCGAGACTCCGATAACGATCAGCGTGTTGCCGAGCCTTCGGTCCTTCGACGGACGCATCCCCCCTCGACTACGAGAGGTCCACAGCGCTATACCGACGACTATCAGCCATCCTCCGATCGATGCCCAGCGGACCATCGACAGCATGTTGGAGCCCGCTGGCCAGATCTCCTTACCGCGCGGGATCCCATCTTCCAGAGCGAGCAAGGCGGTATCGGGATCAGCGGCGAGCGTCGCACCGATCATGAGAGCGCTCGCGACGGCCACGACCGCGATCCCGACGCGAGCCAGTTTCGGGAAGGCGAGGGCGAAGCTTCCAGCGGCTAGCCAGGGAACATTCAGCAGCGCCCCGAACAACCAGAAGAGCCGATACGAGATGCCTCCCCAGCCGTAGACATCGGCTAGGAGCAGCATCGCGCTCGCGACCGCGTACATCGCCAGGGACACGCCCCATGCGAAGGATTGGAGCCGCTTCGTGCGGCCGTAAGCCCGGAACAAGGACCACGAGAACAGGGCGCTGATGACTGTAGCGGCGGCAGGGAATATCAACATCAGTCTTCGCGCAACGCCCTACGCAACACCTTGCCCGTCATGGTATGAGGCAACGCGCTAGCGAACTCGATCACGGACGGACACTTGAAGCGCGCGAGGTGGCGACGACTGAAATCGTCGAACTCTTCCTCCGTCGCGCTGGCTCCTTCGGTCAAGACGATCACGGCCTTGACGGCCTCTCCAGAGTATGGATGCGCCACGCCGACGACAGCGACCTCGGCCACCTTGGGGTGTCGCAAGAGCACCTCCTCGACCTCGCGCGGATACACATTGAACCCGCTCACGATGATGAGATCCTTCTTGCGATCCACGATGAACAGGTACCCATCCTCGTCGCGATAGGCGACATCACCGGTGTGGAACCATCCGGATCTGAAGGCTTCCTTGGTGTCCTGATCGCGTCGCCAATAGCCTTGGAAGATGTTCGGACCCCTGGTGACGATCTCGCCAGGGTCGCCCTCGACGACATCTTCGCCGTCCTCGTCAACGAGCCTGATCTCTACACCGGGTAGCGCCCTGCCGATCGATCCGGGCTTCGCCTCATCACCCATGGCGTTGCTGGTCAACGCCGGCGAAGTCTCGGTGAGGCCGTATCCCTCCCAGATCGTGATCCCGAGTCGATCGCGGAATGCCTCCATCACCGACGCGGGCAGCGCGGCAGCTCCCGAAACCGCCAGCCGGACCTTGGAGAGGTCCCTGCTTTCTGTCCCCGGGGTGTTGAGCCAGGCCGAGTACATCGGCGGCGCGCCATAGAGCACGGTCACTCCGTGCTTCTCGACCTGATCCAGTGAACCGACCGCGTCGAATCGCTCCAGCAGCAGAGCGGTCGCGCCCTCCCGGATCGCCAGCCCGAGGCACACATTCAGCGCGTAGATGTGGAACAGCGGCAGGACGAGCAACACCACATCGCTCTCCTGTGCTTGAAGCAAAGGCACCTGCGACATCTGTTCGAGGTTGGACAGCAGGTTCCCATGCGAGAGCATCGCGCCCTTGGGCCTGCCGGTGGTCCCGCTGGTGTACACCAGACACGCGAGGTCATCCTCGGCGCAATCGGCATCCGTAGCGGTGTCCCCCATGTTGAGGAACTGGTCGTAAGAGATGGTTCCCGTGCGCGTGCCACCTACCACCACGACATGCTCGAGCATCGGCAGGGTCTCACGTAGCCCGTCGACGACCCCCGCGAAGGGATCGGCGACGATCAGGGCACGAGCCTCGCTGTCGCTCAGGATGTGAGCAACCTCGTCTGGCGTGTAGCCGATGTTCATTGGGACCGCTACGGCACCGGTGCGCAAGATCCCGTAGTAGGTCTCGACGAACGCCGGGATGTTCTGGATCATCAGCGCAACACGGTCTCCCTTGCGGACGCCGACCGATGTCAGCGCCGCTGTGACCCGATCGACCCGGCTATCCAGATCCGCGTACGAGATGGAGCGGTCCTGATAGATCAAGGCGATATGCGAGCCATCACCCGCGGCGCTGCTGCGGAGCGGCGCGGCGGCGTTGCTGGCTTGCTGTTCCTTGCTCAGGGTCGTCCCTCCTGTCCCGGTGTGCCGAGCCGAGCCTAGGTCAAGCGGAGGATGAGCCGCGAAACGACTTCCTTCCCAGAACCGGACAACTTCCGACACGGCGCGCCCGATTCCGACTCTTGTGCCCGAGAAGGCATAGGAATTCCGAGTCAAGACCGCACCACCCACATCCGATACCTCCTGCGCGGCACGGGCGACAGGGCAGGGGAAGATGAGAAGGACGGTCACACTCACATGCTTGCTGATCGGGCTCATCGGGGTTCCGAACGCCGCACGAGCGGCGACCCCAGAGAGCCAGGTCGCGGAGATGATCAACCAGGAACGCGCCCAGCGCGGGTACAGAGCGCTGATCCTGCGAGACGATCTGTCGCAGATCGCCGAGAGGCATTCGAAGCGGATGCAGCAGCGCGGCGAGATCTATCACAACAAGAACCTCGGTGATGAGATCCCCGGATCCTGGGAGGCAGCCGGCGAGAATGTAGGCGTCGGCGGCGACATATACATGCTTCACGAAGCCTTCATGGCTTCGCCGCAGCACCGAGCGAACATGCTCGGCGGATATACCGAGATAGGTGTGGGCGTGGTGGTCGATGAGTCTGGGGAGACCTATGTAACCCAGGTGTTCGTCAGGCGAGCCCGCTCGTCATCCTCGTCATCCTCGTCATCCTCGTCATCCTCGTCATCGTCGCCCAGCAGCGGCAGCAGCCGTAGCGGCTCCCATGGGGGTGGATCCGACCCGGCCGACTCATCGGCTGGCGGAGCCCAGCGGTCCAAGGGTGACACCAGCAAGAAGTCGGACGCCGATCATCGGCGTGAACCGGCTCCCGCCGAGACGAGCTCCCCTAAGGAGTCAAGCGAGAACAAGGCCGACGGGAAGCCCGCAGAGCGACCCAGCAGAGCTGAGCCGACAGCGGCCGAGGAACCAGAGGGTTCAGACACATCGGTTCCGTCCCGCGCGGTGGGTCTGTTGCTCCGGGTCGTATCGTTCAGGTAAACGAACCGGATCCATACCCACGCCGCGCGGTGACACCCGATACCATCCGGGTGTGCCATCACCTGCCCTGCTGTGCTCGACCGGCCCCTTCTACATGTTGGCGTTCGAGCATGCGGTCGGATCGATCGCGAAAGCAGGCTTCGACGGCCTAGAGGTCATGGTCACCGGGGACAAGACCACCCAGGATGGCAAGGCGCTGAAGGATCTCGCGGGCCGAGAGGGACTGTCGATAGGCAGCGTCCATGCGCCGTTCCTGCTCCTTACCCGGGGGGTCTTCTCGTCAGATCCGATCGAGAAGATCAAGCGGAGCACCGAGGTGGCCCATGACGCTGGAGCCGATCTGGTCGTGGTACACCCTCCGTACCGGTGGCAGAACTCTTACGCGCGCTGGCTCGAGGACGAGTTGCCTTCCTTCTGTGCAGACAACGAGATCAAGATCAGCATGGAGAACATGTTCCCCGTCTGGGTCCGAGGAAGGGGCCTCACCTTCCATCGGGTAACGACGGTAGAGGATCTCTCAGACTTCGAAGATGTGACGCTGGACACGAGCCACCTCGGTGTAAGTGGCATCGATGTGATCGACGCTTTCCGCTCGCTGCAGGACCGCATCGCACACATCCACCTGTCCAACAACCTGGGAACCGGCCGCGACTCGCACTCTCCTCTACAGACGGGCGTACTGCCGATCGGCGCGCTACTAGAGGAGATCGCGAAGAACGGGTTCGGCGGATCGATCGCGCTGGAGATGGATGTTCGTGAACATGCCTCGCGCCCAGCGGAACTGGTGCGCGTGTTGAGCCAACAGGTAGAGCACATGCGAGCGAAGCTCGCCATGAAGGACTGATGTTCAGACCATCAAGCGCGCCTGAGGTCAGACCACCTCGGGGATGAATATCGGTGGTAGGTCCACCAGGCTCGTGCTGGCGTTGGCGCCGATGTCGCTCCTAGCTATGGCCAGAGCTTGGTCCATGTCTGGCGCGTGGGTGAAGCCCATCCGTTCGACCGGCGCCGGGTCGCTACCACCGCATAAGATGATCCGTCCTAGGTGTTTGCGAGGGAATCGGGTCTGGCCCCACAGGAACAGCGGATGCGCACCGTGGAACGAGAAGCGTTTCCTGTAGGCATAGATGTACTCGGGTCGGGCGGCGAAATCCTCGGCGTACTCGTCCCACAACTCGACCGGGTCGGTGGTGCGAGTCAAGAGCTCCCACAGTTCCGGGTACGACGCGTGATGCCGCTCGAACTCGACATCGACCGGGTTGGCGAAGATGGCGACACCGCCCTCTCGAACCAGCGGTTGGTTGGAGTAGAGACCGAAGGTGTACGAGCAAGCGAGATTGGCCACGAGGATCGGGTTGATACGCGAGTGCGCCGAGTAGGGGTCGCGGTTCGGCAGTCCCCAGATCCCGATATCGCTCTGCCCTTCCACGGTGACGCGTTGCTGGCTCGCGAGCAGCTCGAGGGTGTGTTCATGAACCTCCGGGGTGAAGCCGGCGAACACTCCCGCGATACCGGCCGGGACCGTTCCGGTCGGGACGAACTCGATCGAGAGCGGCTTGCGGCCCTGAGGAGCGAGATGGCTCATCAGCACCTCTCCCATCTCGGCCAGCAGCCGATGGAAGGCGCTCTTGTGCGGATCCATGATCGAGTGGCCGCGCGCGAACGGGAACGGCCGGTGGTGGTGGCGGATCGATCGGAAGGTGGACATGCCGACGACGAGCGACTTCCATCCCCCGTTCATGGGTGACGGCGTGCAGTTGATGTAGATGAACTGGTCGCTCTCGACGAGCAGCCGATTCACCTCAACCTCGAACCCGCGCTCGGTCTCACCGAGGTAGACCAGGCTCTCCGGATCGCATGCATCGTGGTTGAACAGCCGTTGGGGCGGCAACAGGGATAGCAGCGGACCGAGCGCGGTCGCCAACTCGCTGCGGGTCCACTGCCTATGCAGCGCGTTGGCGACCACGATGCGCACATCCTCAGGCTTGACCCCTAGACCGTGGAGCTCTTCCAGGACCACCTCGAGAGCGACGCGCCGGAAGTCGGGTTCCATGGGCACGACAGGGATCGTCAGATCGTCGAGTGCGATCGTCACCTTCGACCCGGGACCGACGGTTGACGACAACCCGTCGTGACCGATCGGATCGTCGAGGGCAACCCGAACCGCGGCGTGCGGGTCCGCCAGAGCGGGCAGGCTCTCAGGCGCGCCCAAGATGCGGCATTCGGATGGAACGACCACTTCCATCACCCCGTCGCCGCAGAGGATGTCCCTTCGCATCCCCGAAAGCATAGAAATGATCCCGATTTGGCCATTGCGGGCAACCGGGCACGCCCGTAACCTTGTCCGACATGCGAAAAGGAACCGCGATGTTGTTGGTCGCGTTGCTAGCAGCGGTGGTCGCGGCGATGTTGACGCAATTGGCCCAGCGTTGATGAAAGCTCAACCCGAGGCGTCCGAATGACGATGTTAGAGGTGGGATGACGGTCGAACCGGTCGCCATCACCGGCTCCATGCGAGCCGGTGAGGACGATGTGATCATCCTCGTCGACGATGCGCGCGACGGGGACGCGGAAGCATTCGCCAAACTCTATGACCGATACCTGGACAAGGTGTATCGGTTCATCTACTTCAAGTGCAATGCCGACCAGGCCCTGGCTGAGGACCTCACCAGCGAGACATTCATCCGAGCGTTGCGTCGGATCGGCGATTTCAACTGGCAGGGCCGCGACATCGGCGCTTGGTTCATCACGATCGCACGCAACCTGGTCTACGACCACTACAAGTCCGGCAAGGTCCGCCTCGAGATCACTGGGATCGACCCAACCGGGCATCGTGGCGACGAGATCGTCGATCCAGAGCATGAGGCTCTCCGGAGCGTGACCCGCGCCGAGCTAGCCAGGGCGATCTCGAAACTCAATGAGGAACAGCAAGAGGTCATCCATCTGCGCTTCATGCAGGAACTGTCAGTGGCAGAGACTGCGGCTGCGTTGGAGAAGACCGAAGGCGCGATAAAGGCCATGCAGTTCCGGGCGGTCAAAGCCCTCTACCGGCTCGTTACGGAGGATGCATGACTCCGGACCAGGTCGGGACGATCAACGGCGCGCTGACCGAGCTCGGCGAGACGGTGCGTTCGACCTCGCCTCGCGCAGGCTTCTCGGATTCCTTGCGTCAGCGTCTGCTGACCGAGGCCCGCTCACTTGAGACATCTGCTGCCGAAGCCTTCGACCGTGCGCTAGACGGCATGACGGTCAGCGGAGACGCCGCGGCGCTGGCGGGGTTCGCGACCGCGCTCAGACCGAGGATCCAGGTGGCTGCGCCGCAGGGATTGCGTCGAGGCCTACGGGCCGAACTTACAGGTGCCAGCACGCCGGTCGCGTCCCTGTCGGCCGCCAGAGCGCGCAAGAGCGTCTTGGTCAGGGCACGCGAATCAGCCCGGATGATGGCGGTGGCAGCCGTCGCCTCATCGTTGGTGGCGACTTCGGCGGTCGCGGTGGCTGCGAGCGGGTCAGCCCTTCCGGGTGACCCGCTGTACGGCGTGAAGCGGTTCCGTGAGCGCGTACAGACCTGGGGCATGTCGGGGTTACCTGAAGGCTTGCGCATGCTGAGTTTCGCGGGCACCCGAGTGGACGAGATCGAAGGTCTGACCGAGCGCAACGAGACGAGAGCCTCACTCTTCCAGATACCCGTGGACGACCTCGAGATCCAGACCATGCGCGGGACCGACCTCATCTTGGCGGCGCAAGCAGACGGAGTCGCGGGCGCCGCAGAAGCGCTCCCCGCCTTGACCGAGTTCCTAGAGGTTCAGCATGACCGGCTGGTCGGGCTTGAAGAAGCTGTCCCGGCCGCCGCGAAGCCCCTGTTGCTGCAAGCGATCGCGACCATAGAGCGGGCCGCAGAGCGAACCGCAACGATCACCACCGGCTGCGTCGGATGCTCCCCCGAGCAAGATCCGACGCGACCTGGCTTGGGCGGTGGACCCCCGCCTGGATGCGCTGGCGTGTGTCCGGCTCCGAGCATCGATCCAGGCTTCTCCAAAACCCCGCCAGAGCCGAGCCCCCCGCCGGCGCCTCGCCCGACCACGGCCCCGCGTCCCGAGCCGCCTCGGATCGAACCGGTCCCAGATCCCGACCGGATCCCGAACCTGCCTGGCCGCATCGACGACGAATTGGAAGACCCCTTCCGGCGGCTGATCGAGGAATTCACCCAGCCGCTCTGACCAGTCGATAAACTGCTCTGACGAGTCGAACAACTCTTCCCTCGGGGGCACCGGGCAGGCCGAGAAGCCCCATCTACCCCATACGACCTGGAGATTCCCTGGCAAGATCTGCTGGGGAGCGAAACGAAAGGTCCGAGTCTTTCGTTTCTACTGGCGAGATGGGACTACCCGAAGCCCCGATTCCTTGGCATACTGTGACCGTCAGCGGCCTCACACACACCGCGGCATCGTGGAGAACCGGGAAGTCATGAGGGCTGTTGTCCCGATTTGCGACGGAGGGGTCGCGGTCATCAGCGGCGAATCTAAGTATGCACCAACCACCTTTCGAAGGTGACCCCTTCGGGATGGACCTGGAGTTCGGAGAGATATGAAGCAGCGTTCGCTCACCAAGCGAGTGACCACGATGGCTTTCGCAGTCACGGGTCTCTTCGCGATGTCCATGCCCTCCGCGCAGAGCGCGATCCCTCCCGTCATCAACGGGCAGGCGTATTCAGAAGCCATGAAGGTCGTCGTGACGATCCCTTCGGTGGCTCAGGTTCGCCAGGCGCTCCTAGACGCCGGGTATCCGGTCACGGCGATGCCAGCCCTTGACCTAGGGGCTACTTCACAGACCCTGGTCATCTCATCGAACTACGGTGATGTGACTCGCACCAACGCGACGGGCGCAGCCTCTTCGTGGGCAGCTCCGCTGTTGGGCGACACTTCCATGCCCAAGTCGTCCTCCCGCTGCGACTCGACCTCGTGCGCAGACGAGGCATCTCTTGCCAAGACGCGGATCGAACTCCCCGCTCCCTTGGCCCTGGGCTCGGTAGATGTCGCTGGCGCGCTCAGCCGCACGACCGGGAACCTGCGCACGCAAGGTACCACCGGGATCGTTGACATCGGCCTGAAGCTCGAGTCGCTCATCGGCGAAGGAGCGGCCTTGGCAGCGGTCGGTAACGCGCTGAACACCGTTCGCACCACCGTGAACGGAAGCGTCCTCCCGGTGGTCAACAACTCGATCGACACGGTCAAGTCCACCCTCGATGGCATCACCGCCTTGAAGCCGATCAAGGACGAACTCGACCGTGTCATCACCGTCGGCAACATCAAGCCTCTGCCGGACATCCGCACCGCGGACCTGATCTCGGGTCGCGTGCTGGCCGGTGCCGCGAACCTGTCCGACGAGCCCGCGAAGACCCTCGATGGTCTCCGTGCGACCTCGCTGACGCAGATCGTCGACCTCGGGATCTTCGGCGGCTGGGTGACCGCCGACTCGATCGAGGTCAAGGCGAGCGCGTTCGCCAATGGCGTCAAGGGTGAGGCTTCGGCCAAGGCCGATTCCAAGACCGATGTGGTCAACCTGGATGTTGGTGGCCTGCTTGGTGTCCATGTCTCAAGCGAGGATCTCGCACGCCTGCTCGACCCGAAGACGCTGAAGGACGCGGGCGGTCAGACGCTTGAGAACCTCGGACTCGGGGCGGCTGTCACCGAACTCGAGAACGCACTCGACCTCGCGTACGGGACCGCTGGTATCACGCTCGAGAAGCTGGCCAACGAAGAGAAGGTCAGCCCGGCGGGAACGCTCGCTACGGCAACCGCCAACTCACTGCGCCTGCGGATCGCGCCTGCCCTTCCGAACTACGAGAAGCTGATGTCGATCAACTCGGGTGGCTCGGTGATCCCCAAGTTCACCAAGAGCGACTTCACCCCGAGCGGGTTGTCGATCACGGTCGATCTGCCCAGCGCCACGGCTGCGGTCGCCGCGACCAATGTGAAGCCGGTCTGCATCGGATCATGCGTGCCGAAGACGGGTGTCGAGAGCAAGGCCGTCTGGGCGCTAGCGCTCCTTGGCCTAGCGGTCGGGGTTCGTCGCTTCGCACTCGGACGCTGACAGACCTCAGACGAAGACGCTGCGCCGCGTCATGAGCGTCTTGTAGAGCATCTGCTGGATCGTCTCGCAAACCTCGTCGGTGAGGTTGAAGACGAACATCGGGTCGGCTGCGTCCGCCTCAGATACCTGATCGGTCGGGATCGGTTCGCCATAGGTGATCATCCACTTGCTCGGCAGCGGGATCATGCCCAGCGGCCCCAGGGCCGGGAAGAAGGGCGTCACGGGGAAGTACGGGAAGCCGAACAGCCGAGCGAGGGGCTTGATGTCCCCGACGATGGGATAGATCTCTTCGGCTCCGACGATGCTGACCGGGATGATCGGCACCTTCGCCTTGACGGCCACCTCCACGAACCCGCCTCGCCCGAACCGCTGCAACTTGTAGCGCTCGCGGAACCTCTTGCCGACACCCTTGAATCCCTCTGGGAAGACCCCGACCAGTTCTCCGGAATCAAGCAGTCGATAGGAATCCTCCTGGCAGGCGAGGGTATTCCCGGTCTTGCGTGCGATCTCTCCAGAGAACGGCAAGCGCATCGCCAGATCCGCGGCGAGCAGCCGCACATGGCGCTCCGAGGCCTCGAACACTCCGACCTTCAACATGAGCGCGTCCCAGGGCAGAGTGCCTGAATGGTTGGAGACCAGCAGGGCGGGACCCTGCGCCGGAAGGTTCTCGATGCCGCGCTGCTCGACGCGCCACCAGTTGCTGTAAGGCAGCCGAAGCATCGGCAGGATGAATCGCTCGGTCAGTTCAGCGTCGAGGCCCATGTCGTCAACCGAGTAGTCACCGGTGAGCCGCCGACGCAGGAATCCGAGCAGATCCTTGATCTGCTCCTCGAAAGGGGTGGACGGCACCGGTTCTCGTGCTTCGACGGTGCGTTCGACCGGGATGGCGTGAAGGTGACAGAAGCCTTCCACGCTGGCACGGTTACGGCATCGGGTACCGCCCGCCGTCACGCCCGCGCATCGGGTCGGGGAGCCGCCGGCACGAGCGACCGCAGCACTCATCGGGCCTCCTTCAAGCCTGCGGAAGACGCGATCCGCGAGAACATGTCGAACAGGTTGCGTTCCCAGGACTCTGCCTGCTCCTCGCTGAACATCCGAGCCACCCGGGCTCGAGCGACGAAGTCCTTGAAGGCCTCTACGGTCGAATACCTCGGTGTGTATCCGAATGCCTCCTTGAGGCGCCTGTTGTCGGCCACCCGACCGAAGAGCAGGAAATCCAGTTGCTCTGGGGAGAAATCGACCAGACCGAGCTGGCGCACGAATGTCCCCACCATGGTGGCCAAGGGATGAACGATGGGGATCCCAAGCTTCCCGGCCAGCCTCACGGCCTGAGACAGGTACAAGACGCCATCGCCTGTAGCGTTGAAGGTCCCGGGTCGCTCTCCCGTCGCCGCTCGATAGAGGATCTCGACCGCATCATGCTCGTGTATGAACTGGATGCGCGGGTCGTATCCGAGCGCTGTGGGGACGATCGGCAGCCTGAAGAATCGGGTCAGCGGAGTGTCGATCTCGGGTCCGATGAAGTTCGCGAAGCGCAGAACGGTCAGTTGAACATCGGGACGCCGACGCCCGAAGTTGCGAGCGTAGTTCTCGACCTCCCAGGCGTCCTTGGCGTACCCGGTGCGTGCATGGCCGACCGGGACCATCCCCTCGGTGAACACGCTCGGTTCGCTCGGGTCCGCGCCGTAGACCGCCGTCGTCGATTTGAGGACGAAGCGCCGCACATGTTCTGCCTTCTGGCAAGCTCCGAAGAGTTGCATGGCGCCGATGACATTGACCTCTTTCATCATCGCGCGACCGCCGGCTCGGGCGGGGGTGGCCACGACGCTGGTATGGATGACCGTGTCCACCTCGGTGGCTTGCACGACCTTGACGATCAGCGGATTTCGTATATCAGCCCGGATGAACTCGGTTCGGGTCAGGTCGAAGCCCGGCTCTTCGAGATCGACGCCGACCACCTCGACATCGTCATCTCTCTCGAGCTTCTGAGCGAGTTTTCCGCCCAGGTATCTCGAGACCCCGGTGATCAGGACGCGTCGTCTGGCCATCTATCGTCTGAGGATAGTGCGGCCAGCATGAGCGTGACGGTCTAGCCCTGATGGGATCGGGCGAGCACGACATTGTCTCCGCGCCGGGCTTCCAGCAGCGCGGATGCGTTCGCCTGGTTGGCGGCCAGGGTCATCCATCGATAGGAGTCTTCGAGCAGGATGAGTTCCCCGGGACGAACCTCGCTGAAGGCGTTGCCGTAGACCGGATCGAAGGATCGGCCGTTCAGCCGGACCTCGCACCGGTCGCCGTCGAGGATGCCGATCGCGTGCAACTCTGCCCTGATGACATTCAGCTGCATGTTGCCGAAGTGGTCGATCTGCACGACCTTGGCATGTAGGTGGTCGTCGTCCACCACGGCTCGCTTGGGTTCGATGCGAACGAGTTGCTCCGGGTCGATGCGCTCCCCCACCTCCTCGGGCGACATCCCGAGCGCGAGCCGCGCGCACACCGGAGCGAAGATGTCTCGTCCGTGGAAGGTGCGACTCGGGTTGTCCAACCAGAGGTCTCGGTTGGTGATCGCGAACGCCTGGCTGATGCCGCCGAGCGCATCACCTGCCGGGGTGAGCAAGCCGTTGTCGGGTCCAACGAGGACCGGACCGTCCCCGGTGCCCAGCACCACGGCTCGCCTCTGCGTGCCGACGCCCGGGTCCACGACCGCCAGGTGCACCGCCGGAGGTAGATAGGGGACCGACTGCGCCAGGACGGTGGACCCTGCGACGACATCTTGGGGCGGGATCCCATGGGCCAGGTCCAGGATCTCGACCTGTGGGGCGAAGCGCTTGATCACGCCACGACACACACCTACGAACTCATCTTGGAGCCCGTAGTCAGACAGGAAGGTGATGAAACGGAAGGAGCGAGCCAAGGATGAACACCCCCAGGTGCGCGAAACGCCGCCCGTTTCCAGGCGGCGCGTGCGTGTCGGCCGAAGGGACTACTTCTGCTGACGGCGCTGCCAGCGGGTCTTCTTCAGCAACTTCTTGTGCTTGTGCTTGCGCATCTTCTTGCGCCGCTTCTTGATCAACGAACCCATGGGTCTCCTGCTGTAGAGGTCATCCGGTACCCACAGGATACCCGGGCGGGGCCGTGGCTTCTAGACGACCCCGTTGGCCGAATCGACCCTGACGGTGCAGGACTCTAGATAGGTATCGAGATCCGCAGACCGGATCCGGAAGGCCTTGCCGATCTGTACCGCCGGTAGGTGGCCTCCGTGGATGAGCCGGTAGACGGTCATCTTGGAGACGCGCAGCCTGTCGGCCGCCTCCGTAGGCGTCATGAACAGCTCGTCTCGATCTGCCACTTGCATCGCTCCAGTCCCAGTGGGCTTCCTCCGCAACGCTGGAGGATACCCCTTGGCACTCAGGGTTCGTCCTGGGCGCCCCCGCATCCTGCCTGGGCGACCTTGGGTAACGGCAGAACCTCCCCGAACAGACCTTCGCGCAGATCAGGCGGTGAGGGCCGCGACGACCGCGTCTGCCAAGGGTTGGTAGACCCTGGGAGACAGGTTGTCGTCCAGCGGGACGACCGCTTCGAACATCCCATCCTGCCATCCGACCGCTATCGCGGGGTCGTTCACATCGGTCACCGCGATCGTCTGGATGCCCCGTGCCGCGGCGGCCCCGGCGAATCCATGATCGGAGACGACCAGATCAGGGGTCTCGGCATCGAGCATCGCTTGCATGGGCCACGACTCGTGGGTGTGAACCAGCGCCCATCCGACGCAGAGGACACCGACCCGATCGAAGTAACGGATGAGCCTGGGACCTCTGGAATGGCGGCTGCCCCCGGGTGCGTCGAGCCGCACATCCTCTAGCGGCTCGATGATCCTCGCGCCGAGCCCTTCGACCGCGGCGGCCATCCGCGCATACCAGGGCGTCAACGCGGAGGGATGTCCTGTCGCGAACAGCACCCGCTCGCCCTTCGTTCCTGCGACCTTCAGCCGCAAGGCCATCGCCTCGAGTCCGGCGAGGGTCTGGTCCGGGTCGATCACACCGGGACCATCTCGGTCCGTCAGGTCGTCGGAGCAACCGCAGAGTTCAGCCACGGCTCTCAACACACCCTTGGCGTCACGCCCGCGCCGACCGATGCCCAGATGCTTGTCAGCGTCGTCTGCGGCTAGAGCCTCCGCATGCCTCACGGCGTTCGAGCGGGGCGTGGCGGTATCGCCACTGATGCCGCTGGAGATCAGGTGCGCGCGCAGCGGTTCTCGATCCGGAAGAGGCATGCGCGGGGAGTCTAGGCGGCTCCGTATGATGCTCACATGGACGCTTGGCGGATCGGGCCGCTCATGTGGGGCGCGCTGTTCGTGTGGATCGGGTTGATGCTGATCATCGACGAGGATCCGGGCATCGCGAGCATCGGTGCGGGCGCGATCCTGCTCACGGGAGCGCTGATACGACGAAGCGTCGGCCGTCGCGCGGGCTTCCTGCTGTCGGTCAACGGGCTGCTGCTCGTGCTGCTCGGCGTGAACGATCTGAACGGCGACGATCGAGGTATCCCGCTCGTAGCGACCACGCTGATCGCTATCGGCGCGCTGATCATCACTCGCGCGATCGGCATGAGTCGCCGCATGAAGAGCGGCGGCTTCATGATCACCATGGAACGGCCGAACCTCCCCCGTGATCGCGATCTCGACTGATCGGGTCCTTCAAGCCTTCAGACCGTGATAGCCGAACACGCGTTCCGCCGTCTTCCGGGCTGATCGTTCCGCCTCTTCGGCGGCTTCCTGGATGTATCGGTCGGGTTCGTTGACCTCGTCATGCAGCATCCGGGGAGGCTTCTCGAGCCCCCATCCTCGGGCGATCTCGCGCCACTCTTCAGACAGTTCTTCGGCGAGTTCCCGACCGCCGCACATCTCGGCGAAGTAGTTCGCCCAGCCTCTCGGAACCGCGGCGACCGAATAGCCGCCTCCTCCGGTGGCGATCCAGCGGCCCTGCGCCGCTGAATGCGCGAGCTGATGGATCCGCGTCGCGAGCTTGCGCCACGCATGTGTCGTCAACTGGAGGTGAGCGAGCGGATCGGTCACATGGGTGTCACAACCGAGTTGGGTGAACAACACGCTCGGCTTGAAGGCCTCGACCAGCGGCGGGACGACCTGGTCGAAGGCGGCCAGATAGGCGTCGTCGCCGGTGTATGGCGGCAGGGGCACATTGACGCTGGTGCCAACGGCATCACCCGAGCCGACCTCGTCGACGAAACCGGTGCCTGGGAAGAGGAAGCGCCCGGATTCGTGGAGGCTGATGGTCAGGACCCGAGGGTCGCTGTAGAAGATCTCTTGGACGCCGTCTCCGTGGTGAACATCGACATCCAGGTAAGCGACCCTCTCGGCACCTAGTTCCAAGAGGTGAGCGATCGCGATCGCCGGATCGTCGTAGATGCAGAAGCCGCTGGCCCTTGCCGGCATCGCATGATGCAGGCCGCCGGCCGGATACCAGACATGTTCGAAGCCGTCGGTCCAACAAGAGTCGGCGGCCAGCACGGCACTGCCGGCGACCAGCGCGCTCGCATCGTGCATCCCTTCGAACGGCGGATTGTCGCCAGGGCCGACCCCCCAAGACCTCGTGTCCGACGGCTCCCAGCGGCCCTCACCGATCCTGATGATCGCATCTATGTAGGAGGGCTGGTGAACCAGTTCGAGTTCTCGGCGGGTCGCCACGCGGGGTTCCACCAGCGACACCTCGGGCAGATCGAACAACCCGTTGATGCGGGAAAGTTCGGCTGCCAGGATCACACGGCCGGGTCGCAGCGGATGCTGCGGACCGAAGTCGTAGATGCGCGCGGCCTCTGCGTAAGCAGGGCCCCAGATGGCGGCTATGCGCTCACTCATGAGTGGATGGATCCGGGCGTGTTCATGTGGTCGTTCGGCGAGTTCGGCGCCGCAGCCAGGATCAGTCGATGCCTTGGGCTTTCTGCACCTTGCCCGAGAAGTCGATGCTGACGCTCTTCCATTCGGTGAACTCGTCCAAGGCGACCGGACCTGCTTCGCGGTGGCCGTTGCCGGTCGATTTCATGCCGCCGAACGGCAGTCCTACCTCAGCGCCGATCGTTGGCGCATTGATGTAGACGATGCCGAACTCGAGTTGTTCGATCGCCTTGAAGGTGTTGGTTATGTCGCGGGTGTAGACCGCGCAACTGAGCCCGTACTGGGTGCCGTTCGCGATCGAGATGGCTTCCTCGATGCCGCTGATCTCGATGAACCCGGTGACCGGCCCGAAGATCTCTTCCTGAGCGATGCGCATGTCCGGGGTCATGCCGTCGAAGACGGTCGGGGCGATGAAGTTGCCCTTGGAATACTCGCCCTCGTCCAAAGCATGCCCGCCGGTCAGGATCTTCGCGCCTTCCTTCTGGCCGATCTCTATGTAGTCGAGGATCCGTTCCTTCTGTTTGGCGTTGATGACCGGCGCCAACTCGACGCTCGGGTCATAGCCGGCGCCTACCTTCATCGTCTTGACCCGCTGCAGGAACCGCTCACGGAACTCGCCGATCACAGCACCGTGAACGGCGATGCGGCTCGTGGCTGTGCAGCGCTGTCCGCTGGTTGCGAACGCACCCCATGCGCCGGCCTCCACCGCCAGATCGAGGTCCGCGTCGGGCATCACGATCAACATGTTCTTGCTGCCGAGTTCCAGCGAAACACGCTTCATCATGCCCGCGCCCATCGAGTTGATCTTGCGACCTACCTCGAGCGAGCCGGTGAACGAGATCACCGGAACATCCGGATGCTCGACGATCGGCTGCCCGGCTTCTTCGCCGAAACCGGTGACGAAGTTCAGCACGCCCGGGGGCAGGCCAACCTCGTCGAACATCTCGACCAGCTTGCGGGCAAGGATCGGGGTGTCCTCGGCGGGCTTGAAGACGATCGTGCAACCGGCAACTAGCGCGGGGAAGATCTTCCAGGTCGGTATGGCGATGGGGAAGTTCCACGGCGTTATCAGCCCCGCGACGCCGATCGGATGACGCACCGTCATCGAGAACTTGCCGGCCAACTCGCTCTTGGTGGTGACACCGAAGAAGCGTCGGCCTTCGCCCGCCATGTAGACGGCGAAATCGATCCCCTCTTGGATATCGCCGCGACACTC
>JBKHYG010000120.1:0-20920 GCA_046565595.1 Actinomycetota bacterium | reverse complement strand
TCGTCAGGTCCTTCACTTCTTGCTCGGAATAGCCAAGCCACGCGAGGATCTCGCGATCATGCTCACCCAGCCGAGGTGGGGGCCGCCGGATCGAGGCAGGCGTCTGGGACAGATGAACCGGGAAACTCACCGACCGCACCGAAGTACCATCCTCGCGCGGCGTCTGCGAGACGAGTTGCAAGGCAGCGACCTCCTCGGATCCGAAGACCTCTGAGAGGTCATTGATCGGCCCCGACGGCACTTCCGCGGCGTCCAACATGCTCAGCCAATGCGTCCTCGGCTCCGAGGCGAACAGCCCTCCCAGGATCCCCACCAACTCTTCGCGGGCCTCGACCCTTCCCGGGTTCGTCGCAAACCGAGCGTCGCCAAGGGCATCTGGCGATCCGAGCGCTGCAACGAATCGCGACCAGATCGCATCGTTGGCGACCGCAAGCATGAAGGCACCATCTGATGCCTCGAAGGCTTGATAGGGGACGATCGAGGGATGAGCGGTGCCCATCAAGCCGGGGACGACTCCGGCGTTCAGCGTGTTGGAGGCCTGGTTGGCTAGCCAAGCGATCTGTGATCCCAGAAGCGAAGCGTCCACGCGCTGACCGACGCCGGTCCGTTCTCGTGCGACGAGCGCAGCCAGCACGCCGATGGTCGTATACAGACCTGCGCTGATGTCTGCGATCGCGACCCCGACCTTCGCGGGCCCGGTCCGGGGGTGACCGGTGATGCTCATCAAGCCCCCCACCGCCTGGATGATCGCGTCATATCCGGGACGAGACGAGCCCGAACCGAAGCCTGAGATGGATGCGTAGATGATGTCGGGAGCCAGTTCCCTACATCTGGCCTCCCCCAGACCCAGTCGCTCTGCTGTCCCTGGCCGGAAGTTCTCGACGACGATGTCGCTACGCGAGATCAGCCTGTAGGCAACCTCCAGATGGTCGGCTCTGCCAAGATCCAAGCGCAAGGACCTCTTGTTCCTGTTCGTAGAGAGGAAGTAGGCCGACTCCTCTCCCACGAACGGCGGACCCCAGCCTCGCGTCTCGTCCCCATCGGGGTGCTCGACCTTCATCACCTCGGCCCCGAGGTCCCCGAGGGTCATCGTGCACCAGGGTCCAGACAGCACGCGAGAGAGATCGGTTACCAAGAGTCCTTCGAGGGGACCTTTCAAGGTCGAGCCTCCTTGGCCCCCTTGCGGTGCCATGCCGGCGAGGTGGTCGGTGGCGGATCGAATCGGGTGCGCAGTTCGATCAGGCTCGGACCCTGCTGTTTCAGACCCCACCGGATCCCCGCAGCCAGTCCCTTCGCGGTGATCCGCTTCGCGGGCAGCCCGAAGGATCCCGCCAGCGCGACGAGGTCTGGCACCTCTAGGCGATCCGCGAAGGTTCGCCCGTAGCGTTCCTCCTCGTCGTAGCGCAGCATCCCGTACCCGGCATCGTTGACCACGAGGACGGTGACAGGCAGCCGCTCCTGCGCGAGCGTCGCCAGTTCGCCTACTCCGAACATCAAGCCTGCATCACCGGTCACCACCAGCGTGCTCCTGCCCGCCACGCCGGCGCCGACCGCTGCGGGAAGCGCGAATCCGAGGGTTCCCCACCCCATCGGGTACTGCAACGATCTCGGCGCCTCTGCCGACATGTAACCAGCGACCCAGTAGCCGGCGATCGCCATGTCGCACACGACCACCGCGTCCGGAGGCAGAGCCTCGCGCACCGCTCTGGCGAATCCCGCGCCGGGAGACAGCTTCTTCGATGCGGCCAGCGACCGGGAGGCTGAGGTCGCGGCAGCGCGCGCACGCTTAGCCCCCGGCGTACTGCCCTTGCCGGCGGATCGGCGAGGGAGCATCGGGATCAGAGCGTCCAGAGCTGCGGCGACATCGGCTTCGATGACGACATCGCTCGCATAGTTGCGTCGCGCGTCCTGTGGAACCAGGTTGATCGATACACGAGGTCTGGGGAATGCGATCCGCCATCCCATCGTGTTCATGCCGTCCAGATCCGTTCCGAGCAAGACCGTCGCATCCGAGTTCTCGATCAGTTTGGTGACCGACCGCTGGTGCGGCGGGAAGCCGACGACCAGAGGATGCGAGGACGGGACGATCCCCCGGCCAGCGAAGGTGGTCACGATCGGAGCGTCGAGTGCTTCGGCCAAGGCTTGCACCTGCGGCGCAGCTCCTGAGGAGACCGCTCCCCCGCCAGCCCACACGATCGGCCGCTTGGCGTTACGCAGCCGTCTCGAAGCCCGGGAGAGGGCTCTCGTGTCTGGCGCGAGCCGTCCGGCTCCGCGATCTCCGCTCGGACGCGACCCGCATGGCTCGCTCAACAGATCGAACGGGATCTCTAGGAAGACCGGTCCCCGCCGCATCGCGAAGGCTTCGGCTGCGGCCTTAGCCAAGAGTTGCGGTATCGCTGAGGCTGTCATCGCGCGAGCGGTCCAGGTGGCGACCGAGGACATCAGTTCGCGCTGGTCCGGGCTCTCGTGCAGCGCCCCCACCCCGGATGACCCTGACAGCACCGTCGTCGCAACCTGGGTGGATATGTGCAGCACCGGGGATCTGGATGCGCGAGCCTCTCCCATCGCGGCGGCCGTGTTCGCAGCCCCCGGTCCCGTGGTGGTGATCGCGACACCTAACGAACCGGTCGCCCTCGCGAATCCGTCAGCGGCGTAGACCGCGGTCTGCTCGTGACGGACCAAGATGACCCGGATGGGCGAGTCCTCCAAGGCTTCGAAGATCGCCAGGTTATGCACCCCAGGTATCCCGAAGACCACGGTCACACCCAGCGCCTCGAGTTGCTGGACGAGACCGTCGGCTCCCGTGTATCCCTTAGGTGGCATCGCTTCGACACTAGCCCGCCCTGACCACCCGCCAACATCGGACCCCGGAGTGAACTGGGTGGATGGATCGTGAAATGAGCGGAACGCCGGGACGGTTCGGATGGGCTCGCGTAGTCCTGAAGGACTATCTCGCCCGATCTCCGCGACGCATCGGCGGTTGCTTCGTTGAAAGGTTCGAACACCTGCGAGGAGGCAGAAGTATGCGATCCACACCCATCCGCAAGCTCTTGATCGGCAGCATGCTGATCATGGGACTTGCACCGGCCGTTCCCGGCCTGACCGCGGCATCCCTTGGCAAGTTGAGCCTTCAGGATCCGATCACCCAGACCGCCTATTCAGATGTCGTTCCAATCGCGTGGAACTGGCAGGGCGGCTCGAAGGTGAACTCAGGTTCGGCTGTCTATTTCCAAGCTTCACCCGACGGCTATCGCTGGTTCCCGATCGAGACACGCGTACCGATCCGCAGCGGTGAGACCGAATGGGACACCACCGGATGGCCCGAAGGCTTCTACTCGGTGCGCGGAGTCGTGCACCGGACCCTCGTGATGGACATCGTCGAGCCGATCGTCATCGACCGCACGGCGCCCGGTGTTCGGATCACCAAGCCAAGCGAAGGCGACGTGTGGGTGGAGGACACCCTCCGCGTCTACGGCACGGCCGTTGTTGGAACCACGACCCTGGAAGCCGACACCTACGACTACGGAACCGGCGTGCAAGACATCGTCTGGACGCTGAACGGCGAAGAGATCGGCCGTGGCTCGCCCTACACCTACAACTTCAGCCTCAACCCGGGCCGCCACACCTTGACCGCTACCGCCACCGACGCCGCTGGCAATGAGAGTTCGCACTCGATCCTGGTCATCGCTGGCCCAGGTCCGAGCCTGGTCGCCGAGGACCTGCCCGAGGTACCCGAGGCTCCTGAGCCGCCGGAAGGCCCAGGCGAGCCGGGCGAGTTGCCAGCCGCTCCGGATCCCAGCGACTACCTGCCTGGAGAACCGCCGAGCGTTCCAGACCCCAGCGAGCAACTCCCGCAGGAGGACCCGACCGTCCCCGAACCGACCGTCCCCGAACCGCCATCCGGCGGCGAGGAACCACCAAGTCCCCCGAGCACCGGCGAAGAGCCCCCGCAAGCCCCGCCGCTACCGCAAGGACTCCCGACCAACTCATAGAGATCCATCCTTAGACACCATCCAAACGAACACCATCCAAACGAACACCATCCTCGTGACGCCCGGACTCACCACCGGGCGTCACGCTCGTTCCGGGTGGAACCGATGAGCGTGCTCCGCAGGCGGCTAACCTCGCCGCCATGCGAAAGATCCTCTCGATCGATGCAGGAACCACCGGCGTGACGGCTCTGATCGTCGGCGAAGACGCGCTGATCCATGCGCGCGGTTACCGCGAGTTCCCTCAACACTTCCCTAGACCTGGGTGGGTCGAGCACGATCTGGAGGAGATCTGGTCGGCGACGATCGACGCGATCCGTTCGGCGCTGGATTCAGCAGGGATCGAGGCGCGGGATCTGGCGGCGATCGGGATAACGAACCAGCGGGAAACGACGGCACTCTGGGATCGGGAGACGCTGAAACCGCTCGGCAGAGCGATCGTCTGGCAGGACAGGCGAACGGCTGCTCGCTGCGACGAGCTCCGCGAGGAAGAACCGGGGATCCGCGGGAAGACAGGTCTCGTCCTCGACGCCTACTTCTCGGCGACCAAGATCGACTGGCTGCTTAGCCAGGCCGACCACTCATGGATCCGGACCGACGAGGCGGCTGGCGTCGCCTTCGGCACCATCGATACCTGGCTGGTCGCCAAACTCACCGGCGGGACGATCCACGCCACGGACCCAACCAACGCCAGCCGCACACTGCTCTACGACATCTACGAACACTCGTGGTCCGCGGAACTCCTTGAGATCTTCGGCGTCCCGAGCCACCTGCTGCCGGAAGTCCGTCCGTCCTCGGGAGACTTCGGCACAGCTGACCTCTTCGGTGCGCGGATACCGATCGGCGGGATCGCAGGTGACCAGCAAGCAGCCCTCTTCGGACAGGCTTGTTTCCATGCCGGCGAAGCGAAGAACACCTACGGGACGGGTTCCTTCGTGTTGATGAACACAGGCGATACCGCTCCCCCGCCACCCGACGGTCTCCTCGTGACCCTCGCTTGCGGGCCCGATGGCGGGGTCGCCTACGCCCTCGAGGGCGCCATCTTCGTGACCGGCGCCGCGATCCAGTGGCTGCGAGACGGCCTGGGGATCATCGGGCAAGCGAGCGAGACCGGCCCCCTGGCATCCAGCGTCCCCGACACCGGCGGCGTCGTCTTCGTGCCGGCTCTCACCGGCCTCGGTTCCCCCTACTGGGATCCTTACGCGCGCGGCTTGATCGTCGGGATCACTCGAGGAACCACGCGGGCCCACCTGGCGCGCGCCGCCGTCGAGGCGATGGTCTTCCAGACCCGAGATGTCGTCGAGACGATGACCCGTGAGGCCGGGATCGAACTCCGCTCGCTGCGTGTCGATGGCGGAGCGAGCGTCATGGATCTGCTCTGCCAACTCCAGGCCGACCAGTTGGGCGTCGCTGTCCACAGACCGAAGATCCAAGAGACCACGGCGCTCGGAGCAGCCTTCCTGGCAGGGTTAGCGTCGGGGGTCTGGTCATCGACCGACGAGATCGCTCGGACCTGGCAACTGGACAGGACCTTCGAGCCGCAGACACGGACCGAGGATCCCTACGCGGACTGGCTGCGTGCCGTGGAGAGGGCACGAGGCTGGGAGAAGGACTGAGAGCTGCCCGACCCGGGGCTCGAACTAGGAAGCGATCGAGCCGGCGTCCCGAGCAGCTGGCGGCGATTCCAAGGTGTCCTTCGGGATGTTCCCCTTGTACTTCGAGGCATAGTCGTCGACATATTCGCGTCCGCTCAGCATCATCAACTCGTACATGATCTCGTCGGTGACGCTACGCAACACGAACCGGTCGTCGCCCTGGCCCTCGTAGCGGGTGAAATCCAGCGGCTTACCGAAGCGGACGCCGATGCGGACGCGGCGAGGCAGATACTTGCCGGTCGGCAGCGCCTCATCCGTCCCGAAGACCGCCACAGGGATGACGGGGCAGCCTGCCCGCAGAGCCATGCGGGCAGCTCCGGTCTTGCCCTTGTAGAGCCGTCCGTCCGGACTGCGCGTGCCCTCGGGGTAGACCGCCACGATCATGCCCCGATCAAGTTGCTCACATCCAGCGATCAGGCTCGCCTCTCCCGCGTTGCCTCCCTCGCGACGAACCGGGATCACACCCGCACCCTCGAAGAACCACTTGATGTACCACTTGTCGAAGTAGTCGCTCTTACCGAGGTAGACGACACGACGCTTGGGAACCAACAGCGGGATCACGATCGAGTCGATGAAACTCAGGTGATTCGGGCACAGGATCACAGGGCCGTGCTTCGGGATGTTCTCTATGCCCTCAACCCAGGGACGAAAGAACAACCTGAACCACGGCCCGATGAACACATAGCGCATCAGCCAGTAGAACACCCGGACCCCCACCCTTGGGCGTCTCTGGCCCTCGGATCGGTCTGAGGCTACCGGTCCTCGATCGAATCGAACAACATCTCCACCCATGACTGCTCCCCTGCTGTCGTGCCCATTGCTAGCGTAGACCTGACGGGTAGCGCAAGGGTTTCACTCAGATGAACATCTCGTTACCTGTGATCGAATCGCGCGACCAGGAGTTCTCCCACATGGACCAGCCCCGATTGATCCCCGGAGCAGAGCCTTGGGCGGCCGAAGGCGGCCCCACCGGGGTGCTCGTCCTACACGGATTCACAGGCTCCCCTCAGTCGGTGCGTCCATGGGGGGAAGCGATCGCAGAGAAGGGCCACACCGTCATCGTCCCGCGCCTGCCCGGCCACGGGACCAGCGTGCAGGACCTAGCGAACTTCGGGCCATCCGACTGGGTGGGTACCGCCGAGGAAGCACTG
The DNA here is from genome assembly GCA_046565595.1 of Actinomycetota bacterium. Lineage (GTDB taxonomy): Bacteria > Actinomycetota > AC-67 > AC-67 > AC-67 > JBKHYG01. The sequence continues at coordinate 14,125 of JBKHYG010000120.1, read as the reverse complement.
ACCGGGCTGTTCGAGCGGTGCGACAGGATCTTCGTCTGCGGCTTGTCGATGGGCGGGACGCTGACCTACGACCTGGCGTCGCGCTTCTCCGATCGGATCGCAGGCATCGTGGTCGTGAACGGTCCGGTCTTCACCAAGGACCCAAGAGCCAAGCTCGCGCCCCTGCTCGGGAGACTGAACCTGACCTTGAAGGGCGTCGCTAACGACATCGCAGAACCCGGGCAGAGCGAGATCGCCTATGGGAAGGTGTCGACCAGAGCCGCGGGCAAACTGATCACCTACATGGGAGAGGTCCAGCGTCGACTGGGCCGGATCCACAGCCCTGCGCTCATCTTCACCAGCGCACAGGACCATGTGGTCCACCCGAGCAACGGCCCATACATCCTCGAGCACATCTCGAGCTCCGATAAGCGGCATGTGACGCTGGATCGCTCCTTCCATGTCGCAACGCTCGACTATGACCGTCATCTGATCTTCGAAGAGACGATCGCGTTCATAGACGCGCACTGACGCGGGGGGCTCCGATGGCGACCGAGATCGTCGTGCTCGAAGGACACATCATCGATTCGCGCGCACTTCCGCGCGTCCTCGACGAGATCGTCGGGCGCGGCTGCGACTACCAACTGCTCGAGGTCGAGGTGGGCAAGACCCACTCGGATCCTTCGCGCGCACGGATCGAGATAAGCCACGACGACGAGGACCGGTTGCGTTCGACGCTGGCGGCGATCGCTGACCTGGGAGCGGTCGCCCCCGACCCCGGCGATGCGAAGCTGGTCGAGGCCGACATGGACGGGGTCTTCCCCGAAGGGTTCTATGCCACCACCAACCTGCCGACCCAGGTTCGAGTGGAGGGCAACTGGCTGCCGGTATCGCCGAGCGAGATGGATTGCGGGATCGTCGTCAGAGGCGACACCGCGCGCACCATAGCGATGAACGATGTCCGGATCGGAGACAGCATCGTCGTCGGCTACGAGGGGGTTCGGGTCACACCGATAGACCGGCCCCGCGCCGGAGCCGAGGTCTTCTCTTTCATGTCGAGCGAGATCTCGAGTGAGAAACCTCAGGCCTTGCTGATCGACCGGATCGCGCAGACCGCGCGCGAGCGACGCAACGCCGGAGAGAAGATCCTCTGGGTTCTTGGACCAGCGGTCGTTCACACCGGCAGCATCGACGACATGGTTGCGCTGATCGAGCGCGGCTGGGTAGACCTGCTGTTCGCCGGCAACGCTCTAGCGACCCACGACGCCGAGGCCAGCCTGTACGGCACATCCTTGGGGATCGAACTGGCTGAGGGGTCTCCCGTCGAGCATGGCCACGAACATCACCTCCGGACCATCAACCGCATCCGCCGTCACGGCTCCTTCCGGGAAGCGGTCCGAGCCGGGACCCTCAACTCGGGGATCATGCACGCACTGGTACGCCACGATGTGCCCTTCGTGTTGGCAGGCAGCGTCCGCGACGACGGCCCGATGCCCGAGGTGGTCACCGACATGGTCGAGGCGCAGACGCGGATGCGTCAAGCCCTCGACGGCGTAGGTATGGCGATCATGGTTTCGACGATGCTGCACTCGATCGCGACCGGCAACCTCCTGCCTTCGACCTGTGCGACCGTATGCGTCGACATCAACCCTGCGGCTGTTACCAAACTCGTCGATCGGGGAAGCATCCAGAGCATCGGCATGGTGACCGATGTCGGGTTGTTCCTCCGCCAGTTGCGTCAGGCGTTGGAAGGGCCGGACAGGACCTCATAGCCAGCGTCGGTGATGGCGTCGGCGATCTGTTGAGGATCGGCCGAGCCCTCGACCTCGACCTTCTTGGCCTGATGCGATGCGTTCACCTTCTCGACGCCCGGCAATGCGCTGATCGCGCGGGTGACGCTCTGTTCGCAACCACCGCATGTCATGCCTTCTACCTCGAAAACCTTGGTCATCTCTTCTCCTATCTCTATCCGTGGACGCCTTTCCTCATGGAGGCATCCGTTTCCTTCAGTTCGACGGCCGTGTACCGGGGCGTTCGCTCTTTTCAGCGTGACCGCCTCAAGCGTAGGGCGTTGGTGACGACGCTCACACTCGACAATGCCATCGCGAGACCCGCCAGGGCAGGATCCACCAGGCCGATCGCTGCCACCGGGATCAGCAGGATGTTGTATCCGAACGCCCATCCGAGGTTCTGCAGGATCACCGAGTATGTCCGCCTTGCCAACCGTATCGCTTGACCTACCAAGCGAGGATCTCCGCCTACCAGCGTCACATCCGCCGCTTCGATGGCCACATCGGTGCCGCTTCCGATCGCGATACCCAGATCGGCTTGAGCTAGTGCAGGGGCATCGTTGACACCGTCACCGACCATGGCGACGCGGAGGCCCTCCTCCTGCAACGAACGGACCGCAGCGACCTTGTCCTCGGGCATCACGCCGGCCAGGACCGTTCCGATTCCGACCGCGTCCGCTACGGCTCCGGCCGTCCGCTCGTTGTCGCCGGTGACCATGCTGACTCGAAGGCCGAGATCGGTCAGAGCGCTGACCGCCTCTTTGGCAGAAGCGCGTGGCGGGTCCGAAAGAGCGATGACTCCCTGTTCCCGACCTCCCCAACCGACGCTTACGACCGTGCGACCTTCAGCTTCGAGCCTTTCCCGCGCGTCCTTGAGGTCGGCGCATCCCATCTGATCGTTGTCGTGAAGATACGAGAGCCGCCCGACGAAGACGGTACTTCCATCCACGGTGGCCTGAGCCCCTAGCCCTCCCGCCGAGGAGAAGTCCCTGGCTTGAGGAGTCATGGGGGCGGCATCGACGATGGCTCGGGCGATCGGGTGTTCGCTGTTGGATTCGACACCAGCCGCCATGCGGAGCACCTCATCCTTCGAGACCCCCTCGAAGGGAACCACATCGGTCACGACCATCGCTCCCTGGGTGATGGTGCCGGTCTTGTCCAACAGCACGGCGTCGATCGCTCTGGCTGACTCCAGTACCTCCCCGCCGCGGAAGATGATGCCGCTCGACGCTCCACGCCCGGTCCCCGCCATGATGGCGGCTGGGGTTGCCAGTCCCATCGCGCATGGGCAAGCGATGATGAGCACTGCGACGCTCGCGCGGATCGCGTCTCCGGCGGGAGCATCGGTGAACGCGAGCCACCCGAGCACTGTGAGCGTCGCGATCACCAAGACGATGGGGACGAAGATGCCGGCGACCTTGTCGGCGAGCCTCTGAACGGGAGCCTTCCGGGTCTGAGCCTCGTCCACGAGCCGAGCGATCTGAGCGAGGGCTGTCTCTGCACCCACCTTGGTGGCTCGCACCATCAGCATCCCGTGTGCGTTGACCGTTCCGCCGATCACGGTGTCGCCAGCGGCGCGTTCAACCGGAACGCTCTCGCCGGTGACCATGGATTCGTCGACCGCAGAGGCTCCCTCGACCACATCCCCATCGGTCGCGATCTTCTCGCCCGGCTTCACCTTGAACAACTGCCCGACCTCGAGGGCAGACACATCCACGACCCGTTCCGAGCCGTCCTCATCGACGATCGTCGCTTGCTTGGCGCCCATCGCCATCAGCGCTCGGATGGCTGAAGACGCCTTCGCTCGAGCGCGGTGCTCTAGGTACTTGCCGAGGAGCACGAACGCGACGACGATGCCGGCGACCTCGAAGTAGATGTCCATGCGTCCGGCCAGATAGGCGTACACCGACCACACATACGCCGCTCCGGTGCCTACCGCTACCAGGGTGTCCATCGTGGCTTCGCGCCGACGGGCCTGGCTGACGGCGTGCACGAAGAAGTCGCGCCCGGCCACAGCCAGGACCGGCGTGACCAGTACCCAGGCGCTGAGCATCGCCCACCGCTCGTGAGCGAAGATCATGCCTAGGGCCATCGCCGGTAAAGCGAGAGTGAGGGCGAGCACGGCGCGAGGGCCGTAGATGTTCTCGCTCATTTCCCCAGACGACGATCCCTCGCTGCGGACCTTCGCGCCATAGCCGGCCTTGGCGACGGCTTGCTTCAGAACCTCGGGGTCCGGGTCTTCAGCCTCTACAACGGCACGCTCCATGGCGAAGTTCACAGACGCCGAGGAGACGCCGGGTTGGCGCCCCAGGACCTTCTCGATCCTCGAGGCGCACGAAGCGCAGGTCATGCCTTCGATATCTAGTTCAACGGTGCGCGACATCCTTTGCCTCCCTCACCCGACCTGGAACCTCGCCTGGTCGGGATATCTACTTACCCGGTCTGTGCGTCAAGCATCCCTGACAGCATACCGGCTGGCGTCGGGGTCGTCAAGTCCCCTTGACTCTCAGGTTCAGGCCCCCCTGGTCCGCCGCCTGACCCAAGACCAGCAGGGCCGCACCCGTCACACCAGCTGCGTTGCCCAGAGCCGCCGGGACCACCTCTGGTGCCAGCCGAAACCCGTGCCCCAAGAGGCGCTCCGATAAGGCCCCTACTGCGCTTGGAAGCAGCAGATCAGCGGTACCACTACCCGCGCCACCTCCAACGACGATCACTTCAGGGTCCAACAGGTTCGCCAGGTTGGCCAACCCAAGGCCCAGCCAGCGACCCGCTTCGATGATGATCGATCCCGCGAAGGGATCGCCATCGGCTGCCAGGGCTCCGACGAGCGCTCCTGTCACCTTGGCCCCAGCGTCACGGCGTTCGCGCAACGCGACCGCGGCCGGATCCTCGATCCTCTCCAACGCCACCCGGCCGAGCGCATTCCCGCTCGCCATCGCCTCTAGGCAACCCTTGGAGCCGCAAGCGCAGACCGGGCCGTCGGGGTCCACGACCATGTGGCCTACCTCGCCGGCGAAGCCGTTGGCGCCACGCAGGAGCCGACCATCGACCACGATGCCTCCTCCGATCCCGGTGCCAACGGTCACGCAGAGGACCGGTGACCGGCCAGCGCCGGCCCCGACCAAGGCTTCCCCGACTGCGGCGACATTCGCGTCGTTCTCGAGTATCACCGGTAGCCCCACGCGAGTAGAGAGCATGTCGCGAAGACCGATATCCCTCAGGGGCAGGTTGGGTGAGGTGACCACCACGCCTGACCGATCATCGATCAGTCCGGCGCACCCGATCCCGACCCCCTTGACCCGAGGCGCTATCGCCTTCAACTCGTCGACGAGTTTCGCGACCCCGCTGACGATCGTCACATCATTTCGAGCAGAGGACGGCAGCTCTTTGCGAGCCAGGATCTGGCCCCGTTCATCTACGGCAGCACCGGCGAGTTTGGTCCCACCGATATCGATGCCGATCGCGATACGCACTAGTCGATGTTGATCCGTTCGAGGGGCGAGCGACGCTCCATCCGCTCCTCGGCGGCATCCATGAACGCCCTGAAGGCCAGGAACAGTTCCATGCCTGCCTTCATCAGATGATCAGCGACCTCTGGCCGCACCTCGCGCAAAGCGAAGAAGGTCAACCCGATCGGGCACGCCATGCATTCGGGCGCCTCTCCAGGGGTGAAGGAAGGGTTGCGTTGGGTCACTTGAACTCCATCATGTCTGTCGGAACTGCACGACCAACCGGTCCTGTTCCATATGCGCTCCTGCCACCGTCAGCCGCTGCAAGACGCTCGGCAAGGCGAGCGAGCGCTTGTGTGAACCGACCTTGATGTAGAGGTCGTCGCCCTTGCGCAACAGATCCAGATCGCTCTTCTCGGTGAACGGCAGACTCACGCGCAACTCATAGCCCTCGGTCACCTTGGAGATGGTCAGAGGGTCCGAATCGAACAGCATCGCCGCTGGATCGTGGTCGCTGTAGAGCTCCGCACCCAACTCGTTGAGTGAGTCCACCCCGATCATCTCGCGATCGAACAGCGGGACCCGCAGGATGGGAACCGGCTGGAACGCATCCTCGATCGTGTTCAGATGTTCGGCCTGGATCTTCTTCCAGCCTTCGAAGTAAGGATCGGTGACCTCTTCTGGAAGGATCCTGTTGCAGATGACCGCGTCCACCCGATAACCGAACAACGAGAGATAGGTGAAGGTGCGGCGAGCTTCGGCGATGACCATCTTCTCGGCGTTGACCACCAGACGCACGCTGGATCGGTTGGTGTCGTTCAACAGCTCATGTACACCGATCAACTGGCCGTGCAGTCGCTCGACAGCCCTGAAGATCCCGTCATCGGCGATGGGCATGCTGGTAACCCTGGTCAACAGAGGACGGATCGTCTTCACGATGCGCCGCTCGACCGGGAAGATCCGCTCTATGTACCAGTTCAGCGCTTCGGGGAGAGATAGCAGCCTCAAGGTTTCGGCGGTCGGCGCACAGTCGACCACCAACAGGTCGTAGTCGCCAGAGTCCGACGCGCGTCGAACATCGGTAAGAGCGAACACCTCGTCCAGCCCCGGGATGACCGACAACTCCTCGGCCGCTATCGCGTCCACACCGCCCCAGTCGAACAGCGCCAAGACATACTCCTGGATCTCGCGCCAGCCTTCCTCCAACCGTCGCTGAGCATCGATCTGCTGGCCGTAGAGGCGCTCCTCTACCAAGGTCGGCGACGGGCCGAGTTCTACATCCAGCGCATCGGCAAGCGAGTGTGCGGGGTCGGTGGACATCACAAGGGTCCGCAGGCCGCTCCTTGCGGCGCGCAGAGCGGTGGAGGCCGCGACTGTGGTCTTTCCGACGCCACCTTTGCCGGTGAACAGGATGATGCGCATCTAGAGAGGTCCGAGCCTAGTCAGCGCGACTCCACATGGTCTTTGAGACCCTTGAGGGCCTTGTCCCGCCCGACCTTCTGCCCCTCGGCGATCAGCTTCTTCTTCATGAACCCTGGCATCGGCAGGTTCATGTCTACGGCTCCCCGATAGTTCACCAGCGTCCCCCCGTCGGCTTCGGCGAGGCGGTACTCCCCTTCGGTATCGGTGATGCCTGAACCCTCGACGAAGGTCCAGGTCAACCCGGTGCCGCCCGGGAGGTAGGAGACCGCGATGGTGTACTTGGCGTTCAGCGGCCCGGCGGAGAGCTCGATCGACACCTTGCTCGCCCGACCTTCACCGTCGGTTGACAGCACCTCGCATGATCTGAATCCAGACCATGCGGGGTAGGTAGAGAAGTCGCCCAGGACAGCCATCACCGCTTCCATGGGTGCATCGATCTTGATGTTCCCTTCGACTGACTGCATGTCTCCTCCGTGTCCGTCGGTGAGGTGCCGAGGCTAACGCTCCGTCTGCCCTAGCCACCGACCGGGTCGGTGGGGTATCTTCGCGTCATGGGAGTCAACGCGATCCTCTTCGATTTCGGCCACACGCTGATGGACTTCGGTCGTACCGAAGACGCGCTCAAGGGCGCGTACAGCGTCATCCGAGAGAAACTGGTCCACTGGGTCGAAGATCACTCGCCTCCAGAGGTAGACGAACTCGTTGAGCGGGTCGCAGCCGAGATCGACCGCATGGTCGAACATTCCTACGCGCAGCAGGCCGTCGAAGAGTTGGACATCTTCGAGCTCTTCTCGCATGCGTTCTCGGGGATGGGCTACGAACTGCCTCAGGAGCTACTCCGCGAGGTCATCGAGATCGACCACGAAGCTCTCCGTCAGACCGTCCGCATCGACCCTGAGACGATCGCGACGCTTGAGCTCCTCCGCGAGAGGGGGCTGAAGATCGGGCTGGTGAGCAATGTCGTGCAACTACCAGAGTTGCTGCACCGCGACCTCGCCGAGTTCGGGATCGCAGAGCGGGTCGATGCCGTGGCGCTCTCTAGCGAGGTTGGGATCCGCAAGCCTCGTCCGCAGATCTTCGAGTACGCCCTCGAGAAGTTGGATACCAAGCCCGTCGACGCGGTGTTCGTAGGCGATCGGCTGGTCGACGACATCGCGGGAGCACACGCGCTCGGCATGAAGGCGATCCTCACACACCAGTACCGCCAGGAGCAGCCCGACGATGACATCGTCCCCGACGCGACGGTCCGCACTGTCACAGAGGTTCCTGATCTGATCGCATCCTGGTAGCAGGAGCGCGGCGAACCGCCGACGAACCTTCCCGGGAGATGCACTCCCACCCCTGGCCATCGCAACGCAAGAAACTCCTCCTTGGTGTCCTGGCCGTATCCGTACCCTTGTTGGGGTCCACCCCCGCCCACGCGGCTCCTTCCAACGACAACCTAGGAAGCGCACCGGTCATAAAGAGCGTGCCGTACTCGGACTCTCGCAACACATCCGGTTCGACCATCCAGAGCGGCGAGCGCAGCGCATCATGTGCGCCCCCTAGGGCAACGGTCTGGTACGAGATCAAGCTCGACACCACGACCCCGATCTCCGTCTCGACCTACGGCTCCGGCTTCGATACGACGCTGGCGGTATGGGTCGGCACGAGCAGGAGCTTCCCTGCCTTCCAGGCCCTGCAATGCAACAACGACATGGGGACCCGCAAGCAGTCGATGTTGGGATGGGTCGCCGAGCCTGGGATCCGCTACTTCCTTCAGGTGGGTGGCGTGAGCGGATCGGCTTCAGGGACCCTCCAGCTGAAGATCACCTACGGAGGGCGGCTGGACAAACCCGATCAGGAGATCGGACCACAGTCCACCGCTTCCACCATCGCCATCGGCGCCGATCAGACCGGGATCGACTTAGGGACCCGTACGCGAGAGTCATTCTGTTACTTCGGACTGTGCATACCGATCCTCGAGGTCCAGGGGGACGCTCGGATGAAGCCAACCGTGCCACCTCAGCAGGGGATCGAAGACTGCTTCCGCGTCATCGTCGTCTTCAGCGTGGTTGAGAGATGCGGGCCGTTCTAGACAGCGATCCGCTCTAGGTGATCCTTCAGGCCATTCATGCCGATCCTGATAGCCCTGCGATGGTCATCGATCGCGCGAGGCGAGCAGGCCTCCACGCGGAGGAAGTGATGCACGATGGTTCCAGAGCCGAACGCCTCCAGCCAGAACTCGCTCTCTCCGCGCGGCCCCTCTTCGAAGACACACCTGAACCCCTCCCATTCGCGAGCGTCTTCGATGCGGACCTTCCACCGGATGCGGCCGTTGCCGCGTCCCGTCGGAGCGTCGATGTGTAGCCAGCCGTAACCGCCGCGCGCACGAACCCCTCGCCACCAGGACGCATCTTGATGCAGATGCAAGAAGGCCTCCTGGATATGGCGCGAAGGAGCGCGGATGAAGATCTCGTCGGTCGCCTCGAACATCGAGGCAAGCCTAGGCGTCTGACGGGTAACCTCGGAGGGATGAGCGCCACGCCCCGAGATCGAGACGACCAGGGTCGGCCGAAGAACCAGCGGCCCCGTGACTCGCTCGGCCGCCCGTTGCCGCGAGACGCCAAGGGGGATCCCTCTCTACAGGTCGAACCCGAGGGAACTCCGGCCGAACTGATGGCGCAGGGCGTCGAACATTTCAACCGCGGCAACTACTTCCAGGCTCACGAGTGCTGGGAGACCGCGTGGCACGATGCTGCTGAGAGCGACCGGGACTTCTGGCAGGGGATCACGCAGATCGCGGTCGGCTTGACGCACCGAGGGCGCGGGAACCTCCATGGAGCAAAAACGCTGCTTCGACGCGGGATCGACCGGGCTGCCAGGTATGGAGATGTTCACCTCGACCTAGAGGTAGGTGCGCTGGTCTCGCAGGCCAGGGAGATCCTCGACGAACTCGAGGCCGAAGGGCTAGGAGCCGACATCGGCGAGCCGCGTGCCGCGCTCCGACCCCGCTAGGCAACCCTAGGCGTCAAGCCCCGCTTCGGTTCCGCCGAGGTTCCGCGCTTCGGTTCCGCCGAGGTTCGATTCGGTTCGGTCGGAGTTCGCTTCGGTTCCGTCGGAGTCGATCAGTTAGTGGGTACCGTTGAGAAGACGGTGGCGATGACGATGGTCACGATCGCTGCGGCGGCCAGGTGTGCTCCGATCAGACGAAGGAACGCCTGCGGAAGCGGATCGGACCAGGCCCGCCAGAGGGCATGCGCGAGCGCAGGAACCGCGAGGAGGCCGAACCAGAGTCCCGCGGACCCCCACCCGGAAACTCCGATCATCACGAAGCATCCCGCGGCGACGGCATCGACGATCGCCACCGATGCGAGGGCGCCCCGCTCCCCTGCCAGCACCACGATGGTCTGCTTGGTCGCCGCCTTGTCCGCCCTCCAGTGCAGGAAGTGGTGCGAGGCGTAGGCCATCGCGATCAGTAGGCCAACGCAGCCCGACGCCCACCAGAGGCCGTCGATGATCGACCAGGGGGTCTGCGCCGCGTATGCACCGATCGCTACCAGCGGTCCGTAGCACGCGAACAGGATCACCTCTCCCCCGCCGATGTAGGCCAGACGCAGCGGCGGTCCCGCGTATTGGGTTGCGAGCAGGACCGCGGATCCAGCGGTCACCCAAGCCGCGGACGATCCGATGAACGCGAGTCCACCGACGGCTATCGCGAGTAACGCTGCTGCGACCAGCCTCAGCTGGACGACGGTCACCTGACCCTCCTCGAGGGCGAGTCCACCGGTCGGGATACCGCTGCGATCGAGCCTCGCCAACTTGTCGGTGCCAGCTGCGTGATCCAAGGTGTCGATGAACAGGACCGCTGCAACATGTAGCGCCGCAGCGACGATCGCCGCTACAGCCAGTCGGGGAACCGAGAGTTCTGCGCTCGCGCGCACCGCGGCCGCGGAACCGACAGCGACGCCGAACAACGCCAACGGAACGGTCCTCATCCGAGCGCTTCGCAGCACCCCATCCAAGGTGGTATCCATCGGTACGAGGCTAACTGCCCAGAGGCCCATCTCTTAGACTCCTCGTGTGGCAAACCGACTCGCCGACGCGATATCGCCCTACCTACTGCAGCATTCCGAGGATCCGGTCGACTGGTTCGAGTGGGGACCAGAGGCGCTCGAGAAAGCGAAGAGGGAGGACAAGCCGATCCTGCTGTCGGTCGGTTACGCCGCGTGCCACTGGTGCCATGTGATGGCGCACGAGTCCTTCCAGGATCCCGACACGGCGGCGGTGATGAACGAGCGGTTCGTTTCGATAAAGGTCGACCGTGAGGAGAGACCCGACATCGACCGGATCTACATGGCGGCGCTGCAGGCCATGACACGCCATGGCGGATGGCCGATGACGATGTTCCTTACGCCAGACCTGGAGCCTTTCTTCGGTGGCACCTACTTCCCTCCCGAACCCCGGCACGGCCTACCTTCGTTCAGGATGCTGCTGGATGGCATCTGGCAGCAATGGACCGAACGGCGAGAGGATTGCGTCCGTCACGGCTCCGGTCTGCAGGAGATGCTGGAACGGTCCACCACCCTCGCTAGTGAACCTTCGAAGCTCGACGATCAGATGGTCGAGGACGGGGTCCGGGCCTTCGTCGAGGCGATCGATCCTCAGTGGGGCGGCTTCGGCGGAGCCCCGAAGTTCCCACAGGCCCCCGCTCTGGATCTGCTCCTCAGGGCTGCCGCGCGCGGCGACTCCGATGCGGCGTCGGCTGTGCGACTCACCCTCGAGAAGATGGCTCGAGGCGGGATCTTCGATCACCTAGGTGGGGGCTTCTGCAGGTATTCCACCGACAGGGCCTGGCTGGTGCCGCATTTCGAGAAGATGCTGTCGGACAATGCTCAACTGCTCTCGATGTACGCGCGGGCGTCGACCCTGTGGGATGAGCCTCTGTTCGAACGCGCCGCTTCGATGACCGCAGACTTCCTCCTTGCCGAACTCGAGCTCCCCGGAGGAGGTTTCGCATCGAGCCTCGACGCCGATTCCCTCGACGAAGAAGGAAGGCCTGCAGAGGGCGCCTTCTACACCTTCGGATACGACGAACTGATCGCCGCTGCGGGCGACGACATGCCGATCGCGATCGCCGCGTTCGCGCTGGCCGGGCCTGGCAACTGGGAGGGCAAGACGATCCTGTGGCGTCCCATCCCTGATCAGGAGATCGCAGAGCAGATCGGTAAGACCGTCGAAGAGGTGGCCGCAGCGATAGAACGCCTCCGGGCCGCTTGGTTCAAGTATCGCTCGAAGCGCCCGCGACCCGGTCGAGACGACAAGATGGTCACCGCGTGGAACGGCATGGCCATCGGAGCGTTGGCCGAGGCAGCCATGTTCCTAGGCCGACCCGAACTGCTGAGCGCTGCGCGCCGAACCGCTGAGGCGGTCCTGACCAGAGCTCGCGACGAACGAGGCCGACTACAGCGGGCCTGGAGGGACGGGCGGACCAGCGGCCCCGGCTTCTTGGACGATCATGCCGAGTTGGCGGCCGGCCTGCTGACCCTCGCCGCCTACGACCCCGACCCCCGTTGGTTCTCCGAAGCGATGGAGCTGACCGACCAGATGGTGAGGCTGTTCTCGGACGATCGGGGAGGCTTCTATGAGACCGGTCAGGACACCGAGTCCCTGCTCATCCGACCGAAGGAGATGTTCGACGACGCAACGCCGGCAGGCAACGCGACCGCTTCGACGGTCATCCTGCGATCGGCGAGCCTCGGTGCTGGTCCGGGAGAAGATGTGGCCAAAGCCTTCCTCGAGATGATGGCCCCCGCCCTCGGACGCGCGCCTACCGGATTCGCGGCCACCCTGGCAGCCGTGGATCGGGTCATCCGCGAGGGTAAGGAGCTGCTCGTGGTGGGGGCTGAGCAGGCTGAGGGCCTTCGGCAGGTAGCTGGCCGACGCTTCGATCCGGATCTTGTCATGCTGGCCTGGCCGAGTGATGGGCCCGAGGGACCACCGATAACCGAGGGGCGCTTGGGGCAGCCGGGGCAGGCGTTCCTATGTCAAGGGATGGTCTGCGGGCTGCCCGCCAAGAACCCGGATCAACTCTCGTCCCAACTCGGACGAAACTAACGAGCACGAACTTAGTGTGTTCGTGAAATCACAAGATTCTTACCCTGACTAGGGGGAATCGCAGCCGAGGATGTCGAACCGTACCATCACAGGCGTGCACGGGCGAGACTCCGACTTGACCGAAGCTCTGTCTAAGCACGCCTTCCCGCAGTAGATGAAAGGATCACTGGGCCCTCTTATGGCTCCTACGAATCTCTCCACAGACGAATTGAACATCGATGATGCCGAGTTGCTCGCGCAGGCGGCTGAAGCTGCCGCGCAGGACGACGACGACCGCCCGGTCATCCTCCGGCCCGAGGATGCCGACCGGCTCGGCGACCTCGACGCGCTGGGCACATACCTGCGTGAGATCGGCCGATACCCGCTGCTGACCGCCGAGCAAGAGGTTGAGCTTGCGCAGCGGATCGAGCGCGGCGTCAAGGCCGAGGACAAGCTCGCCAAGGGCGGCAAGATCACCGCCGATCAGCGCCGCAAACTCGAGTTCCATGCGCGTGACGGCCAGTCAGCGAAGCATCACATGGTCCAGTCGAACCTTCGACTGGTGGTCAGCATCGCTCGTCGTTACCGCGCCACCGGGATCCCGCTGCTGGATCTGGTCCAAGAGGGCAACATCGGCCTGATGCGAGCGGTGGACAAGTTCGAGTGGCGCAAGGGCTTCAAGTTCTCGACGTATGCCACCTGGTGGATCCGTCAGGCGATCCAGCGTGGGATCGCGGATCGTGGTCGCGCTCCGCGCGCTCGCCCGGTTGGGCGGGGCGGACGATTGGGTGACGCTCCATCGGCTCGCGGAGGTGGTGCGCGCGGATCTCTCGGAGCTCTCCTCGCGCGCCGCGGAACGGGCCGTCGTGGACATCGCGCCCGACGAGGTGGAGGACCTGCTCCAGGGGGAGGTCGCTCCGCGTCTCGCGGCCGCCGCTTTCCTGGAGCACCGGGAGCACGAGGTGCGCCCCGCGCCGTCGCTCGCGTCCCCCGAGCTGCTCGCCGTCGTGGAGGAGCGGCTCGGCGCGCTCCTAGCTCCGCCGCCGCCCGAGGTGGTCGCGGCGGCGGTCGCGCCGCCGCCGTCCGACGGGAGCACCCTCAGCGCGCAGGGGCTGGTGAAGGTCTACCGGAAGCGCCGCGTGGTGAACGACGTCGCCGTGCGGGTCTCCCAGGGCGAGATCGTCGGGCTGCTGGGGCCGAACGGGGCGGGGAAGACCACCACCTTCTACATGATGGTGGGGCTGATCGCACCGGACGCCGGCCGGGTGCGACTGGGCCAGCAGGACGTCACCGACGTCCCGATGTACCAGCGCGCGGGTGATCTCGAGCCGGCGGCGCTCGCCGCCGGACAGCGCGTATGCCTTCGAGCGCCGCAGGTGCTTGATGCCCAGCTCGTCCAGCAGCGTCTCC
>JBKHYG010000119.1:0-10321 GCA_046565595.1 Actinomycetota bacterium | reverse complement strand
CTGCTCCTCTGGCGTCAGTCCTTCCTCGGCTCTGACAGAGGCCGGCGCGACCAGAGCAAGGACCAGGAGGATCAATGGGGATGTGCGACGCATCTGACTTGCACCTTTCACGGGCTTGCGCGGGGTTACCCAGATAGGGTGAACCATCTAGTAGAGATTCTCCGCGGTCAGGGGTTCCTCCTGCCGAGTGGACGAGCCTGGTTGCACGGCAGATCGTTCCAGGTGTGGCACCCCACGGGATGGGGTACCTTCCTTCGGTTGAGATGCCGCGAGGAGGAGCTGTGAGGGAACGCCACGAGCAAAGGGTCCGACCCTTCCCTCTGCGAGCCCAACCAGGCGACCACATCTGTTGGGCCTATCCGACCCGCCGGGGATTCCAGACCTCCGCTTGCGGCTATCTAACTGATGGGCTGACCGATAAGCAGAAGGTCCTTTGCATCCTGCCCGCGGAGGATCTCGATCCAACGCTCGCCGCCATCGAAGACCTGAGCCCCAAGTTGAAGGCTGCGCGGGTCGACGGATCCCTCACCTACGAACCATTCGATGAGGCCTATCTCTCTCCGCAAGGGTTCGACATCGACGAGCGGATCGCCGGATGGGTGGATGCCATAGATCGGGCTATCTTCGATGGCTACTCAGGGTTGCGAGTGCTCGCAGACGCCACACCGATCCTGCTCGATCCGATCGCCGCTGAACTGTGGCCGGTGTACGAGTTGAGGGCGGACATCCTCTCGGTCACCGCGCCGTTCGTGGCCATGTGTGCCTACGACTCACGCAAGGTCGATCCGCATCCGCTGTCGGTCGTCCAGGCGCTGCACCCGACGCTCGTAGGCGCCGCTACACCCGACCAGTTCCACCTTCACGGCGGGATGGACGGCGGGCTGTGCATGGGCGGAGAGTTGGACGAACTCTGGGCCCCGCTGCTGTCGAGTGTCGGCGGCACGATCGGTCCCGATGTACCCAGTCCGACCATCGATGCTCGAGGACTGAACTTCATCGACATCGCAGGTATCCGAGCGCTTGCTCGGACGGTCGACGCCATGGGCGAGAGACATCCGTTCATCAGCATCCATACCTCGCGCGGCAGCATCGAGCGCCTCTGGACGCTCCTTGATTGCGACAACAGCATCGATACAGAGGTCGTCTTCACCTGAGACCCGCCAGATGCTCATATCGCCCCTCAGACCTTTCCAAGGGCTTAAACGGCCTCTGTGAGCCACATCCCCACACCTGGAAGCGGCTAATCTGGGGGGCAACGATCGCAACCCACACCGAAGTGACCCATGCCTCTCCCAGCGTTCATCCGTCGCAATCCCCTGCAGTCGAGCATCGCTGCGATTGGTGGCCTGGCTCTTGCCCTGTGGTTGGCGTTCGGCGTGTTCGCCGTCCAGACGCTGTTCATCGACAAGACCGCGAACGAGGCGGCGCCTTTCGCCGCTGGTCCCGGCGCCTCGGGCATGGAGGGCGACGAGATCTCCCAGGAGCAGGCGGCCGGGATGAACGAGGCCATGGCTGGCAAGAGCATGGAGGAGACCACATCTGATCCGGCGCCGACATCGGTGGAAGTCTTGCTTGCAGGGGAATTCATGGACCGCAGCTATTCGACCTCTGGGATCGCGAAAGTGGTGACGGACGGATCGCGTCGGGTGTTACGGATCGAGGACCTCAACACCAGTAACGGACCTCAACTCAATGTCTATCTGTCGGCGGCCCCGCCAGATGCGCCTGCGGGCGACTTCGACGAAGACTTCGTGGATCTAGGCACGCTCAAGGGCAACATCGGTGATCAGAACTACGAGATCTCTAGTGAAGTGGACCTCGAGCGATACCGAACCGTGGTCATCTGGTGCGTGCGTTTCCGTACGGCTTTCGGCACCGCCGGCTTGACCTGATCGGAGCTAGCCAGCTAGACACGAGTGAACCCCGGGTGCGAGACCCGGGGTTCACTGCGTTCCTTGAACTAGAGGGCGACCGAGCTCGGCGGAGGACCTAGGGCCTGACCGCCAGGCCCATCCATGTAACTCAGCCATGGAACAGACGGGGCCTTGTCAACGCCTTCGACGGTGTAGTCGCACACGCCTTCGGGGAAGACGACCTCGAGCACGGCGAGGTCTGCATCCATCAGAGGCGGGACCGCTCCGGCGTAGTCGCTGGGATCGATCGGCTTGAGCACGCACTTCAGGTTGTCGTGGCTGCGTGCCTGGCCCGCTTGGATGCGCGCATCGCCGAAGACCTGTCCCGCGCACGCACTGAGCGGCTGCTGAGTCGAGCCGTTCCAGCACGAGTCCTGCGCGATCTCCGGGCGCATCGCCTTCACGATCTCTGGATCCATCCCCGTCAGAGGGTCGATCCCGCCTGCCGCCTCCACGGCAGCCAACCAGGCATCCATCGTGTCCCAGGCCAACCCGCTCGGGCCGTTATGCCAGATGACATGCTGCTCGTCTGCGCCGATCTTGGCCATCCGCTCTTCGAGCGCATACGCGTGGTAGGGCGTGTGGATCTCGACATTCAGGCTCGCGGCGAAGTTGATGATCGCGGTGCGCGCGAGACCATTTCCGTCGTTCAGCATGCTCGATCGGTACGCGATCTCCGGAGCACCCTCGTCAGCTCGCATGCGTTCCACGCTTCGGATCCCGTCGACATCGACGCCCCCGATCCTCGCATTCATGTCGAGGAACTGAGCGAAGGTGATCTTGCCCGGATCGCCCACGGGAAGGTTGAGGGCCTTCAGTCCATACTGGACCCCGATATTGTCGAACATCCGTTTAGCGAACCCGTCCTGTTCTCGCTTACCCCAGACATTGACCTGCAGGTCCGAGATCGTTGCACGGCAGCCGTCCGGGTTAACGACCGGCAGATAATCGCGACCAGTCGTCGGCGGTTCTGGTGTCGAGGCCGTCGGGACCCCAGAGTTGCTGAAGCAACCGTTGAACGGGATACCGCCGGCAGAGAACAGCGCGATCCATGCTGCGCAGCTCGACTGAGGCGGGCCGTGACCATCTACCGCAGCCTTCTGGAACGGAGTGAAGGGAACCGCGGCGGTCGGGAAGTAGGTGTCTGTGAGGACGCAGTCGGCGACCTCCATGGCGGTGCTCCACACATCCGGGAACATCGCTCCCGGCATCGAGCCGTTGACTAGGCCCGGATAGGCGTTGGACACCTGAAGCTGTCCGATAGCTCCGCCCGATCCGCCGGTAGCCATCGTGTAACGGATCGGTCCCACCTGCTCGACCAGGTGCTCTTTCAGCATCATCGTCGTTTCTGCAGACAGGACCGGGTTGCAATGTTGTCCGAGAACATTCAGAGAACCCGTCGCGATCGCCCAGCCTTGCTGCAGTCGCTGCTGGTTGATCACATTCGGCATCGAGCCTTGCGTCTGGTTCACATTGCAGCTCGCTCCGAACGGGTAGTGCAGCTTCCCGTTCCAGCCGGCTTGTGGCGCAAGCGGGTCGGGTTCTCCGAGCGCTGGGTCGTGAAGGTATGCCAGCGCATACAGGCCACGGTTCATCGAGCCGCGTTCGCGACGCACGATGTTGCGCACCGTGTCGCCTCGATCATTGGTGGTCATGCCGACATCGCTCGGCGGGTTCGCCGTGTCGTAGGCGATATAAGACCCGCCCGAGGTCGGCACATACAGGTAGTCGACGATCGCTTCAGCATTGCAGTTGGCGTCGGTGGGTTCGCCCAGGCCGTTGCTCGCGGTCGTGCAGTCCCAAGGCTGCAGATGGGGACCGCTGAAGACAGGACCTTCGGTCGGATGGTTGGTGATCGTCAGCTCGGCTCCGCCTTGATCCGAAGAAGCCGTGAGGGTGTTCTCCCCGGCGGCCAGACCTGATAGCGAAGCGAAGATGCGCCCGTTGCTGGCCTCGGTGAAGGAGCCCGTCACATCGACGCCGTCGAGCTCGAAACTGACCTGCCCGAGCGTTACGCCCTCCAGGATCACCTCTACGAGAGCATCGCCTCCCGAGATCAGGTCGGCTCGGTTGGAAACCGTCTGGAGTTCGATCGAGGCTGACGCTTCGGCGGTCGCACCTCCGATGGTGCTGAGTATGGCCGCTAGGGCCACGACTGCGCGGACTGATCGGCGCATCTTCTCGTCCTTCCGTGGGGGCCGGGCTCTCCTCCGACCATCCGGTCAGATTCGACGGAGGCGGGGTCCTTTCCTGCCGGGATCTCCGTTGAGTCCGGATATCGACCGAAGAAGTGGACACTTTGAGAATCGCCAGAATCAGGTGATCCGCACCCTGGGTGAACCGTGATCCCTCGAACCCGGCACACCTCCCCGCTCGGGATAGCGCACGGATCAGGGCTCTCCATGCCGCTCGAACAGCTCTCGTGCCAGTTCGAACATGCGGATGACTTGATGGATCGCGGCGTAGGCGGGTGCCGCCTCGCTGAAGGCTGACCGATACCCGTCCCATGCCGCCAGATAGAAGCCCGCGTAAGCCTCAGCGATCTCGGATTGGCCATGCTGGCAGAGGAGGTGGAAGACACCTGTCCGGTTCGCCGACCATGCGTCCCATGCGTCGTATCCCAGGGCCGATAGGATCCGGGGGCCGGTTGGGGAAACCCTCCAGAAGACCCGGGGAAAGAGTTCCCAGAGGTGATGTCCAGGTCGGTCGAACATCCGCAACGGGAGTTCGTCCAAGACATATCCGGCGTCTTCGAGCAAGCGAACCCTGTCTATCGTTCCGGCGTTTCGGTATTCCTGGCGCTCAGCGACCGCTTGCGGCTTTCCGAATAGGAGTTCGACCGTGGCCGAGGGCGGGGGCAGATATCCCTCCATCCCGATGAGCTCGTGACCGAACTTCACCTGTGGCTTTGGAAGGTGGATCGCATCAGGAACCCGGGCACTGAACATCTGCTCGGCCCGCCTCGAGAAGTCGAGGGCGCTGTCAGGGCGCAGCATCTCCGCAGCCAGGCGCGTGTCTGTCAGATAGACATGGATGTCGACATCGCTAACCTCGGGCGCGTAATCGATGAGCGAATCCCAGGGCTTCTGCACCGAGCCCTTCAGGTAGGCGCTCTCCACCGCGACTCCGAACCGGTCTCGCAGGAGTTCCAGATAGACCATGGCCATCTCTCGTGCCTCATGGCGCAGGCGTCGAGCCAGTTCCGGGGGGATTTCAGGCAGGATCGCCGTTGGCTTCTTCACCCGTTGGATGATGCCAGAGTCCCTACAGCAGACGCTTGGAAGGGAGCGCGGTCACGGGGTCAGGAGGTCCTTCGCGCACACCCAGGCGTCCTCGGCTTGGGGGCGTGGACATGGCAGGGCTAGCAGACTCGTTCGGATTCCCGTGCGATTCCCAACCGAGTCAGTGACGCGGATCGACAGGTCGTACCTGCCAGGTGCATTCGAGAAGTCATGACGCAGCGCGCATGTGACCGAAGGCGTTTCGTCGCGAGCGTCGACACCCACCAGACAGTCCGACCATCCAGACAGCGAACCCTCGAATCGCCTCACGGTTCGCTCGCCAGTGACCTGGTTGGTGAGCACGGCTTTGATCTCGCGGATCTGTGCAGGATCGGATCCACCCAGGTACAGGGTCGTGGGCCCAAACACAAGATCGGTACGACCGGCCTCAGGGGATACGGTCTCGACGGATGCGAAGTGCCGGTTGTCCAGATCTTGTCGCGCGGGCTCGATCCAGGCCGTCGGAGCTTTCCGATCGATCACCAGGACGCGCGGTTCGCTGCGGATCGAGGTCCAACTGGCAGCGGCATACAACAGGTAGGTCCGCATCTTGCCCTCGGGTGCAAGGGCGCGCGTGTCCCAGGTGTATCGGCGGCCGAGTCGGACATCGCTACGCACCAGAAGCGGGAAACCACCAGCGAGAGGCACTGCGATCACATCGACAGCCTGACGCGGTGCCACTCCGCCATAACCCGCATCCACCTCGAAGGACTTCCGATCCCGCACATACCAGACCGGCGGCGGGAAGAAGGTCGCGGGTGTCAGATCGAGCCTCAAGCTAGGGGCGGGGGTGCGCGCGTCTGCGACCCCGAGTGTGCGCAGTGGTTGTCCGCATGAGCTCATCGCAGCAGATCCGGCGCGAACGCGGCACTGCCGCTGTCGACGCGTTTGTCGGCCTTCTTGCGGCGCTGAACGCCTACGATCCCGCGGGCACGCATGAGTCATGGACTCACTTGTGGTTGACGAGCATCCCGCGACGCTTGACGAGCTGACCGGCAATCCGGATCCGGCGGTAGATGCGCTGCGAGCGTTGACAGATCTCGACGATCGGCTCGAGCATCGCATGCTCGGCCAGGATCCGGGCTCCTGCCGTCGATCACCCCGCGCGAAAGCCATCCAGCTGATCGAGGATCTGCTCGATGGGCATCCGGACGCACGTAAAGATCGGGACGTCCCGAGCCGTGTACGCCGAAGCCTCTGACCCGCGTAGTTCCTGAACCAGGTCCAGGAATTCGCCGAGCGATTCACCCTCGAATGCAACGATGAATTCCTGATCGTCTAGCCCGAATGAATATCCGGTGTGGATCTTGATGTTGGGATACTTGTGACCGATCTTGAAATGTTCGCCCATCATCCGCTTTCGGTCCTCGAAAGGAAGTCGATACCACGGGCGAAGTTTGTCCATCGGATAGACAAACAGATAACTCCCCCCTTGCGGCCCGGGCGGGCGCGCACCTTCTTGGCCCGCATGCGTGTGACCTCCTAGATACTCCGACTTTCGCGTCATCGCAAGGAACGAATGCGTTGGGAGGAGCCACCGACCTAGGGCTGTTCCGTTGAGTACGGTTTGCGCGGATTGCAACGCTTCAGCGCTCTGGGCGACTTCCCAGAGACACAGGTCGCTATCCGCGCGCATCCCCACTGTCGAATACGGGAACACCGCGACGCCTTCCATCGCGACCAATGCCGCGGCGAACTCCTTCTTATGGAGCGCACGATCGTCGTCAGGGAGCCCCCGCCACGCGGGGTCAACCCGGTACATCACATATCTATAGATAGCCCGACCTTCACTCATCTCGTCATCTCCTGTATCACCGATCGCGCGGCTGCGACGATCGAGTCGATGCGTTGGGGGCGTTTGGCAAAGGTGCCCCATCCCACGTAGAGCCTTGGTCGCTCCAGGCGTCAGCGACGATCCCGGCTTGGCCGCGGGCGAGTTCGCTCGCTCGCGCGGGATCCCGGCGACCCCTGCTCATGGGTCGGAGGGGAAGAGCGACAGGATCAGGCGACGAGTCTCTTCGTCGGCATCACGCATAGCCACGGACGGACCGTGCATCAGCTTATTCATGATCCTCAAGGCGAGGGCGTCGACGCGTGCCGCCTGTTCATCGCTCAATCCCATCTGCGCCAGTGCCGCAGAAACTTCCGACCGCACAACGCGCTCGGCTTGTGAGCGAAGATCACCGATCTGCCTACCAGCAGGACGACCGTCTAGCCATCGTCTCCACTTCTCCAGGGCATGTTCGATCGCAACGGTGACCTCCGCGAGCTCACCGTCTGCCTCAGGGGAGAAACTGGGGGTCAGATCATCTATCGATCGCAGTTCGACATCCGTTCGGCCATCGATGCGGACGGCTGCCGGGACGGACAGATCCATGATGAGAAGTGGCTCTGAAGATAACCGCGGGGGAATCTGGCCGTGCTCGACGATAACGCCACCGCTCACGGCGACGACTCCGAAAGTGCTACGACCCAATACTGCCGGTAACTTGTCGAGCATCGACGGCTGGCCCGACACAGCCTGGGCAAGACGCGCGGTTGCCTGCTGAGAACGGCCAACGACAGTCAGGAGGGCTCCCCTCGCCCGTAGAGCGAGCGCTACATCAGTGGCGGCTTCCCCAGAACCGACGACGGCTCCGCGGACGCCTTTCAATCCTCCGAGCCGCTCGGATAGTTCCCGCGCCGCGAGTCCTCCGATACCGCTCGCGCCGCTAAGCGCCGTAGTGCTGCGTACCTCGCGTCCTAACGAAAGCGCGCGAGGAACTACCGAACGGAGCACCGGACCGGCCGCTCCCTCCTCGCACGCGGACGCGTAGGCGGCGCGGACCTGCGCAAGTATCTGAGGCTCACCGATCACGAGAGATTCCAATCCGCAGGTGACCCTGAACAGGTGGCGGACCGCTTCCTCTCCCTGGGAGATCTCGAGTTCGGAGTGATCGGCCGGGCGGATCCCAGGGAGCAGACTCACGGCTACATGGACGGCGTCAGAGACTGGGTCATCGGCAGCCAAATATAACTCAGTACGGTGACATGTGGATAGGGCGAGCATCTCACGGATCCCGGGACGGGGGGCGCGCAGGACCGCGCGTACCTGTGACTGGTCGAGGGCGATCCGCGCCCTGAGTGAGGAGGATGCCCGCCGCCCAGCGCTGATCACAGTCATCATGGCGATACGCTCCGAACGACCTGTTCGATCGCGTCGGCCAGTAAGGGATCGGCGTTCGGGGATCGCGTCCTTCGCAACGCCAGGCCGACCTTCTCTGCATGCGCCGCCGCTTCGATGTCGATGTCGTAGAGGATCTCGAGATGGTCCGCGACGAACCCGACCGGACAGATCACCGCGCGGGTGCCGCCTTGCTCAGCATAGGCTGTGAGTGCTTCGAGTATGTCAGGGCCGAGCCACGGCTCGCCGGTAACGCTTGAACTCTGGAACGCGAACGCGTGATCAGGAACGCCGGCAGCATCCGCGACCAGTTTCGCCGACCCGAGGAGCTGGTCGAGGTAAGGGTCTCCGGCAGCCACGATCCGCTCCGGCAAACTATGTGCAGTGAAGAACACGCGAGTCGTTCCCGGGTCCCATCCATCGAGGGCGTCTCTCACATTGCGGGCCACCAGTTCGATGAACGCAGGTTCGCCGTACCAGGAATCAACCATCGAGAATGCGAGCCCCGGTCTCGCCGTGATCAGAACTTCCCGGACGCGTGCCTCGTAACCGCCGATGCTGATGGAAGAATAGTGCGGAGCGAGTGCCACGCCGATGAGGCGATCGACATCGGCGGGCAAAGTCTCGATCGCTTCGGCGATGTATGGATGCCAGTGTTTCATCCCGACGGCCACATGGAATCCCGGCCCCAGGGCCGACGCGACAGCAGCGGCTTGGGCGCGCGTCATTTCGAGAAGAGGCGATGACCCGCCGATCATTCGATATCGTTCCGTCAGATCCTCTAGCAGTCCGGGGCGGATCGGCTTCCCGCCTCGGATGTCGCGGAGATACGGGGCGACCTCATCCAGCGACCGCGGAGAGCCGTATGCCATCAGCAACACGGCAGTCGTCATCGCACCTCGTATCCGTGGACCGTGTCGACCAACAATTTCAGGTTGTCAAGCGGCGACTCAGGCAACACTCCGTGACCGAGGTTGAAGATGTGTCCCGGCTTTCCGTTCGCGCGCCGCAGGATGTCGTGTGCCCGCGCGCGAACCAAGTCCGGAGGCCCCAGCAATACGGCTGGATCTAGATTGCCCTGAACGCCGCGCTGGCCGATGCGCGGCCACGCCTCGTCCAGACGAACCCGCCAATCGAGCCCGACTACATCCGGACCAGCCTCGGCCATCAGTTCGAGCAAGCCGGCGGTGCCGGTTCCGAAATGGATCAACGGCACATCGTACGGGCGCAGCGCCTGGAAGATCCGCTTGCTGTATGGGAGCACTGCGGCCCGCACATCGTCCGGAGTGAGCGCACCGATCCAGCTGTCGAAGAGTTGTAACACCTGCGCTCCGGCTGCGACCTGTTCGGTCAGGTAGTCGATGATCAGATCGGTCAGCATCTCCATCAAGGCGCGCCATACCTCTGGCTGCCCATAGAGCATCGCCTTGGTCTTAGTGAATGAGCGTGTCGGGCGTCCCTCGATCAGGTAACTAGCGAGGGTGAACGGCGCGCCGCTGAAGCCGATCACCGGCGCCCGTTCGTCGATTTCCTTACGGACTAGCCGGATCGCTTCAGGAACCGTTGGAACGACCTCGAGGATGGGACGTCGCTCAAGCGCGCGTAATTGATGCAGAGACGTGATCGGTTCGGCGATGACCGGGCCAACCGTTTCCACGATCTCGAAGTCGATCCCCGCTGCAGACAGAGGGAGCATGATGTCCGCGAACATCACAACCGCGTCGACCGGCATCACGTCGAGGGGCATCAACGTGATCTCCGCCATCAATTCGGGATGCTCGATGAGCTCAAGGAATCCGTACCGCTCGCGCAGGGCTCGATAGGCCGGTAATGAGCGTCCCGCTTGGCGCATCATCCAGATCGGTGTCGCGTCCGTTGGTCTGCGCCGGCAAGCTTCGAGAAACCGCATCCACACTCCCATCAGAGTTCAGGGGAAAGCGGCGGGACGATATCAGCGGTGTTCT
>JBKHYG010000118.1:0-8433 GCA_046565595.1 Actinomycetota bacterium | reverse complement strand
TCTATTACGGATCGTCGGCGTTGGAACGCACCTTCAACGATGTGCTGCTTGGCTACGAGCCTCAGCGGCGTGTCCGCTTCCTGGACGAACTGTTCGGCCGTGAGCCCGCCGGTAACACCCTGAAACTGAGCATCGAACCGGCGCTGCAGCGTGTTGCCCGCGACGCTCTGGGCGGCCAACGGGGCGGCGCGGCGGTGATCGATTCAGAGACTGGCGCGATACTGGGGTTGTATGGGAATCCCTCCTACGATCCGAACCCTCTGGCCAAGTCCCCGCGCCACGAAGAGGAGATCCGCAAGGCGTGGACCAACCTGGTGAACGCGCCGGGAGACCCACTGGTATCGCGAGCTTTCTCGCAGCGGTATCCGCCCGGCTCCACCTTCAAGGTCGTGGTCGCTGCGGCGGCGCTCATCAACGGGATGACTCCAGATACGACATTCCCCGATCCGCGCCGGCTCGATCTTCCTGACACCAACAGGACGCTCGGCAACTATCAGAACGGCTCATGCGTTGGCGGCAGGATCTCGATGCGCACCGCCCTGCGCGTCAGTTGCAACACGACCTTCGCGCAGATCGCGATGCGCATAGGAGCCGAGAAACTCGGCAGGGCGGCGGGCAGGTTCGGGATCGGACGGAAGCTGGACATCGGCATCGACACCGCGCCTTCCTGTCTGGTCGCGGTCCCTGGCGCGGCATGTCAAGACCCCGGCGTCCTCAGCCGGCCTGCCACCGCCTACAGCGGTATCGGCCAACAAGATGTCAGGATGACGCCGCTACAGATGGCGGTGGTTGCGGCCGCTGCCGGGAATGGAGGGTTCCGCGTCGAACCCAGACTGGTCGAGCGCATCTATGACCCGATCGGCGAAACCATCGCCAAGTCGAAACCAGAGCGCACACGCATCCTCCCGAAGAAGGCAGCTGCGAGCCTGAAGAGCATGATGATCGACACGGTGCGGTTCGGGACCGGTGCTGTGGTCGGGTTCAAGGATGCTTCGCGTGGCATCATCGGGGGCAAGACCGGTACCGCCGAGACCGGCGTCCAAGGACAGTTCCCGCATGTGTGGTTCGTCGCCTTCGGTCCCAAGGTTGCGGTGGCCGTGGTCGTCGAGAATGGCGGCGACGCGGGCGGAGATGCCACCGGAGGACGGGTCGCTGGACCCATCGCCAAGCGGCTACTCGAGAAGGCCATGCAACTACAAGCGCAACGCGAAGCCGGCGGTACCGATGACAGCGACCTTCCTCAGCCGGGCCCGTCTTTCCCGACAACTTCTCCCTCACCCTCGGAGGCACCGTGAGCACTGATCTGATCGCCGAGCGTTACGAACGCCACGAGTCGCTGGGTATCGGCGGCATGGCGCAGGTGTGGCGCGGCCATGACACGGTGCTCGGTCGCTCGGTCGCGATCAAGATGCTGCTGCCTCAGTACGCGGCCGATCCGCAGTTCGTGGATCGCTTCCGTCGCGAAGCTCAAGCCGCGGCCAGCCTCTCACATCCCAATGTCGTGACCGTCTTCGACACCGGCAACGACCGCGGCAGCCACTACATCGTAATGGAGTACATCGAAGGCCCGACCTTGAAAGAGGTCATCCAGCAGGATGGGCCCCTTCCTCCACAGAGGGTCGCCCAGATCGGTATCGAGGTCGCAGAAGGCCTGGGGTTCGCGCATGAACATGGCTTCGTGCATCGCGATGTGAAACCGGCGAACATCATGCTGACGCGTCAAGATGTCGCCAAGGTCGCAGACTTCGGTATCGCCAGAGCCGTCGCGGGAGACTCTCTGACGCATACCGCCATGGTCCTTGGAACCGCACAGTATTTCTCTCCAGAGCAGGCGCAGAACGAAGAGGTCGACGCTCGAAGCGACCTGTATTCCCTCGGCGTCGTCCTCTATGAGATGCTGACCGGACAGGTTCCGTTCACCGGTTCGTCTCCGGTAGCCATCGCGTACAGGCATGTGAAGGACCCGCCGGTGCCGCCGAGCCGCATCAACCCCGATGTGACCCCCGATATAGAGGCGATCGTCCTTCGCCTGTTGGCGAAGAACCCGGCGAACCGCTATCAGTCCGCTCGAGAACTGGGCGACGACCTGATCCGCTACATGCGCGGCGAGCAGGTCAGTGCGCCGCCGATGATGAGTGACGGGACCGCGGTCATGGGGGCGCTCTCGGACGAGACGATGATCATCGATCGTGCCGCGATCCAGCGCGAGGTCTCTCCCGAACAGCGTCGCAAGAAGATCGGAACACGCCTGCTGGTGGTGATCGCGTTAGCCATCCTGGGTATCGCAGGGTGGGCTTTGTCGGGGGTGTTGCAACCTTCCCAGACGGGCGAGGTTCCAGATGTTCGAGGCGTTCCCATCAACGAGGCTCAGCGGACACTTGCTGATCGAGGCTTCAGGGTCCAACTGTTGGATCCAGTGTTCAGCGACCAGTACGCAGCTGGGCTCGTCGCCGAACAGACCCCCGAGCCTGGCGAGGTCGTGAACAAGGATGAGGTGCCGATCCAGTTGGCGGTGTCCAAGGGGATCGATACCGTCCGAGTCCCCGATGTGACCGGCGACTCCGAGTCGACGGCGAGAGCGAAGTTGGATGACGCAGGCTTCACCGTCGGCGATATCAACCGTGTGCCGTCTTCCAGCGTGTCGGTCGGACGCGTCATCTCGCAGAGCCCCAGCGGTGACGCGCTGGCGCCCAGGGGTTCGGCGGTAGACCTGACCGTATCGGCCGGGCCAGAGACGATGGAAGTGCCCGATGTCGTCGGCTTCACCGAGACCGAAGCCTGCAACCGGCTGGCCTCCGACACCTTCAGGTGTCAGGTGTTCAGAGAGCCCCAATCCTCTTCCTGTCTCGCAGAGGTCGGCCGGGTGTGCAGGCAGGATCCCGAGGCTGGGGACCGTCTCGCTCGGGGAAGCACCGTTGCCATCTACATCGCCGAGCCTCCCACCGAAGAGACACCGACGCCCAGCCCGACGCCCACACCGAGCCCAACCCCAAGTCCCACTTCGTCCTGAGCCTTGACGATGTCCGCGTCGTTCCAAAGGCTTCCCTAGGCGGCAAGGTCACGCACCTGAGTTCCGAACGCATGGACGAGGTTTGCGAAGCACTCAGCTACGCGCTCGGCTGTGACTAGACCTTGGTCGTCGAAGCTCGCCGAACGAAATTGGCCAACAGTGACATACCCTCGCGGGTGAGGATGCTCTCGGGATGGAACTGGACGCCCTCGATCGGCAACTCTGTGTGACGCAGCCCCATGATCAGTCCATCACTGGTGCGCGCGGTGATCTCTAGTTCGGCTGGCAGCGACGACTCTTCCACGATCAAAGAGTGATAGCGCGTCGCCTCGAACGGCTGCGAAAGTCCTTCGAGCACACCGACGCCCTCGTGATGGATCTGCGAGGTCTTACCGTGCACGAGTTCGGGTGCGCGCACGATCTTGCCGCCGAAGACCTGGCCGATGCACTGATGCCCAAGGCACACGCCGAGGATCGGGGTTGTCGCACCGAGCTCTTCGATCACCTGCAGCGAAACCCCCACATCCCGTGGGACCATCGGCGAACCCGGTCCCGGCGAGATGACGATACCGTCGGGGGCATGCTCGCGGATCTGCTCGAGCGTCCACTGGTCGTTGCGGGTGACCGCGACCTCGGCGCCGACCTCAGCCAACTCCTGAACCAGGTTGTAGGTGAAGGAGTCGTAGTTGTCCAAGACCAGGATCCGCGCCATAGCGGCGAATCTAGCCCGCCCGGCGGGGCCGCACTTCACGATCCGAGGCGGGGAAGATAGGATCAGAGGATGCCTGTCTCTAAGTCCAAACGGAACCGCTACCAGCCGCCGCCGAAACCGAAGCCGCCGCCGTCGCCCCGTTGGGTCCCGATCCTGATGTTGGCGCTGCTCGGGGTGGGAGTTGCAGACCTGGTCTTGTACTACCTCGGCCTGCTGCCGGGCGGCTCTCCCCTGTGGGGATTGTTGAGCGGATTCGTGCTCATCGCCGGAGGTTTCTTCACCGGCATCTTCTGGCGCTGACGAACCTCCATGTCACGCGAGCCACGCTCGCAACATAGTCACATCGGTGTAGTTATCCCCACCTGTGGAAAGAGGTGTGGATAGCCGTCCTCTTGACCGCCAGGTACCCTTCAAGGACCGTGCCGATCTACGACTTCAAGTGCGCCTCCTGCGAGGCGGTTTCCGAGCACATCCTGCTGGGATTCGATGCCGAGCCTCCGACGGATTGCCCTTCGTGCGGGCAAGGACCACTGACCCGCGTCTATGCGGGCGCGCGCACGCAGATCTCGTTCAACGGCTGGGGCTTCTCGAAGACCGACGGTCTGATCGGCGACACGCGCGGCAAGGACTTCAAGGCTCTGAAGGAACGCGCCGCCCGGATCGTCGAGGAGTAGCCCGGGCTAACTGCGCGAGATCTCTTCGCGTTCGTGCATGCGTTCGCCGCAGTGTCTGGGCGGAGCTTCGCTTCCTCGCACGAGCAGCAACACCTCGGTCCCGCATTCTTCGCAACGGAAGACGATCCGCGAACCGGCGTCGATGAACTGAGGCTCGTCCAAGACCTTCGCGCCCGGCCTGGTCTGGAAACTACGCAGCATGCCGATCGCGATACTCGAGAACACGAATATCAGCACGAGTGCGATGACCAGTCGGATCATGAGTCAGTGAGTCAGTGAAGCAGTCGTTCCGCTCGGGTCGGTCAGTCCAGGCGTTCGAGCACGGTTGCGTTGGCCATGCCGCCGCCCTCGCACATGGTCTGCAATCCCCAGCGTCCGCCGCGACGGTGCAACTCGTGAACCAGCGTGACCATCAGGCGGCCGCCGCTTGCGCCCAGCGGATGCCCGAGTGCGATCGCTCCGCCATTCGGGTTTACGACTCGCTCGAACCAGGCTTCGTCGACGCCTAGATCTTTCTTCCATGCGAGCACGACGGATGCGAAGGCTTCGTTGACCTCTGCGGCATCGATGTCTTGCAGACCGAGCCCGGCCTTCTCGAGCACCTTCTTGGTGGCGGGGATGACGGCGGTCAGCATGAGGACGGGATCGTCGGCTGCGACGCTCATGGCGTGGAAGCGTGCCAGCGGCTTGACGCCGAGCTCCCGCGCCTTCTCGCTGGTGGTGATCAGCAGCGCGGAGGCTCCGTCGGAGATCTGTGAAGAGTTGCCGGCGGTCGTCACCCACTTCAGGTCCGGGAAACGCTTCGCGAGCTCCTCGGTGTAGAAGGCGGGCTTCAACGAGTTGAGCTTCTCGAGCGTCGTGCCTTCGCGCAGGCCTTCGTCGGTCTCTACCAGCTTCTGCTCGCCGCCGACGGTGACCTTCAGCGGCACGATCTGTTCAGAGAAACGACCCTCGCGTGTGGCTGCCTGCGCGAGTTCTTGGGAGCGCAACCCGAGTTCGTCCACCTGGCTTCGCTCGATGCCCCACTTGGCGGCGATCATCTCGCTCGAGATGCCCTGCGGAACCAGGTTGCCTTCGTAGCGGTCCATCATCGCCTGCGGGAACGGCCAGCCTCCAGCAGCCGACGATCCCATCGGGACGCGAGACATGTTCTCGACCCCGCACGCGACCACCAGATCCTGTGAGCCGCTGAGCACCGCTTGGGCGGCGAAGTGGGCGGCCTGCTGGCTGGATCCGCACTGACGGTCGACACTGGTCGCGGGCACTTGCTCTGGCAGGCCAGCGTTCAGCCAGGCGTTGCGCGTCACATTGTAGGCCTGTTCGCCCACCTGACTGACGCAACCACCTATCGCGTCATCCACGAGAGCCGGGTCGACCCCGGTCTTCTCGAACAAGGCGTTCAATGTGTCGCCCAGCATCGAGACCGGGTGAGTGTCCTTGAAGCTTCCATTGCGGCGTCCGACCGCAGAACGAACGGCTCCGATGATGACAGCGTCGCGCATGACCTTCTCCTGGTTAGGAAGTTGCTTGCATCAAGGATAGGCGGCTCAGGGTTGGGCTGCGCCGCGGGGCTGCCTGCGGCGCTAAAACTCGGCGAGTTCGGGCGGATACGGCTCCAGGTAGGTCTGCTCGGCAAGCCAATCGGCCGGCCTCCAACCCTGATGTCGGCGAGCATGGCTGCGTAGCAGTGTCGTCACGGCAACCAGCGGCAGGGACGCGCGGCTGTAGCGACCTATCAGCTCGACCAGTTCCTCACGCTCGGGATCTGTGAGTCGATCGCGCAGCATGCCGGCTGCGTGCTGCAGCGTGTTGACCTGGCGGCCCATGGACGCGGGCTGCTGAAAAGCTTCAGCAAGTCTCATGCCGTAGACCCTCGCGGCCTCTCTAGCGTCGGTGGCTTCGGCTACAAGGCGGCCAAGTTCGCGGTAGATCTTCGGCGAGTAACTCATCAGCAGGAACTTGTGCGCGCGATGGAACGCCTGCAGGTTCCCGCGCGTCGCGCCCCGCTCGGTCAGTTCGCGCAGCCGTGCGACCGTGTACAGATGCGCGAGGAACCGTTCCCGCAGCGGGGTGTCGTTCAGTCGACCCTCTTCTTCGATCGCGAGTTCGGGACGCATCTGCGTGAGTGTCCCGGCGAACAGGCCGCGCCCGCTGCGTTCGGGTTGGCCGCTGGGGTTCCAGATGGGGATGCGGTTCGGCCCGCACGAGGGCGACTTAGCTTTCAGCAGGTAGGCGTCCAACCTGCCGAGCTCTTCGACGCGCCGCCTCGAGAACTCGAGCATCGCCTCCGTGTGGTCATCCTTCGAGGTCTGGCCGACCAGCCGGACCTCGCCGTCGATGCGCTCTAGGCGGATGGGTTCGCGTGGAGTGCCGAGGCCGATCTCGACCTCGGGGCAGACATCGATCAACTCGACATGCTGGCTGAGTACGCCGGTGATCCAGCGGTCGTGCTTATGTCCGCCGTCGTAGCGGACCTGCTGGCCGAGCAGGCAGGTAGACACCCCGACCCTCGGACGCCAGACCTGCATGCCGCGCATACCGAGAAATTATGCCAAGGCGCCGGATGGAGGGCTGGCTCGGATCAAGGCACGCGTCCAAGGCTCGTAAACGCCCGGTAGCGTGACACGCGTGCAAGACATGTTGGACGCGTGGGCCGCTGCCCTTCATGGGTTGAAGATCCCACCAGAGATCCAAGCGCAGGCGGTCGAGGATCCCTGGCAACTCTCGGTCGAGCCGTTCGCACGCGCAGCTGCAGAGGCAGCCGACCGTGACACAGTTGCGACTCGTCGTGCGCGCGAGGCGTTGGCCAACGGCGGATGGGTTTTGGATGTCGGGTGCGGCGCGGGAGCCGGCTCGGCGGGACTCGCGCCGACGGCCACCAAGATCATCGGCGTCGACGACGATCCCAGGATGCTGGAGGCGTACCGCGTGCTTGCCGCCGAGCGCGGAATGCCCTTGGAGACGATCAAGGGAACATGGCCCGCCATCGCCTCCGAGACGCCCGTCGGCGATGTGGTCGTCTGCAACCATGTCCTCTACAACATCCCCGATCTGGCGCCGTTCGTGCGCGCGCTGGTCGAACACACTCGAACGGTGGTCATCTGCGAACTGACCGCGGTACACCCGAGGGACTGGATGAACCCGCACTGGTTTCGGTTCCATGATCTGGTCCGGACGCCTGGCCCGACGGCGATGCAGGCGGCCGAGATCATCGACGCGCTCGGCTATCCAGTAGATGTGTCGGTGTCCAGACGCGATGTTCCCCCACACGACCTGGACGAGGTCGCGCAGATGGTCAGACGACAGCTGTGTCTGCCACCCGAGCGCGAGCATGAGGTGCGCGAAAGCCTGAACGACCTCCCGCCGCCCGCCGTGCGAGAAATAGTGACCCTGGTGTTCGCGCCCCAGTAGCGAAGAATCCCGATGTCTGAAATCCGACGGAGGATTTCCGACCGTCCGGGTAGAAATGCCTAACGAGAGTCCGCGAGGCCGCAGCCGCGGGCGTGGAGGGAGAAGCAGATGTTCCGAAAGATGTCGTTGGTCGTCGCCCTGATGATCGGCTTGATAGGTGTACCCGCTCAGGCGATGCACCCTTCTGGAAGCCACGACCAGATCAAGATCGTCCGAGACCAGTACGGAGTACCGCATGTGTACGCGCCGACCGCCAAGCAGGTCTCCTATGGCGCTGGTTACGCGCTGGCTCAGGATCGTCTCTGGCAGATGCACATCCTGCGGCTGCTGACCAAGGGCAACCTGTCACACCTCCTGGGTGATCTGATCGTGGATGCCGACCAGGAGGCTCGGTTCTGGCTGTACACGGCCGAAGAGCGAGCGGCTCGATTCGAGACCTATCCCGCAGACATCCGCGAGAACCTGGCGGCGTTCCGGGACGGCATCAACGAGTGGATCGCACAGATCAACGCCGATCCGATCAACAAGATGCCGTTCGAGTTCGTCGAGTACGCCGAGCTTCCGATCCGCGAGTGGACGCTCGATGATTCACTCGCGATCGGCGACTACCTGATCTGGACCTTCGG
>JBKHYG010000117.1:0-22974 GCA_046565595.1 Actinomycetota bacterium | reverse complement strand
CGCGGTCCTTGCGGTGAGCGGCGGAGCAGACTCGCTCTCATTGCTGGAAGCCATGGTGCGGCTGCGCGACAGCCTTCGAGTGACCCTGCATGTAGCGCACTGTGATCATGGCATCCGCCCCTCCAGCCCCGACGACGCTGACTTCGTCCGGGCTCGGGCCGCCGAACACGGCGTCGGGTTCCACCTCGGACATGCCGACCCGAAGCCGCCGAAGGGAAGGTCCCTCGAAGAGCATCTCCGAGACCAGCGCGGTGCTTTCCTGATCGAGATCGCGAACGAGGTGGGGGCCGCGAGGATCTTGACCGGCCACACTCTGGACGATCAGGCCGAGACCGTGCTCATGAACCTGCTGACGGGTGCAGGCCGTCGGGGATTGGGGGGGATGCCTCCGACCCGCTGGCGCACGGGGAGGCCTCTGATCGATATGCGCCGCTCGGACACCGAAGACTTCTGTAAGGCACTTGGCCTCGAACCAAGGCTCGATGAGACCAACCTGGATCCGAACTTCCTGCGCAATCGGATCAGGCATCAGATCATCCCGCTCCTCCGCGAGATCAACCCCAGGTTGGATGTCCATCTGGCTCACCTGAGCGATGTGAGCAGGGACGAGGACTATCTCCTGGACGCCGCCGCCGTGGTCGCCATCCCGCCTCAGGCTCGCGAGGCGGCGGGTGCGGTGTCGTTGGAGGCCCTACATCTGGCTCCCATGGCGCTGCAGCGTCGCGTCGTTCGCCTCTTGGCCAGGAACGAGCATCTGGCGTTGACGGGTGCCCAGGTGGACCAGATCTTGGCCATGTCCAGAACCGGGCGCGAGGGGGCCTCGGTTGATCTGGATGGCGCCTTGTCAGCTTGGCTCGAAGATGGTCTACTCATGCTAGGCCGAGCCCCGAGTGGGGAACCCGATCCTGGAGACGACGCGTGAACCACCCGGACATCGACCAGGTGATCCTCACCGAGGACGAGATCCAGACCACCGTAGCGCACCTGGGTAAGCGCATCAGCGACGACTATGCCGGTAAACAATTGCTGCTGGTCGGCGTGCTACGCGGAGCTTTCGTATTCATGAGCGACCTGGCTCGCCGGATCGACCTTCCCCTCGAGATCGACTTCATGGCGGTGAGTTCGTACGGATCCTCGACACGCTCCAGCGGCGTGGTTCGCTTCATAAAGGATCTGGACAGCGATATCGAGGGGCGCCATGTCCTGATCGTCGAGGACATCATCGACTCGGGCCTGACCTTGAAGTACCTCATGCGCGCGTTGCGTTCCCGAGACCCTGCGTCGCTGGAGGTGTGCGCGCTGATAACCAAACCAGCCAAGCAGAAGGTGCCGTTGGATCTGGCCTACCACGGCTTCGCCATCGAGCCCCCCTTCGTGGTCGGCTACGGGCTGGACTACCGTCAGAGGTACCGGAACCTGCCATTCGTTGGTACTCTCAAGCCCGAAGCCCATGAGGAGTAACCGCTAGTGGCACGCACCTTCCAAGCGACCCTGACTCTCACCCGTCAGGGCCAGAGATCCGTCGGCCGGGTTCCGCTCGACGACGATGTCGTGTCCGAACTAGGCCTGAGGCCCGGAGAATCGGTCAAGGCCAGTCTTCGCAACAACGAGTTCATCGGTCGCGTCCACGGTTCTCCAAGTTCGCCGGGATTGCTCATCCCGATCGAGATCATCACCAAACTAGGGTTGCGTGAAGGTCAGGGCGTGAAGGTAAGCGTCCACGGGCGTCCCTGAGGACCACCTCGTTCGGTGGTCGCCGAAAAGGGCTGGCCGTCCGAGAGCGGGAACTAGTTATCGCGGCTGCGTCGCGCCGCTGCGCGTTTAGCCGCCCGCTTCAGCGACGCGCTGCTCTTGCGTCTCGGCTTGGGCTGCTCTTGAGTTTCCTGCTCGGGCTCGCCCTCGTCGACCTCGTCTGGCTCGTGTTGGGCGGCCGCCGCGGTCGACTCAGCCGGACCCTTGTTCGGCAGAGCCACGGGCGGCTTCTGGCTGCTCGGTGCAGAACCGTTCTCACGCACCATGGCCGAATCGAATTCTCGAGCTGGCCTCTGTCGGACCGGCTCGAGGATGTCGGTCAGCAGGTCACCCTCGACGGTCTCATGTTCCAGTAGAGCAGCGACCAAACCGTCAAGCGCATCACGATTCTCGGTGAGGATCTGACGGGCCTCCGTGTAAGCCTCGTCCAGCAGCCGGCGCACTTCCTTGTCGATCTGGAAGGCGACCTCGTCTGAGTAATCGGGGTGCGAGGACAGGTCGCGTCCCAGGAACACCTCTGTCTGCTTCTGGCCAAGAGCCATCGGTCCCAGCCGGTCGCTCATCCCGTACTGGGTGACCATGGCTCTGGCCATCTGCGTGGCTCGTTCGATGTCGTCCTGGGCCCCCGTGGTGGGGTCTTCGAAGACCAGTTCCTCGGCGACCCGCCCACCAAGGAACATGGCCAGCTGGTCGATCATCTCGCCGCGGGTCACGAGGAACTTGTCCTCGGTCGGCAGCGAGAGCGTCCAGCCGAGCGCGCGGCCGCGAGGGATGATCGAAACCTTGTGGACCGGATCCGAGTTCGGGCTGGCATGCCCGACGATCGTGTGCCCGCCTTCGTGGTAGGCGATGATCCGCTTCTCTTTCTCGCCGATCACGCGACTCTTCCGCTCCGGGCCGCCGATGACCCGGTCGATCGACTCTTCGAGCGAGTGCATGGTGATCGACTTCTCGCCGCGTCGCGCGGTCAGCAACGCAGCCTCGTTCATGACATTGGCCAGATCGGCTCCGGTGAAACCCGGCGTGCGTCGGGCCAGCACCTCGAGGTCGATGCCGTCCCCGAGCGGTTTCCCTCGCGCGTGCACGCGGAGGATGTCGAGCCGACCCTTCAGGTCTGGTCGGTCGATCACGATCTGACGGTCGAAGCGTCCGGGCCGCAAGAGCGCGGGGTCGAGGTTGTCGGGCCGGTTCGTGGCAGCTATCAGGATGACGCCGCTTCGAGCATCGAACCCGTCCATCTCTACGAGCAACTGGTTGAGCGTCTGTTCGCGTTCATCGTGCCCGCCACCTAGCCCGGCTCCACGCATGCGTCCGACGGCGTCGATCTCATCGACGAAGATGATCGCAGGAGCGGCTTGCTTGGCCTGTTCGAACAGGTCACGCACACGCGCCGCACCAACGCCGACGAACATCTCGACGAAGTCGGAGCCCGAGATGCTGAAGAACGGCACCCCGGCTTCGCCCGCGACCGCCCGCGCCAACAATGTCTTACCCGAGCCGGGAGGCCCGTACAGCAAGACCCCCTTCGGGATCTTGGCTCCCAGCTGCTGGAACCGTGCCGGATCCTCGAGGAACTCCTTGATCTCGACCAGTTCCTCGATGGCCTCGTCCACGCCGGCCACATCCTTGAAGGTGACCTTGGGCTGATCCTTGGCTACCGGCTTGGCTCGGCTCTTGCCGAAACTCATGACGCGGTTCCCGCCGGCCTGCGAGTTGTTGAGGAACCACATGAAGAACAGGAAGATGAGGATGAAGGGCAGGAAGTTCAGCAGGCCCGCGAGCCACGGATTCGATTCCTGAGCGTCCACCTCGAAGGGGATGTCCTTCTCGCGGAGCTCGTTGATCAGCTCATCACCGTACTCATCCAAGAAGGCGACCTCGTAACGGCTGCCATCCTTCAGTTCGCCCGTGATCTTGGCGCTACGGCGCAGCAGGGTCGCATCCTCAACCTGGTTCGCAGAGACCTTGTCCAGGAATTGGGTGAAGGTCAGTTTGTCGCCCGCATCCTGCCCTCCCAGGCTGGAGAGGAACACGAAACTGAGCAACACCACGATGACCAGCCAAAGGCCTGGTCCTCGAAGCATCTTGCCCATGGGGGGCTGCTTGGTGTCCTTCTCGTCGCGGGAAGGGCGCTTGTCGTCTCTGGGCATCTGGTCTTGAGGCTACCGACCGAGTGTGTCCCCTGCAGTCCTACCCAGGTGACCTGCGGGATATGCGAGGGGCGGCTCGTTCGAGCCGCCCCTGTCATGATCCATCGGTTAGATGCAGTTGTGGTTGCCGGTCTGGAACTGACCGTTGGGGAAGTTGTTCCCCGTCGAGCCCAAGCCGGAGGCGTTCCACTGGATCTGGGATGCCGGAGTGTCCGCGGGATTCTCTGAACCAGGCTGGCCTCTGTGGATGTTCAACCAGTTGCGACAGAAGTTGCTCTGCGCGACCCGCTGCGGCCCGAGGGTCGCCGGCCAACCGAAGGCTGTCCCGGGGCCGCTGATGGCGGTACCCAGCAGGATGCTCTTGTCGCCGATCGTCTTGAACTGGTTCAGCGTGGCGTCGATGCCGCTTGCTCCCGAGACCAGTAGGCCGCGTTGCGCACCGAAGTCGCTCGGGTCGTTGCCGCTCCAACCGGTGTAGTTGGCGATCACCTTGATGTCGCGTGTCGGCTTGCCCGGCGCGGATGTCGTCGAGAACAGGTCCATCAGGTTGTCCACGATGCCGATCGCGCCGAGGTCAGCAGCCTTGGTGTCGGGACCAGCGATCGTGATGACGCTGTTGGTCTCGATGCTCCCGTCGAACGAGTCGTAGACCACGATGCCGCCGCCCATCATGTTGATGCCGGGCACCTTGCTAAGGATAGTGCGGATGCTGTTGCCCTTGACCTCGAAATCGGCGAGACGACCCAGCGCTATACCTACCCGGCCGGTGGCTTGCAGGTCTCCAGCATCGGGCAGGTTCGAGTCGACCCTCGTGAGGTTCAGCTCCTCGAAGCGGCCGAGCGTGTTCTTGAACACCGTCACATCCCTGATGTGCGCGAAGTTCGGATCGTTGGAGTCAGCGTGGATGCGGATACCCGCGTAGTTGAAGTTCGGGAACTCGCTGCTAGCCATACCGACGGCGTTCTGCGACACATCGACGCCGTAGATGTCCCGAGCGCTGCCTCGCTGACGGACCACGATCCCAGTCACATCCGAGTTCGGCGTCAGCGGCCCCGGCGGTCGATACGAGATGTAGTTGCCCGCGATCGTGATGTCGACCAGGTCCTGCCCGTCCGGACCAGGGATGCCGACGGCATCTCCGCTGACGGGCGTTGCGTAAGTCCTGCTCAGCAAACCGTTGGCGCCGTGCGTGATGGTCGTCGAGGTGCCGGCGTTGGTAGATGCCAGCGCGAGCACGCCCTCCTGCATCGCTCCGATGCCGAACATGCGGTTCCCCAGCGGTGACAGCGGTTCCAGCGGCGTGCGTGCGCCGATCGTCGTCCTGATCGAGTTCTGCACGACGATCGGACGAGAGAGGTTCGTGAATTCCAAACCTCGGATGGTGACATCCTTGGTGCCAGGCGCCACATAGAACGCGGTCTGAGTGCCGCTGCCGGCTATCAGTGCTCGTCTGGTTATGTCGAGCGACTCGATCGTCAGACCGTCTCTGTCGACGACGATCGCGGCAGAGTTGATCGACGCGGTGGTTCCTCCATGTGCGGCTGCCTGTGAGAGGTCGCAGGTGCCGAACAGTTTCAGGCGTGTGGAAGCCGAACGGTCGATCACATACTGGATCAGGCGGATGTCGGTGTCGTAGAGGCTGCAGTCGATCGGGGTTGCCCCGAACACCTCTTCGGGGATCGGCAAGCACGGCGACGGGATGAAGCTCTTCATCTGGGAGTAGTTGAAGCTGTCCCACGAAGTGTTCCTGCCGGAATTGTCGCTCCAGATGTCATAGGCGAACCAGGCCTCGCCGAAGTACGCCTTGGGAAGCCTTATCTCTGCCGCCTTGCTATCCGCGCGGAACTTCACCTGCGCACCCGGGATCGGCACCGCTGGGCCTTCCCCGGGACCAGTGCCCCCCTCCACGATGGTCCCGTCCGGATAGAACGAGATCATCCGATCTTGACCGCGACCGTTGTAAGTGTCGTTGTTGTTCGCGTCGAAGAACAGTTTGCTCGGGTAGAGGTTGTGGCCTGGCGTGAGGCTCTCGAAAGAGAAGTAGAGCGAGTCGCTGGTACACGCCCCATAGACCGCGACATCAAGCGGGTTGTTGCTGGGAGCCTCGGTGTCGTTGACCATCAGGCGGTATGGCTCGTCCTGGGTCCTCTCGCCGTCGAGCTGCGCTTCGGGAACAGCGGCCTCGAAGTCGAAGGTGACCCCGTTGATCGTGATCGAGTCGATGGACGCGTCGTAGTTTGGGCCGAAGATGTTGTCGCTCTCGATCGAGATCGGACGCTCACCGAACGCGATGCGCCCACGACTGAAGTTCTCAGCCATCCCCGGGGGCAGAGGCTCTGATCGGATCTGATCGATCAACTCGTCCCAAGGGTGCATGCCGCCCGAGATCTGACCGCCGAAGTAGACGCCGCCGCCGAGCACATCCCAGTTCTTCCACTCGCCCTTCTTGATGCAGGGTCCGTCGCATTGATCTGGCAGTGGGTAGGGGTAACCGGCGCCGTACTGTGGCGCGGTGAACCATGAGCCGTCTTGATAGGCGGGTTCGAAGATGATCAGCCGATCGGTTCCCTGGGTGGTGTAGTAGTTCTCGCCGTCGTAGTCGACCATGACCTTGACGATCGGAGCCTGGCCCGCGGGTGTGCTATCGACACGCGCTCGATAGGACAGTTCCGTTATCGACTCGATGGGCTGTCCGGCCAGGAGCGGCGTCATGATGAAGACATCGTCATCACCGTTACTGCTGCTCGCATCGATCTGCTGGTTCAGCGAACCCACACCGAAGGGCGCGTTAGCAGGACCGTTGACGAACTCCTGTCGACGCTGGTCTCCCCCCGATCCGGCCACCGGAGTGGTGAACCAGCCGTTCATCTGCTGCGGAGAAACCGTGACCACCTGGGTCTCGAAGTCATAGGTGGTGCCGTTGATGTTGATGTAGTCGACGAACGCATCAACATTGCTGTATCCCGAACCCACCTGGACGGTTACCGCGTTGCCCATCGCGATGCGCGCATTCTCGAAGCCAGGCTGGGCGGCCCATTCGTCTAGCCGCCGGAAGGTCTGGTTGTTGGCCAGGTAGTCGTTCCGCGAGAACCATCGGCTCGAGAGACCATCCCAGACCTGCCAGGTGTCGGACTGGACGCACTTAGAGGCGGGGCACTGGCCCGTCCCTGTCTGGAACTGAGGGATCAGTTGCAGCGTGTCGTCGTAAAGCCCGTCTCCATCGAGATCGAGGTAGATGCTCATGAAGGGAGCCTGGTCCTTGGTCCCGTGGTTCCGTAGGTAGGTCGCGTAACTGAGGCCACTCAGGTCGTTCAACGCGATGCCGCCTGCTGGCTCGGCGTAGACATAGACCCGGTCGCCAAGCACCTTGACCTTCTGGTGCAGCGACCCTCGACCCGACAGAGGTTCGATGGCGGCCGAATACTGTTGCAGCGCGCCATCTGCTGTCCTTGGGGCTTCGAGATTGCTGGTGCCGTTGTATGTGAACCGAGGGAACAGCGCCTCGCTGTCCGGGGTGATCTCGATCGTCAGCGGTTCGAAGTCGTAGGTGACGCCGTTCACGCGCAGCGCGTCGAAGAAGGCGTTGGTGTTGGCCCAACCCGAGCCCGACTTGAAGATCAGTGCCGCTCCGTTAGCGATCTGCGCGGTCGGGTACTGAGCCGCCCAGGAGGCAAGCGTCCTCAAGGGGGGACCGCTATCACCTAGTTTGCGCGAGTACCAGCCACCGCCGCGCGCGTCCCAGGTCTGCCACTGGCCTTTGGCCACACAACCGGGGATGCCGCTGCACTGGTTCGCGAAGGAGTCACCCGGGTAGCCGCCGGTCTGATAGATCGGCTCGAAGACGAGTTCTTCGTCGACGGACGCGCCCTGGAAGAGGCCATCGCCGTTCAGATCCAACTGCAGGCGGAGAGAAGGAGCGTTGGACCCGAGCGTGACGAAGGTCGAGTACCTGAGTTCGGTGAGGGTGTCTAGACGTTGACCGGCGAAGAGACTCGACGACCAGGTAGCGGAATCACTACCGGTGGCAAGACGATGCCGGAAGGCGCCCGGTCCAGCGGGACCTCCGGTAGGTGCCGAAGCGTAGGTCGAGATCGCCCCGGTCAAGGAACCCCCGTCGATGGTCGAGGTCAGCCAGGCGGCGTCTGTCCCAGGCTTGACCGTGACGGTGGTGCCAGGGGGTGTGGACGCCTCGGCTCCCGCGGGGATCCGGGGGCTTAGGTCGATCGTTGCAGCGCTGGCCGTTACGGGCTGACCAGCGAAAGCCAAGATTGCGAGCGCGGCGAACGCCACGCGACGCAGGTGTGAACTACGCACTATGTCCCTCTCTCCGAATACGAACACCAGCCCCGATGACGCACCAGGGGCAGGTTCCTCCGCGGTAACGATTCGCGTCCGAAGGGTCGGGTTCCTGCCCGGATGACCGCCACAAGGGTCCAAACCGAACCTTCTGGCCGAGTCCGTCGGGCGCCGAATCCCCAGGTCGCGGTAGGTTGGGAACCTTCGTGGACACCGAAGGGACCAGAACCGCGATACGGGACCTCTTGAAGTCCATAGGGGAGGATCCCTATCGCCCCGGCCTGACCGGAACACCGGGTCGGGTGGCCGAGGCCTACGCAGAACTCTTCGAGGGTTACGCGACCGATCCGGTCGCCCTGCTGGCTCCTCTGCCTGAGGAGGAAGCGCATGGGCTGATCATGGTCCGAGGCGTCGAGCTCGTCTCGTTCTGCGAGCATCATCTCCTGCCCTTCATCGGTCAAGCTGCGGTCGCGTACCTCCCCGGACCTGACGGCCGGATCTGTGGCCTGTCCAAGTTGTCGCGCCTGATCGAGGCCCTGTCTAGACGGCTGCAGGTCCAAGAGCGGCTGGTTGCTCAAGCTGCCGATGCTCTCGAGGAAGCCTTGCAGCCTTCAGGGGTGTTCGTCATGGTGGAAGCCGAGCACCTGTGCATGACCATCCGCGGCGCCAGGAAACCTGGCGCGACGATGGTGACCGTCGAAGCCCGGGGAGCGCTCGCAGATCCTCAGGAGAAGGCGAACCTGATCGCGCTGGCCAGGGATCCGGAAGCGTGAATCGATCCGCTCGCCCGAAGATCATGGCGATCATCAACGCGACCCCCGATTCGTTCAGCGACGGTGGGCGCTTCCTGGACCCGTCGGTTGCGATAGAGCACGGCCTGCGATGCCTCGAGCAAGGGGCCGACATCCTCGACATCGGCGGCGAGTCAACCCGGCCTCAGGCCGAGCCGGTCAGCGCCGAAGAAGAGATCCGACGCGTCATCCCGATCATCGAAGGACTCGCCAGCCGAAACACCCTCATCAGCATCGACACGACCAAGCCCAGGGTTGCCGAAGCGGCGCTCCGAGCAGGCGCCGGCTTCATCAACGATGTCTCGGGAGGCCGCGATCCCGACATGCTTGCCCTCGCCGCCAAGCACGAGGTTCCGATCTGCCTGATGCACATGAGAGGGACCCCGGAGACGATGCAACAGAGCCCTCGATACACCGATGTCGTCAAGGAGGTCTACGAGTACCTGGCTACTCGAGCAGAGGCCGCGCTCGATGCCGGCATCGCCCGAGACTCGATCGTCGTGGATCCCGGCATCGGTTTCGGTAAGACCGCCGACCACAACCTGCGGCTGCTCGCCGAACTCGAGACATTCACGCGGCTGGGCTATCAGGTGCTGGTCGGGACGAGCCGCAAGTCCTTCATAGGCAAGACCCTCGGCGACCTGCCGGTTGATGACCGGCTTGAAGGCTCGCTGGCGACGGTCGCTCTGGCCATCTGGGCAGGAGTATCGATCGTGAGGGTGCATGATGTGCGGGAAACCCGGCGCGTGGTGGATATCGTTCACGCGGTGAGAGAGGCCGGGAGGTGACATGAGCAATACCGATCTGATCGAGGTCCGAGGCCTGAAGGTCAAGGGGCGCGTCGGCGTCACACCTGAGGAACGCGCGGTACCTCAGCCGATCACCGTGTCGGTTGCGGCCAGGTACGACACTCGCTTGGCGTCGGCCACCGACGATCTGACGGCTACCCTCGACTATGACGGGATGGTCCGCCGGATCGCATCGCTAGTCTCCGACGGCGAGTTCCAACTGATCGAAACACTCGCGGACCGGATCGCGCGGCTGCTGCTCGAGGTCGAGGCTGTCGAGGATTGCTGGGTCCGAGTGGCCAAACCGAACGCCCCTCTCAGCGAAGATGTCGATGAGGTCGCGGTTGAGATCACTCGCGGACGCGAAGACCTGGACGAGAAGTGACCATCGCCTACCTCGGGCTCGGAGGCAATCTCGGTGACCGTGAAACGAGCCTGCAGCAGGCGGCGGAAGCACTCGATTGGGGACCCGCGCGGCTCCTCCGGAGTTCGAGGCTCTATGAGACCGAGCCGATCGGTGGGCCCGAAGATCAGCCTTGGTTCCTGAACCAGGTGGTCGAGATCGAGACCAGGATGCAGCCGGGAGAGCTGCTGGATCGCTGCATGGCGATCGAGAACGCGCTGGGTCGTCGTCGGGCGAATGAGGCGCGGTGGGGTCCGAGGATCATAGATATCGATGTCTTGCTGTTCGGAGATCTCGAACTGAACACCGGCGGTCTGATCATCCCGCATCCCAGGCTCTTCGAGAGGGCCTTCGCGCTGGTTCCGTTGGCCGAGCTCGCCCCCGATCTGGTCCCCCCGGGACGCTCGCAAACCGTCGC
Organism: Actinomycetota bacterium; assembly: GCA_046565595.1. Lineage (GTDB taxonomy): Bacteria > Actinomycetota > AC-67 > AC-67 > AC-67 > JBKHYG01. The sequence goes on along the minus strand of JBKHYG010000117.1, from coordinate 12,376 downwards.
AGAACTAGCCGCGGCCATCGACGACCAAGCGGTCCGGCCGCTGTGAGGCACTAGCAGCGGTCAGGATCTGGTTACGAGCAGGGTCGAGTCGAACAGCATCCCTCGCACATGCTTGAGCGCCGGATGCGTGGTCACTCCCTTGTGGTATTCGGCCACCAGCCGCAGATATGCAGCTTGACCGACCTCGTCGGTGACGAAGCCCGCCGGGACCCCATACTCGGCGGTGAAGGTATGCACGGTCGTCCAGTCTTCGCCGTCGACGCTCGATTGCAGGTGAGCCTGCAAGGTCCTGCGGTTCCCGCCGTTCTGGGTGTAGTCGTCGGTCCTCCAAGGAAGGAAGGTCGCGACGCCTTCCACCTGCCCGACCTGCTGAACTCCATCGAGGGGATAGGTATGGAAGACGCTTGGAGAGTCGTAGCGGTTGATGCCTCCGAACCAGCAGGGATGTCCGGGATAGATCCGCTCCATCGTGTCGCTCGCGCAGCGCAGTTCCCGTTCGTCACTCTCCCAGGCTGGAAGAGGATCGGCGGTGGCTGACCGCAGGCTCGCCTCGAACCGCGAAGAATCCAGGTAGCCGCTCAGCCCTTGTGCAGCTGAGAGTGGCTGCCGGATCCGCAGGTACCTGGCTAAGACTCCGTCGGTGTCGAGATCGAAGAGGATGTCTTGCCGGGTCGAGAGAGCCGCGTAAGGCATCGTGCCGATCGGCTCCCAGTTGCGGCCATCAAGGGAGGCCTCGACCACGATCGTGATCCCGGACGCGTCGGCTTCGATCGGCGGAGAGAACTGGACCTCGACGCTGAAGACCCGCCCCTTGAGGTTGTCGACGGCATACACGCCTCCGAGGTCGTATGTGTGATGGCCCGTATGGAACCAACATGGTCCGTAACCGGACTCCACGATGTACTCGTTCTCCATGGCTGCCGTCGCGCCGCCCGCGCCCGAACAATCGAAGGACCGCGAGATGGTCGGATGCTCGGCGCTGCTTGGAGCGAGCGTCAACATGCTCATGGCTGACAGGACCGCGAGGGATCTACGCATGGTTCTCCGATTCGTTGCGACTCGAACGGACACCTTCTCGAGCAGGCCTATCCTGGGCGCCCGATGGAGCCTCGAACCTGCATCATCGGCCCTGGCCGGGTCGGCGGATCCTTCGCGGCGGCGCTGGCCGCCCGAGGGGTCTCTACGCGTCTGATCGGTCGCGCAGATGACCCGAACCTCATCGCTGCTGCCGAGCGTGTGATCGTGGCCGTTCCTGACGCGGCAGTCGCAGAGGTCGTGTCGCGAGCCAACTCGCTGGTCGGTGAGGATGCGCTGATCGTGCACTGCTGCGGTCCCCTCGGACTAGAGGTCTTCGAGGGCAGGCGGCGTGCCGGCTGCGTTCATCCCGCCACGCCGATAGCAACTTCGACCGAGCCACTTGATGGCGTGTGGTTCGGGATCACCGCAACGGATGACGCGCGCACCGACTGCGAGCGTCTCGTGTCCGCCGTGAACGGCAGGTTCGCACACATCCCGCAGGAGTCTCGAGCGGTCCACCACGCCGCGCTCGTTCACGCGTCCAATCATCTGGTCGCTCTGGCAGCAGACGCCTCGGATCTGCTCGGTTCCGCCTCGCAGATGCTGCAACCGCTGCTCGAGAGGACCGTGGCGAACATCGGGCGGCTCGGCGCCGCTGACGCGTTGACAGGTCCGGTATCGCGTGGCGATGCTGCAACGGTGTCTGCCCACCTCGAAGCGCTGCCTCCCGATATAGCAGAGTCCTATCGTGCCAACGCCCTGCGCGCCCTCGCCTTGGCGGCGGGGTCGAAGCGTCTGGATCCGCGGGCAGCCGAACGGATGCGCAAGGTGCTGGAGGCATGAGGATCGTCACCGATCGTCATGAGTTCCAACGCGAACTGATACGCGAACGCGTAGCCGGCAAGGCGATCGGATTCGTGCCGACGATGGGGTTCCTCCACGAGGGACACGCGAGCCTGATGCGCCGCGCGAAGGATGAGTGCGATCTGGTGGCTGCAAGCATCTTCGTCAATCCTTTGCAGTTCGGCGCCAACGAGGATCTAGACAGGTATCCGAAGGACCGAGAGCGGGACACGCGGACCTGTCTGGAGGCAGGGGTCGATCTGGTGCTGTGGCCAGACAGCCCGGAAGGGATGCTCGGCAGCGGCTCGGACTTCAACATCCAGGTCGGCCCGATCGGGGACAGGTTGTGCGGCAGGACCCGCCCCGGCCACTTCGACGGCGTGGCGACCATCGTGGCCAAACTCTTCAACCTGGCGGGGCCGTGCAGGGCGTACTTCGGTCAGAAGGACGCCCAACAGTTGGTCATCATCAGGCGACTGGCCCAAGCCTTCGACTTCCCGGTGGAGGTCATCGCGTGCCCGACCGTGCGGGAATCAGACGGTCTGGCGATGAGCAGCAGGAACTCTTACCTGTCCTCCGACGAGCGCAGATCAGCCCTGTGCTTGTCGAGGGCTCTGGCCGCTGGACTAGCCGCGATCGAGGCTGGCGAGACCGACGGCGGCCGGGTCGCGGATGCCATGGCCGAGCAGGTACGATTGGAGCCGCTGGCCCGCTTGGATTATGCGGCTTGCGTCGATCCTGAGAGCCTCGACGATCTTTCGACCATCTCCGGAGAAGCGTTGCTCGCTGTCGCGGCGTTCGTCGGACCAGCGCGACTCATCGACAACCTGACGGTGACCCGATAGGGCATCGATCGAAGGGAGCCAGATGTTCCGCACGATGATGAAGTCCAAGGTCCACCGTGCCACGGTGACCGAGGCGAACCTCGACTATGTCGGGTCCATAACCCTCGACGCCGACCTGATGAAGGCGGCTGACATCCTCCCGAACGAGCGGGTGCAGGTCTGCGACATCACCAACGGTGTTCGCCTCGAGACCTATGCGATCGAAGGGCCGGCCGGCTCAGGCGCCGTCTGCCTGAACGGCGCTGCTGCCAGGCTCGTCTCTCCAGGCGACCTGGTCATCGTCATCAGCTACGCGACCATGACGGATGCAGAGGCTCGTGCCCACGAGCCGACGGTCGTCTTCGTCGACGAGCGCAACCGGGTCACCGCGATCGAGGCTGAACGCCACGGCGCGGTCGTGATCTGACCTTTCGGTGGACGACGGGGCGCTCGCCGCTGCACGACGCGCGGTCGTTCGCGCTGCGCTTTCAGAGGATCGCGCGCACCAGGACCTGACGACGCATGCGGTCATCCCTGCGGGTACCGAGGGGGTCGCATCTCTGGTCGCGCGGGAGGCATGCGTCCTGGCGGGACTCGACGCCTTCATCGCAGTGTTCGACGAACTCGGTCGTGTCCGTGTCGAAACCTCCCACGCCGATGGTGACATGATCGAGACCGGCGCGACCGTTGCACGGGTCGAAGGGCCGCTTCGTTTGCTGCTAGCCGCAGAACGAACGGCGTTGAACCTGATCCAGCACCTGTCTGGGATCGCTACGCACACCTCGCGATTCGTCGAAGCGGCGGGGACAGTCGAGGTGCGCGATACGCGGAAGACGACGCCTGGTCTACGCCTGCTCGAGAAGGCCGCGGTGATCGCGGGTGGCGGGAAGAACCATCGGATGACCCTGGCGGACCAGATCCTGATCAAGGACAACCACATCGCCGTGGCGGGCGGGATCGTGGCTGCCATCGAGCGTGCGCGCGAGTACGCCCCTGGTGCGTGGATCGAGGTCGAGTGCGACACCCTCGATCAGGTGAGTGCAGCGGTGGACGCGCAGGCAGACGAGCTTCTGCTCGACAACATGCCGCCGGCCATGCTCGCGGAAGCTGTCGCGCTGGTGGGCGGACGCTGCAAGACCGAAGCTAGCGGCGGGATCACGCTCGAGACGATCGCAGAGATCGCGGCCACGGGCGTGGACGCGATCAGCGTCGGAGCCGTGACCCATTCCGCGCCCGCGATCGACCTCTCCCTCGAGATCGAGGCGCTCTGATGTTGTTGGCGGTGGATGTCGGCAACACCCAGACCGTCATCGGTCTCTTCGACAGGGGCGAGTTGGAACGACACTGGCGGATCGCTACCGACGCTCACCGCACCGGAGACGAACTCGCACTCATCTTCGGTGGCTTGATGGGCCAGGCCGGATTGTCCTTCGGGAAGCAGGTGACCGGGGTCGCGGTCAGCAGCGTCGTTCCACAGGTGACCGAGACGATCCGCGACATGTGCGAGCGCTACTTCCATTTCCCACCGATGGTGGTCGGACCAGGCCTGAAGACCGGGCTCATGATCTCGACCGACAATCCCAGAGAGGTCGGTGCGGACCGTGTGGTCAATGCGGTCGCGGCCTTCGCCCGGTTCCACGGCTCCTGCATCGTCATCGATTTCGGGACCGCGACCACCGTCGATGCGATCGGCCCTAAGGGCGAGTACCTAGGGGGCGCGATCGCCCCTGGCATCGAGATCTCGACCCAAGCCTTGGTCCGCGCAGGGGCGCAACTGAGGACCATCGCGTACACGCCTCCTCGCAGCGTCATCGGAAAGACGACCGTCGAAGCCATCCAATCTGGTGTGCTGTACGGGTTCGCGGGTCAGGTGGAGGGGATAGTGAGGCGGATGCGCGAGATCCTCGGCGAAGACACCCCGGTGATCGCCACCGGAGGATCGGCTGGGATCATCGCGCCGATCTGCCCGGCGATCGATGTCGAGGATCCTTGGCTGACGCTGCAAGGTCTGCAACTGTTGTACGAACGCAATGCGGGAGAGCGATGAACTACGACGAGTTCGAACAGGCCAGGTTCGACAAGGTTGAGCGGCTGCGGCACTCCGGGGTCGAACCGTACCCGGTCCGGTTCGACCGTTCGCACGAGGCCGCCGCCCTGCAGCAGCAGTACGAGGCCATCGAACCCGGCGCTTCCACAGGCGAGCAGGCTTCGGTCGCTGGCCGCCTGATGTTGAAGCGAGGCCACGGCAAGCTCGCGTTCGGTGTTCTTCGCGACGCGACCGGAGAGATCCAACTGATGGCGGCGCTGGACGCGCTGGGCGACGACGGCATGGCACTGTTCGAGGATCTTGATCTGGGAGATGTCGTCGGTGCGCGCGGCGAGGTGATCCGTAGCAAGAGGGGAGAGCTCTCGGTCCGGATCGGCGAGTTGGTCCTGCTGGCGAAGGCCATCCGGCCATTGCCGGAGAAGTGGTCTGGCCTGAAGGACCTCGAGACCCGATACCGTCGACGGTACCTGGACCTGATCGTCAATCCAGAGGCGCGTCGCGTTGCGCTCGAACGCTCCCGGATCGTCGCTTCGCTGCGAACCTCCCTGACGGAACGAGGTTTCGTCGAGGTAGAGACCCCGATGCTCCAGACGCAGCCCGGAGGTGCGTCTGCTCGCCCGTTCGTGACCCACATGAACGCCCTCGAACTGGATCTCTACCTGCGCGTTGCGCCAGAGCTCTACCTGAAGAGGCTGGTCGTCGGCGGACTGGAGAAGGTCTTCGAACTGAACCGCAACTTCCGCAACGAGGGCATGAGTCCGCGGCACAACCCGGAGTTCACGATGCTCGAGGTGTACCAGGCTTACGCGGACTACCACGACATGATGCAACTGACCCAAGAGTTGATCCAGGACGCCGCCGGCGTCGGATCCGTCAACTATCAGGAGCGCGAGATCAACCTCGGCGGACCCTGGCGTCGCGCCCCACTTCTCGATCTGGTCCGGGAAGCGATCGGGATGCAAGAGTTGTCCTACGAGATGACGATCGAACAGGTGCGGAAGGTGTGTGACGAGCATGGCGTTCCCCACGAAGGGTCCTGGGGGGTCGGCAAGCTGATCACCGAACTGTTCGAGAAGCATGTCGAAGGCAACCTGTGGGATCCGACCTTCGTTACCGACTATCCCGTAGAGGTCTCACCGTTGGCGCGGCTCCATCGCGACGACGACCATGTGACCGAACGCTTCGAACTGATCATCGCTGGCCGCGAGATCGCCAACGCCTTCAGCGAGTTGACCGATCCGACCGATCAGCGGAGCCGCTTCGAAGCTCAGGCCCGGGCGAAGGCCGCGGGCGACGCCGAGGCGATGAGCGTCGATGAGGATTACCTGCGCGCATTGGAATACGGGATGCCTCCCGCCGGAGGTCTGGGGGTCGGCGTCGATCGCCTGGTCATGCTGCTGACCGATCAGCCCACGATCAGGGAAGTGATCTTGTTCCCGACCATGCGTCCCGAGGGCTAGATCCGGGTTCGGCGATCCGCCGGTGTTCCAACCTCCCAAGGTGTGAGAACCATAAGTAACGGGCAGGAACGGTTCGTTGGGACTAAGTCGGAACGAATAGGTCCTCAAGGTCGTTGTTCCTGATGACGACGCAGTTAGTTAAGGACTGGGGCGGAAGGGTTTCGCCTCCCTATAATCGACCCAAGCCAACCCTGGAGGAGAAACGATGTTCGAGCGCTTCACCGATCGCGCTAGGCGCGTGGTGGTCCTCGCTCAAGAGGAAGCCCGGGCCCTCAACCACAACTACATCGGCACCGAGCACATCCTGCTGGGTCTGATCCACGAGGGTGAGGGTGTTGCGGCCAAGGCGCTCGAATCCTTGGACATCAGCCTGCAGGCGGTCCGCCAGCAGGTCGAAGAGATCATCGGTCGCGACGCTAACCCGTCCACCGGACATATCCCCTTCACGCCTCGGGCCAAGAAGGTCCTCGAGTTCTCGCTCCGTGAAGCGCTGCAGCTCGGACACAACTACATCGGCACCGAACACATCCTGCTCGGCCTGATCCGCGAGGGCGAAGGCGTGGCCGCTGGGGTGCTCGTCAAGTTGGGGGCGGATCTCGCGAAGGTCCGCCAGACGGTCATCGCGCTGCTGCAGGGCTATCAGGCTTCGACCAAGGGCGGAAAGGGATCCACGCCGGAGGCCCCGGCAGGTGAAGGTCAGCCGGGCGGCTCTGCGGTGCTGGACCAGTTCGGCCGCAACCTCACCCAACTCGCACGCGAATCCAAGCTCGATCCGACCATCGGCCGTGGCCGCGAGATCGAACGGGTCATGCAGATCCTGTCCCGTAGGACCAAGAACAACCCTGTCTTGATAGGCGAGCCAGGTGTCGGTAAGACCGCGATCGTCGAAGGGCTCGCTCAGAAGATCGTGTCTGACGAGGTTCCCGAGACGATCCGCGGCAAGCAGATCTACACACTCGATCTAGGAGCCCTGGTCGCTGGGTCTCGCTACCGCGGCGACTTCGAGGAGCGACTCAAGAAGGTCCTGAAAGAGATCCGCACTCGCGGAGACATCATCCTGTTCATCGACGAGATCCACACGCTGGTCGGCGCGGGCGCGGCCGAGGGTGCGATCGATGCCGCGAGCATCCTGAAGCCGATGCTTGCGCGCGGCGAACTGCAGACCGTCGGGGCTACCACCCTCGATGAGTACCGCAAGCATGTCGAGAAGGACGCCGCTCTTGAACGGCGCTTCCAACCGGTCAAGGTCGAGGAGCCGTCGGTCGCGGACACCATCGAGATCCTCAAGGGACTCCGTGAGCGTTACGAGAGTCACCACCGCGTCGAGATCACCGACGAGGCGCTGGTGGCCGCTGCGAATCTCGCGGACCGCTACATCAGCGACCGTTTCCTGCCGGACAAGGCCATCGACCTGATCGATGAAGCGGGCAGTCGTATGCGCATCCGCGGCGTGACCGTACCCGAGGAACTGCGCGCACTCGAGAGCGAGATGCGCGAGGTTCGCCTCGAGAAGGAGACCGCGATCGCAGAGAAGGACTTCGATCGGGCGGATCGCCTGCGTGCGCGCGAACACGAACTGGCCGCTCGCCGCAAGGCTCAAGAGGAACTTCCCGAAGAGGACGATCTGGCCGACGACAAGATCATGGGCGAGGAAGAGATCGCCGAGGTCTTGGCGATGTGGACGGGTATCCCGGTCTACAAGCTCACCGAAGAGGAGACGGCGAAGTTGTTGCGCATGGAGGAGGAACTCCACCGCAACATCATCAGCCAGGAAGAGGCGATCAAGGCGCTGTCGCGTTCGATCCGACGCACACGCGCGGGGTTGAAGGATCCGAAGCGTCCCAGCGGCTCGTTCATCTTCGCCGGCCCCTCAGGCGTCGGCAAGACCGAGCTCGCGAAGACCCTCGCCGAGTTCCTGTTCGGTGACGCCAACGCGCTCATCCAGTTGGACATGAGCGAGTACATGGAGAAGCACACGGTCTCCCGGCTCATCGGTTCGCCCCCGGGCTATGTCGGCTACGAAGAGGGAGGCCAGCTGACCGAGCGTGTCCGTCGTCGTCCCTTCAGCGTCGTGCTGTTCGACGAGATCGAGAAGGCTCATCCGGATGTGTTCAACACCTTGCTGCAGATCCTCGAAGACGGTCGCCTGACCGACTCCCAGGGTCGCACCGTGGACTTCAAGAACACCGTCATCATCATGACCTCCAACCTCGGAACCCGCGACCTCGAGAAGAAGGGGCTCGGATTCGCGAGCAAGCATGTCGATGCGATGGATTACGACCGGATGCGCGAGAAGGTCCTGGACGAGGTCAAGCGGTCCTTCAGGCCAGAGTTCCTGAACCGTATCGACGAGTTGATCGTCTTCTATCCGCTGACGCGCGAGGATGTGAAGGAGATCGTCACGCTCCTGGCCCGCCGGATCACCGAGCAGTTGAAGGCCAAGGATGTGGAGTTGATCCTCACCGACCCGGCCAAGACCTTGATCGCCGACAAGGGCTACGACCAGTTGCTCGGGGCGAGGCCCCTGCGGCGGGCGCTACAGAAGATGGTCGAGGACCCGCTGTCAGAGAAGTTGCTGATGGGTGAGTTCAGCACGGGCAACACCGTGGTCGTGGACGCCAAGGATGACGAGATCGTCTTCGAGGTGGCCAAGTCTCCAGACCATCCGCCCGTGGAGATGGCTTCGAACCAGAACTGATCGAGCTTCACGCGCCGAACCGCTGGAACGCGGCTTGGCGGGTCGTTCCCAAGATATCTCCGATCTCCTGCCAGGTATGGCCTGCGGCCCGGGCGTCGGCGACGAGCGCCCGCTGCACCTCTTCGGCCAACTCGGCGAGAATCTCGCACGCTCCGACGGCGGCCAGCGGAGACGGCTCGCTCGATCGCCTGCCCCTGATGGCTAGCGCCACCAGCGCGGCGTGCGTGGCTAGCCTCCTAGCCATCCTGCGTCGGTCACCCGCTTCCATGGCTTGTAAAGGATACCTTGACAGACCGCTGTTGTAAAGGTAGCCTTGACAGAATGGACAGGTTCGAGTTCTCTGAGGATGCAGCCGGAAGGCTGGGTTCTGCCGTTGCGCCATCTACGCGTGGCGGAGATGTCGTCGTGACCGAGCATTCGGTGGAGGTCTCCTTCGGAGAGCCTCCGACCTTCCACTCGGTGATCCCCCGCTCGCAGATCGAGGCCATGCGCCGGCTGCCCGATCTGAAGGGCTTGACCCGCGGCGTGCACGGGCGCCGCGGCCGTTGGTTGGTGAATCGAGCGGGCAGCGGGTTGGTGGAACTTCGGATCCAGCCACCGGCCTCAGCCGTGCTGGACATCGCCAGAGCGATCGGCGGCCAGAAGGTTGGGAAGATCTCTGGTTGGCTCGTTCGCAGGTTCAGTGGCCGGCAGATCGCACTGCGTCGACTCACCATCAGCCTGAAGGACCCCGACGGCTTCATGGAATCCCTGAAGGGCTAACGGGAAGGCGGGCAGGTATCCGGGCCAGACGGGGAGAAATCAGTATCTCGTACCCGGATGGAAGGAACCCCTGTGTCTGGCCGAATTCGCTCTAAGAGGGTGGCTCTCTTGGCCGCCGTCGCCGTGCTCCTGCCTTTGGTCTCGATCGCCCCAGCTGGTGCGAGCCATCTCTACGATGTGGATATCGTCCGCGTCCAGGGCGGCGTCCCGCACCTGTACGCGAACGACCTGCCGTCGGCTACCTACGGCTTCGGCTATGTCTTCGCGCAGGACAACCTCTGCGTCATGGCCGACACCTACACGACGGTACGAGGTCGGCGTTCCGAGTTCTTCGGTCCGGGCAAGTCCTATGCGTCGCGTGGGAACGGTGGCAACTTCAACAACCTCGACTCTGACTTCTTCTTCCAGCGCATCATCGACACCCAGGTCGTCGAGGGACTGCTCGCGTCCCAGGGAACGAACAAGGTCGACCCCGAACTGATCGCAGGGGTCGATGGATATGTGGCCGGGTACAACCGCTACCTGGAGGATGCCCGCGCCAACGACAACCCCGACGGGCATGACTGCATCTCGGAACCCTGGGTGTCGCCCATCACACGGCTAGATGCCTTCCGTCGCTTCTACCAGCTGGTCCTGCTCGCCTCATCGGGTGTCGCCATCGATGGGATCACGCGAGCCAAGCCATTGGTCGCAACGCCAGACGCCCCGTCGTCGCCTCCATCGTTCGATGTCGACGACATCCGTGAGCTCGGCGAGCGGTTGCCCTTGGGAGCGATCGGCTCGAATGCTTACGGGATCGGAGAGAACTCTCTTGCAGACGGTGTGGAGGCGGCATGGTGCTCGGCAACCCGCACTTCCCGTGGGACGGACCTGAGCGCTTCTATCAGGCGGCCTTCCATGTGAACCGCCCTGGCTTCGCGAACGACATCGAGGTTGCGGGTGGGACCCTGTTCGGGGTTCCCTTGATCCTGATCGGCAACACGCGATTCCTCGCGTGGTCACACACCGTCTCGACCGCGTACCGCTTCACACCTATCGAGTTGAAGCTCGTGCCCGGTGATCCGTACTCGTACTTCGTAGACGGTGTCCCGCGGAAGATGACCTTCGACGAGGTGACCGTCCCGGGGTTCGGAACCCGTCGGTTGTACTCGAGCATCTACGGGCCCATCCTGACCGAGATCCTCGGCCTGCCGCTGTTCCCGTGGACGCCGGCGACCGCTTTCGCGATGGCGGACGCGAACATCGACAACTTCCGGGTCTTCAACCACTTCATGGAGACCAACCAGGCGAACTCGACCGCTGAACTGCTTGACATCTTGAAGCGCAACCAAGGCATCCCTTGGGTCAACACGATCGCGGCCGACTCGCAAGGCTGGTCCCTGTACGCCGACATCGGAACGGTTCCCAATGTCCCAGACGCCAAGGTCGAGGTCTGTTCCACGGCCCTCGGTGTAGCCACCTTCGAGTTGCTGCGCCTCCCGGTCCTGGACGGCTCCCGGAGCGACTGCTTCTGGGACAACGATCCGGATGCCGCGCGCAAAGGCATCTTCGGTCCGTCGAACATGCCGTACCTGCGGACCAAGACCTATGTGACCAACTCGAACGATTCCTATTGGCTGTCGAACCCAGACCTTCCGCTGGAAGGTTTCGCGACCATCATCGGCAACGAGCGTTCCACGCGATCCCTGCGTACTCGACTGGGTCTCCGGATCATGCAGGACGCCTTGGACGGGAGCGACGGCAGGGGAGCGCGCGGCTGGGACAGCGTGGACGATGTCGCCTGGGCGGTGTTCAACAACCGTCAGTACGCCGGTGAGCTCTGGCGAGACGAGCTGGTCGAGATGTGTCGCCAGTACGCCCTCATCCCGACCCGTGACGGGTTCGTCGTTAACGACGGGCCCGCATGCGACGCCTTGGAAGGCTGGGACCTGCGAGACGACCTCGATTCGACAGGCGCGGTCCTGTTCCGCAGATTCGCTGGCTACGCGCTCGGACAACTCGTTCCCTATGTTGGGCCCTTCGATCCTTACGACGAAGGCTTCGATGTCTTCGATCCGGTCAACACACCGCGAGGGCTCGACACGGAGAACCCTCAGGTCATCGAGGCGCTTGGTCGCGCGATCAATGATCTGAACCGGGCGGGCATCGCCTTCGATGCACCACTTGGGCAATGGCAGTACGAGAAGCGTGGAGAGCGGCGCGTCCCCATCCACGGTGGGCCTGGAACCGTCGGTGTCTTCAACGCGATCAACTCGTCATGGCGCGCAACGCCGCCCGAGTCGGGCTACTCGAACATCCCGCACGGCTCCTCGTTCGTGATGGCCGCCCACCTCGACGGGTACTGCCCGGATGTGCGCACCATCCTGACCTATTCACTTTCGACGAACCCGAACTCGCCATACTTCGGGGATCAGACCGACCAGTACTCAGCTAAGCAGTGGAACACATCCCCGTGTTTCAGGTGGCAGGCGAAGCCCAGGGGGGTCCGACCTTCACCCTGCAAGCCACCAGGTGAGGTAACACAGGCACGCCGGCCGTGGCCCGTTCGGTGTCCGCGGACCGGACGAACCGGACCCTTCGGTCAGGGCTTTCATCCGCTGCGCGTTCCGGCAGGGATGCCGGACGGTGTCGGAGAAACCTCTGGTCATGCTGAGTCGTCTGGGCCGGTTCGCCGCGCCTACCCTGGCCTTGGCCATGCTCGCCGTGGCCTTGACGCCTCGTGATG
>JBKHYG010000116.1:0-2362 GCA_046565595.1 Actinomycetota bacterium | reverse complement strand
TGCTCGACATGTGGGACGCAAAGATCGATGTGCTGCTGTCCACCACTATCATCGAAAGCGGCCTCGATATCCCGAACGCGAATACGCTGATCGTCGATCGAGCAGACCGGCTGGGACTCGCGCAGCTATACCAACTGAGAGGCCGGGTGGGGCGCGCCAAGGAACGAGCTTTCGCGTACCTGCTGTATCCCGCGGGCCGCGAACTGAGTGGCGACGCGCACGACCGTCTCTCAGCTTTGAGTCGATTCACCGATCTGGGAAGCGGATTGCAGGTCGCGTTACGAGACCTCGAGATCCGCGGCGCCGGCAACCTGCTCGGTTCGCAACAATCAGGCCACATCGCAAGCGTCGGCTTCGACCTGTACATGCGGATGCTGAGCGAAGCGATCGAGGAAGCCAAGGGCAACACGGTCGAACATCGCCCCGAGGTCAAGATCGACCTGCCCGTCGATGTGCACCTGCCCGAATCGTGGATCGCTCGCGAAGGTCTACGACTAGAGGCCTATCGGCGCGTCGCCGATGCCGCGACCAAGCAGGCACTCGAACAGGTCAGGGCAGAACTTCGAGACCGCTACGGGCCGCTGCCCGCGCAAGCAGAGAACCTGTTCGGCCTGGCCGAACTGCGGATCCTGGTCGGCCATCGCGGCGCCAAACTTCTGGCCTTCGCCAACGATCGGCTGCGGATCGAACCGTTCGTGCTGGAAGAGTCAGAACAGGTGCGCTTCGAGCGGCTCTTCGCTGGCTCGAGCTACCGCAAAGACACCTACACGGCCTCGATCGTCGTGCCGCGAGCCGAACAAGCCACGATCGTGGAATGGGCCAAGACCCAGCTGGAAGAACTGCTGACCGACGACTAGCGGCTGGCCGGGGGAGCCCCGGCTATCCTGACCCGCCGTATGCGCAGAACCCTCCTCGCCGCCGCCGTGATGCTGGTCGCGGCCTCTTGTGCCCAGACCTTCACCGCTTCGGCAGCGGTCGTCAACGGCGTGACCATCGAGACCTCTGACATCGAAACCCAGATCGAGGCGCAGGTCGCGGCGAACCCTGGCGCCGGCGACCCGGCCACTCGCGTCCAACTTGAGCGCGACCTGCTGACCGGCCTCATCCGTCAGGAACTGCTGCGCCAGGCCGCCATCGCGGAAGGCCTGGAAGCCAGCGAAGAAGAGATCGAAGCCCAGTTCCAGGAGATCCGCGGACGCTTCGGCAGCGACCAAGAGTTCCAAGAGCGTCTCGCAGCCGCAGGTCTGGACGAGGAGACGCTGCGCGAGCGGCTCGAACTGCAGATCCTGCAACAGGAACTCGCGATCGAGATCGGGCCGACACCGAGTGAGTCCGAGATCCGCGAACGCTACGAGCAGAACGAGGCAAGGTATCGAGAGATCAAGGCGAGTCACATCCTGTATTCGGTTGCGCCGCAGGGGGAGGAGCAGCCGGCCAGACGCAAAGCTGACAGAGCGCTCAGCGTCATCAAGGCCGGTACGCGCACCTTCGAGTCGATGGCGCAGACCAGCGACGACACCGCCAGCGCGAAGGACGGGGGCAGCCTGGGCGGCTTCATCCGCCTCGACGCGCTCGATCCCGCTTTCGCCGAAGCCGCATGGGACGCGCCGCTTGGGGTCGTCGTGGGGCCGGTGCGAAGCTCGTTCGGCTTCCACCTGATCCGGGTCGAAGCCAAACGCGTGACGCCTCTAGCCGATGTGCGAGAAGAGATCGAAGCGGAACTGGCTGCCGAAGCAGGCGATCAGGTCCTGGGAGACGCGGTGACGCAAGCGGCGCAGGAAGCGACCATCCTGGTGAACCCGAGGTTCGGGGACTGGGATGAGGAGACGCTCAGCATCGTTCCGCACGAGTCGTACACGCCGGTCGAACCAGCGCCCGAACCGTCGCTGCCGGTCCTGCCCGACTTCGAGACCGCGCCCAGCCCCGGCGCCGGCCAGTAAGAACGCGGCGCCAACCAAGGAACCCGGCCCCGGCGTCGACCAGAGGGCCCCCGGCGCCGGCCAGTAGACCCCAGGCACGCCGAAGGGGCAGGTTTCCCTGCCCCTTCGAACACTTACCCGTGGACGGTTAGTCGTCACGGTGACGACATCCGGCGGACTACCGGACCCGCGTCACGAGCGGGGTCGCCGTTGGGATTCCGCAGGAACCACTCGGTTCCTTGTCGCGTTGGCCGCGCCTAGGCGGCTCGAGGAGGTGGTGCCTCCGAACCCCGAGCGGTCCCTATCGGTCGGCCCCCTCGCGTGTCCAAGATCGTTTCGGAATCTTGACCACCTCCTTTCTCGCGTGACCGGAAGTGTGCCATGCCGCGCCGCCTGGCGCCAGCACCTTTGGAAACTCTTAGCTCGTTCGCCCGATACTCTCC